>JANWZM010000019.1 GCA_025054635.1 Thermoflexales bacterium
GGCGTCGTTCATCCTGAGGGCGGGATTGGGCGGATCAGCGAGCAGCTTGTGGAGGCTGTGCGGCGCTTCGGCGGGCAAGTGCTGTACCGCCAAGAAGTCACTCGCCTCGAAGTCCGCGAAGGGCGCGTGGTCGCAGCGCAAACCAACAAAGGGTTGCGCGTCGAGTGCGATGTGTGCATTGCCAACTTGACGCCGTGGGACTTGGCGCGGCTGCTCGGCGATGCGGCGCCAGCGCCCCTGCGCCGCGAGATCGCCCAGCGCGCTGAGCCGTGGGGCGCGTTCACGCTCTACTTGGGCATTGAGGACGACCCTGCCCTAGAACACCCTGAACACATCCAGGTGATCGACTCATACGACGCGCCGCTGGGCGAGGGGCGCTCGATCTTCATGTCGTTCTCCGCGCTCGGCGACACGCGCCGCGCCCCAGCCGGCTACCGCGCGCTGACAATCAGCACGCACACTCGGCTCAAACCGTGGTGGGACTTGCGCGAGACGCTCGGCATGAAGCAAGCCTACGACGACCGCGTAGGCGAGTACACCGAGCGCATGTTGACGCTCGCCGAGCGCGCGATCCCGAACTTGCGCCGGCGCATTCGGCTGCAGCTCCATGGGACGCCAGTGACCTTTCGCTTCTACACGCGCCGGCACCGTGGCGGGGTGGGCGGCTTCCCGTTCACCAGCATCTTCACTGCGCGTGGGCCGTGGACAGGTCTGGCGAACGCTTGGCTGGTCGGCGACTCGATCTTCCCAGGGCAGAGCACAGCGGGGGTGACGATGGGCGCGTTGCGTGTATGTGACGAAGTGCTGCGCGCGTTCCCTGCGCCCAAGCGTGCGCCTGCGCCAGCCCTCAGCGGCAAGTAAAAGCGACCTCCCCTACATTAGGTCGAAGCCCTGCTCGCGCAAAACCTCGCGCAAGTGCGTTCGCTGCGGCTGCGAGACACGGCGGGCGGAGTGCTCAAGCCACCCATACGCCTCGGCGGGTGTGGCGCGTCCCTGAGCCGCTACTTGGCGATTGGTGTAGATCCCGCTTGCTGCCATCACCGCGTCATACTCCTGCAGCGCGCTGTCCTCCTCGCTGCGGTCGTACTGCTCCCAGTGCAACACTGCGCGCAGCGGCAGGCGCGGCTTGGGCGAAGGCTGAGCCGCAGGGAAGCCCAGCGTCATCCCAGCGACTGGGAATGTCAGCCGTGGCAAGCCCAACAGGGCGATCATCTCGCGCGGGTTGTTGCGAATCCCGCCGATGTAGCACGTGCCTAGCCCGAGCGACTCAGCCGCCAACGCCGCGTTCTGCATCGCCAACGCCACGTCTACCACAGCAATCAGAAAATTCTCGACGTATTGGGTCACCTGAGACAGCCCGCGCAGGGCGCAAGCGCGCTCAAGCCGGCTTAAGTCAGCGCACCAAGCGAGGAAGACCGGGGCTTCGGCGATGTGCACCTGATCGCCACACCAGTGAGCCGCCTGCTGTCGGCGCTCGGCGTCTGTGACTGCGACGACAAGGTAAGCCTGCAAGTTGGACGAGGTCGCAGCGCGCTGACCAGCGGCAACGACGGCTTCGACCCACTCGCGCGGCACAGGGTCAGGCTTGTAGCGACGAACAGAGGCGTGGCGGTGGATTTGCTCGAAGACCGCGTTCACAACTGCTCCTGGACAGCGCGGATTTGCTCCAGGGCACGAGCTTGGATTTCTTGGATCTGCAGCGCGGCGCGCTCCTGGATCTCGCGCACCTGCAACGCAGCGCGCTCTTGGATATCGCGGACTTGGGCACTGCTGCGGTCTTGGATCTGACGGATTTGCTCCAGAGCGTGGTCTTGAATTTCGCGGATGCGGCGGATGGCGCGCTCAAGGCGCTCGGCAGTGCGCTGCTCGCCGAACGCAGCACGGGGAGGCATCGAATTGTGCTTGCCGTTGAAGTGCTGATCCAGTCGGCGCTTGCGGTCATACGCCTCACGCTGGCGGGGGTCACTCAGCACTTGATAGGCTTCATTCAGCTCCTGCATCAGCCGCGTCGCCTCAGGGGAGGGATTGCGGTCGGGGTGATAGAGGGTTGCCAAAGCACGGTAAGCTGCCGCGATCACCACGGGGTCAGCGTCCGCGCTCACCTGCATGGTCGCATAGTAGTCCTTCAGCCCTGTGTTGCGTTGCATAAACAGCGAACTGGCGCTTGATTGTACAAAGATGCGGCGGATGCGACTCGCGCTGGGGCGGGGCATGGCTAGACCCGAATGCTCGTGCGTGGTGCTCGTTCCGTCCTCACCCTGACGCGACTTTCCCCGAATCGTGCGTTGGGTATGCGAGAATAGCCTCTTGCCGATGAACGTTCGCGCCGCAATCGCTCAGCAAGTCGCACACGCGGTTCAGCGCGCCCAAGCTGCGGGCGACTTGCTTCCGTTTGAACTCCCAAACATCACTGTGGAACATCCGCGCCAGCCCGAGCTAGGTGACTATGCCACAAACCTTGCGCTGCAACTTGCGCGCTTGGCGAAGCTGCCGCCACCGAGGATCGCGGAGGCAGTTGTGCGCCATCTGCATAGCCCCGACTTCACGGCTGAGGCAGTCAACGGCTTCATCAATTTCCGCCTCACCCCGACCTTCCTCGCCCGACAAGTCGCAGCCATCCTGGCTGCTGGCGATCAGTGGGGCAACGTTGACTTGGGCAAGGGGCGCAAAGCTCAGGTCGAGCACGGCAGCGCAAACCCGACA
>JANWZM010000023.1 GCA_025054635.1 Thermoflexales bacterium
AGGCTTGTGCTTTTGCCCAAACTGCCCAAACGCCTGTGTGTCTCTGCGCTTCAGCGGTAAGTCGCTAGAATCAAGCCAGCACGATGAACACTGCCGCAAGGATGCCTCGTTGGTTGGTCTACTTAGCGTTCGCTGCTGGGAGTGTGGTTGGGTTTGTCGGCGCAGGCTTTCTGTTTTATGCGGTGTTGCCGCCCGAGCTGATCCTGCGCGACGTGCCGCCGAGAAGTCTCAAGTACGACCCGCAAGCGGCGAACCCGGACTACCGCGATGTGTACGTCGCTCGGGTTGCTCGGCAGTTTGTTCGGCTGGGCGGCGCTAACAGCGAGCTGGCGACGCAGGAGGCGCTGGTGATGCTTGGCGTAGCTTCGGGCGACGCGACTTTGCAGCAGGCGCAGGAAATGGTCAGTCACGCCGCTCGCGCTGTGGAGAGCGAGAATGCTCGTCCTGAAGAACTAGGCAACCCTGACTTGGGTCGCTTCACGCTCGCCGACTTGCAAGCTATCAATCAACTCCGCGATCGGCTAGCCACTCTGGGCAACGTGCCTGTGCAAAGCGCGGACACCCCTGCCCAGGCGCGCCAGCGTGCTTTGCTTGTGGGGGGGCTGCTGTGGCTGCTGTTTCTACTCGCGGCTGGTGCAGGGTTGACGTTTGTTCACGGGCTTGTTGCCGCGCCCCAGCCGCGGATTATTGCCGCTCCTCAGCAAGTCACGGCAGTGCCGCCTGCCCCACGAGCGGAGGTCAGCGAGTTTGCCGCGCCGCGCCAACCTTCCCCAGCTACAGTGACTGCGCTCGACGAAGAGCCTGCGCCCGCACCCGCGGATGCGCCAATTCAGCGCTTCACTGTTGAGTACGCGCACGGCGACGAGAACTTCGACATAGCCCGCGACATCTCTTCGTCCACGGGGGAGATGCTCGGCGAGTGCGCGGTGGTCATCGCCGACCGCTTTGGGTTCGAGCGACCTGAGCGCGTGATTGCGCTCGCCATAAGTGTCTTCGACAAAAACGACTTCCAGACCTTTACGAAGGTGCTGGTCACACCTTTTGCATACACCAACCCTGCCATTTCAAAGAAGCTGAGCGAGCGCGGCGCCCTAGTGCTAGCGCGACCGGAGAAGTTTGAGGTTACAACCACAACACTGCGCGTCGAGATTGAGGTCAGCGAGTTGCGCTTTGGGCGGATCGACGACCAGCCTGCTGGCTACTTTGAGCACGCGCGCCTAGAGTTCAAGGTGTACCGGCAAGCCTGAACAGGGCGACGCTCTCGACGTGCCGCGTTTGCGGGAACATGTCTAGCGGCTGCACTTCCACGAGCTGGTAGCCTGCCTGCAAGAGTGAGCGTGCGTCGCGCGCAAGCGTGGCTGGGTCACACGAGACGTAGACAATCCTCGAGCAACTCAGCGCGATGAGGTGCTGCAGCGCTTCGCGCGTCATCCCAGCGCGCGGTGGATCGAGCACAACGGCGTCCCATCGGATCGAGCGCAGCGTCGCGCGTTGCAGTGCCGCTTCGACATCGGCAGCGATGACATTCGCAGTAAGACCGCGCAGGTTTTGGCGCGCCGCCGAAGCCGCTCGCGGGTTCGACTCCACCCCCCACGTCAGCCGTGCGCGCTCTGCGATCGGGCGCGTGAACAGCCCGACGCCACAATACAGGTCGAGCACGTGCTCCTGCCCTGTCAACGCCAAGGCGCGCAGCACCTCACGGATGAGCGTGCTAGCGACAGCAGCGTTGACCTGAAAGAACGCTTCGCCCGGCACGAAGTACGTCCATGCCCCAACTGAGCAGTGCCCGCCCATGCCCGGCTGAGCGCACTGCACGCCTTCGTTGAAGAGGCGCAGGTCAACAAGCTCAGAGGTATCCCCTGGTGGATGCGTGCGCAGCCAGGCGTTGATCTCGGGTGCTGCAATCGGACAAGCCGCGATTGGAACAACCTGATGCGAGTGACGCGCACGATAGCCTAAGCGCCCCTCTCCAGCGGAGACAAGCTGGATACGGTTGCGGTAACCATATGGCTGCGGCGAGGGCAAGCAAGGGCGGACTGGCGCGTCGCGAATCCCACCCATCCGCGCGAACTGCTCGCGCACAATCTCAGTCTTGAACCGAACTTGGGCGTCGTAGGCGATGTGCTGCCAGTCGCAGCCTCCGCAGTTGGCGAAGTGCGGGCACAGCGGCACGACACGGTCAGGTGACGGACGCAACACGCGCAGCAAGCGCGCTCGCGCGAAGTGCCGTCGCCGATGAACTAGGCGGACTTCAACCTCCTCGCCAGGCAGCCCAAACGGCACGAACACAACTAAGCCGCTCTCTGCTCGCCCGACTGCCTCGCCGGTTGGAGCAATGCGGTCTAAGGTGAGACGCAATCGCGCTTCATCCGTGTGCACTGTGAACAGGAGGGCTAGAGCAAGCCAATCGCTCGCGACGCTATCTCGATGATCAGCCCTGCCAGGAAGAGCAGTCCGAATGCACGGGTGTGCACAAACGCAAACGCCGCCAGCCAAGTCGGCCAGGCGTCCGCGGGGAACCAGTCAGGCTTTTCTGTTGGCTTGGGCTGGCGGAACATGTGGAAGGTGAGCGCGAATGTGCGCAGGGCGAGAAGGACAATCAGCAGGATCGGGGTGAAGAACCCTACCACCACTAATGCCGCGACCAGGACATATTGCAGCACCATGCAGGCAAGCGCAACCGCGCGCGCAGGCACGTCGCCCAAAATCACTGGCAAGGTGAAGATGCGCTTCTCGCGGTCGGCTGCGCGCTTGTCAATATGTTTGCCGAAGATCACCATCGTCGCCCCTAGCGCATATGGCAGCCCGCCCAAGACCACGCTCCAGTCCCACTCGCCGGTGATCACGTAGTAGCCGCCGCCGACCATGAGCGGCCCCCACACCAACAGCACAGCAGCTTCGCCCAAGCCAACGTATTTCAGCGGCCAGGTGTACGCCACAACGAAGAAAGCGCCGAGCGCCAGCAGCGGCAAGGTCAGCCCACCGCGCAGCAAGACAAGAACGATCCCGCACGCTAGCGCAATCCCGCCCGTTACTCCTGCATACAGCCACGCCTCGCGCATCGTCCAAAAGCCTGCCTCGAGCGGCTGCACGCCGTATTGGGCGCGGTAGTAGTTGCCTCGATCAACGCCTTTGAGGTAGTCGGTCATGTCGTTGAGCAAGTTGTTCGTGGCGTGTGCCATGACTAAGCCGACGGTCACCAGCGCCCACAGCAGCCCGTCGAACTTGCCCGCGCGCAGAGCAAACAACCCAGCCAGCGCTGCTGAGATGAAGGTCATGACCAGTACAGCAGACCGAGTGGCAATCAGCCACTTAGCGACCACGTCGAGGCTCGCCCATTCCTGGGCGCTTAGGCGAGGCACACCACGCAGCGCCCGCTGCCACATCGCAAAGTTCAACGCAGCCATGTCTTACGTCCTCCAGCCAATCTCACGGGAGCGGCGTGATCTTAGCTGCCAAATCGCGGTCAAACGAGGGCGCGTTGAGGATGACTTGTCGCGCGGACACGTTGAGACGAGCGTTGTTGACGTATTGACCTGTCTGCGGGTCAAACCAGTCCACGCGGTAAGTGCCGTCGTTCAGCCCGCCGACGCCGACGCGCAGCCCTACGACTCTGGGCAAGCTCAACGGCTTGCCGGCAGCGGCTGCGTCTATTGCAGCGCGATGGTCGTAGGCTGTGCTGCGCATCCACAGCAGGGCGCGGTCTGGGCGAACTAAGCCGAGCGCAACAACGTCGGCGCGATCTGTTGTTGGCGCGACAACTGTGAACGTCGCCAAATCTTCATCCGCAAGGAAAAGCGCCAGCGGGCGGTAGCGATGCCACAGGTTGGCTGCCTCAACGTAGTCCTCCCACCACCAGTACATCGCGGTTGTGGCGAAGCCGTTGAAGGCACTTGCCCACAAGCTGTTGTGCAGATGGATGCCTTCGCGCGCGCCATCAACGGGCGGCTCGGTGATGTGCGAGAAGCCGAACTCGCCGAACATCAACGGCTTGTCTGGCGCGTCAGCCGTCAGCCGAAAGCCACCTGGGATGGGGTTGAACCACGCAGGACGCTCGTTGTATTCGTGCCGCTGCAACAGGTCAATTTCAGGCATGCGCCAGACGAAAGGGTCACCATCGCCGACGTAGCTCAGCGTCACCAGATGGCGGTTAGGGTCAGCCTCACGCAGCACGGCGGTCATCTCTTGCAGCCAGGGCATCAGCGCGGGTGTTTCTATCCGCGTTGCCTCAACTTCGTTCCAGTATTCCCAAGCCAGCAGATTGGGCGAGTAGCCCCAGCGCGCCGCGATGTAGCGCAGCCGACGAGCAAACCAGCGCCGTGCCTCTGGGTGGGTGACGAAATCACGCGGGTCTTGCAGCGGGCCGCCGTTGGCGGCGTTGTAGGGGTTCTCCGCCCACACGCTGCCTTCGTTGTCGCGATACTCGCGGTCTGAAATCAGCGTCAGCACCAGGTAAACCCCGCGCTCTTGAGCAACGTCGAAGACCTGGTCGAGCCAAGAGGCGCGCAGTTGGCGGTTGTTGTAATTGCCCAAGCCAGTGTCCTTCCATTCCTGAGCGAACGACCACGGCGCCATCCACACTCGCGCGACGTTGCCGCCGTTGTCGGCGAGGGCGTTGATCCAGCGGGCAAAGTCGCTCGTCGCGCCATCACGCCACCACCCAAGGTTCAAACCGATTGGGAAGAAGGTTTGACCATTGTCGAAAGCCAGATAACGCGGGTTGCGCGGGTTGAGGCGCACGTAGCCTGGCGCTTCGCGGGGGATGACTTGGAAGCGCACGGGGGCACCCTCCAGGGTTACCTCGCCGCGAGCAACTGGGATCGCCTGCCATTCCCCTTCAACTGGTGGGGCAAAGCGCACGCGCCATCCGCTCAGGTTCGGGTCGCGTTGGTGCAGGAACCAGAATGCGGGCACGAGCACGCTCTCGCCCTTCGGCGAAACGAAGCGCACGCGCATGTCGGCGCGCTCAGGATCGTAGGGATCGCTGTAGGTGTGGCTGCTGTGCAGCACCAGCTCCAGGCGGCACAGGCGAAGCACAGGCTGCAGCGGCTGCGCAAGCGCCAGCGGCTGCGAGGTGTCGGGCCAGCGCTGCTCGACCCAAACTGGGCAGGGCGGCGGCGCGGCAGGCAAAGGGGCGGGCGACGCCAACGGGAACTCTGGCGTCGGCTCTGGCGATTCAGGAATTGGCGACTCCCGCGGCGGCACAGTCGGTTGAGGGTACAAGGTCACGCCGGGAGTGAACTCAGCGTTAGGCGGAGAGTTGTTTGTGCCGCATCCCAGAGCGATCAGCGCAAAGGTCAGTGCACCAAGGCACAAGGCTAGTCTTTTAAGTTTTGTCATTCGAGTCTCTGATCACAAACTTCACGATACCCACACGCTCGGCAGCGGCTTGCCTCTCCATGCGAGCGATCGGCTTTGCCTCTGGCAAATGAGCGCTGCATGGCGCTCAGCGTGTGCAGCAATTCAGCTTTCAGCGCTGGTGTGTAGGGCACAGCGAACTGCTTGTCAGCATACTGGATCACGCCATGCGTCGGTGAGGTGCCAAAGGTTTCCTCGACAAGCAGGCAGTATGCCGCGAGCTGCAGAACATGACTGGGATAGGGCTGCGCTGGCGCTCTGCTTGACTTGACCTCAACTGGGACGATCTGCTCGCCAACCTGCACTAAGTAGTCTGGCTTGCCCACCAGCCGATAGCGTGCCGAGAAGAGTGCGCGCGGGTTGCGTTGCCAATTCGCTGTGTCCATGTAGACCACCCGCCCTACAGGCAGCCCAGCGCGCCGCCATACCAAGACCGCGAAGATGACCAATCCAACAGCAGCGAGCAACAGCAGAACAGCGAGCACAGGCGAGCATTCTGAACGATGGTGGATGCGCTGCTCCAGTGGGTTTCAACTCTGCCTAATCCCTAACTACTGATCCGTCAGCAAACCTCGCTGCGCAAGTCGGACGTAGCACTTCTCTCTTGTCGTGTGCGTTCGCTGACGTGCAGAGGGTGCGGTGTGGCAGCGGATTCTGCGGCAAAATTGGAACAGCATTGATACGCAGATGCACGGCGAGCCTGTCATGTCTCAGCACACCCTCTCCCACGAGATAGCCACCGAATGCACAATCAGACAGGGCATGTTGCCTTACCCTCGCCCTGCCTTCCAGGAGATAGGGGCAGAGGCAAAGATAGGTCAGTTTGGCGCGAGCCGTGTCCTCGATTCCAGGCGTTTCCTGCTCTCTCGCCGCGCTGTGTTGACGCTTGTCGCGGTCGTCCTGGCGCAGTGGCTCTTTGGTAGGCGTAGGGCACACGGTGGCGAAGAGGCACGCCGGCGTGGCAAATGGATACAGGTGATCCTGTCTCAGCAGCGCTTGAACGCTTGGGAAAACGGTCGGTTGGTGCGCTCGGTTGCCATCTCCAGCGGCAAGGCAGGTACGCCGACGCCGCGCGGCTCGTTCCGCATCACGCGCAAGTACCTCAGGCTGCGCATGCGTGGACCAGACTACGACCTGCCGAACGTGCCATACGTGATGTTCTTCCGCCGTGGCGGTTACGCCATTCACGGCGCGTACTGGCACAACAACTTCGGCACACCGATGAGCCACGGTTGCATTAACATGCCTGTCCGTGAGGCTGGTTGGCTGTATCGTTGGGCGCCCGTGGGCACCCCCGTCGTGGTTCAATAACCGACGCTGTTGGATTGCTGTTTTGCTGAGCGGCTGCTTGCTCGGCGCCGGCGTGCTCGTGCTCTCCGACGTGCACACGCGCGCGCAGGCGGAGCAGCGTTGGGCGCGCACCCAAGCAAGCGGAATGCTGCGCGTTGGGACAGACCCCAGCGTTCGCCCATTCTCGTTCTTCGGTGAGGCTTCCTGGGAGGGATTTGAGGCAGATGTAGCGCGTGCGCTCGCTGAGCAGCTCGATCTGCGTCTCCAACCTATTCCTGTGGGCTATGACGGCTTCTACGACGCGCTGATCGCAGGTTACGTGGATGTATCCATGTCCATGCTCACGCCTGACCCGATGCGCACCGCAGACTTTGTGTATAGCCGCCCGTATTTCGACGCTGGCGTGCGCGTGATCGCGACTCAGCGCGCGCTGCGCACCCTCGACTCACTGCGCGGCTTGACCGTTGCAGTCGAACGCGGCAGTGAGGCAGACCGCATCGCCCGCTGGCTTGAGCGCCGTATCCCTGGTCTGCGACGAAGGGCTTACGACTCGCCTGCTGAGGTGCTATCCGCAGTGGAGGCAGGCGAGGTGGACGCAGCCTTCTTACCAGCACCTCTAGCGATTGCACGCGGGTGTGCACCGTTGGACACCGAGAGCGATGGCTGCCTCTCGCCTAACCCTGTCCCGTATGTGCTCGCTGCCCGCCGTGCGGACTTCGTCCTTGTGGATCAAATCAATCGCGCGTTGGACGCGCTTGAGACAAAGGGAACGCTGATAGCGCTCGCCCGACGTTGGCTTGCCGGGTAGCCTGTGCTATGGTTAGATCATGCAGGCGTTCGAATACGTCGCCCCACGTAGCCTAGACGAGGCAACTCACGTGCTCGCGCACGTTGGCGCTGAAGCACGCTGCCTGGGAGGAGGCACTGATCTGATTGCTCAGATGCGCGAGGGGCGCCGCTCAGCGCGAGTCGTCGTAGACATTAAGCGCATCCCCGAGCTGGACGCGCTCAAGTTCGACCCCATCCACGGGTTGACCCTCGGCGCAGCCGTGCCATGCAGCCGAATTCACAGCCACGGTGCGGTTGCTGCCGCTTTCCCTGGACTGATTGACGCTGTCTCGCTGATCGGCGGGATCGCGATTCAGAACCGCGCTTCGCTCGGCGGGAATATTTGCACTGCCTCGCCTGCAGGCGATTCGCTACCGGCGTTGCTGGTGCACAACGCTCATGTTCTGCTTGCTTCGGCACAAGGCACACGCCGACTGCCG
This sequence comes from Thermoflexales bacterium, assembly GCA_025054635.1. Classification (GTDB taxonomy): domain Bacteria; phylum Chloroflexota; class Anaerolineae; order J036; family Brachytrichaceae; genus DRWP01. The sequence goes on from JANWZM010000023.1 coordinate 7,917, forward strand.
CTCAGCGCGTTCTTTGTTGGTCCAGGGAAGACGGTGCTCCGTCCTGATGAGCTGGTGGTGCAGATTGAGCTGCCCGCGCCGCCGGCAGGGTTCGGCGCGGCGTACCTGCGCTTCACCCCGCGCAATGAAATGGACATTGCCGTGGTCGGCGTTGGTGCTGCGGTCGTCTTGGAGAACGGCCTGATTACTCAGGCGCGCGTTGCGCTTGGCGCGGTTGCCCCAACGCCGATCCTAGTGCCAGAGGCAGCCGAAGCATTAGTCGGTAAAGCGCCCTCTCCTGAGGTGTTTGCGGACGCAGCCGCAGCTGCGCAGCGCGCGGCGCAACCAATCACAGACATGCGCGGCACGGCTGAACAGCGCCGCCATCTTGTCGGTGTGCTCACTTGGCGCGCGCTTCAACGCGCCGTTGAGCGCGCTCGCGTCTCACAATTACCCCAGCCCACTGCCCAATGAGCACAAGAGTTCCCGTTACCGCGACAATCAACAACGAAGACGTGACTTTCCTCTGTGAGCCACGTCAGAGCCTGCTTGAGGTGCTCCGTGAGGAGCTTGGGCTGACCGGCGCGAAGGAGGGCTGTAACAACGGCAACTGCGGCGCGTGCGCTGTGATCATGAACGGCGCACTGGTCAACTCCTGTCTAGTGCTCGGTGTGGAAGCCCACGGGGCGACGATCACAACAATCGAGGGCATCGCTCCACGCGAAGGGCTGCATCCGCTGCAGCAAAAGTTCATCGAGCACGCCGCGCTGCAGTGTGGGGTGTGCACACCCGGCTTCATCGTCGCCGCAAGGGCGCTGCTGGATAAAAACCCCAACCCCACGGAGCACGAGGTGCGGTTCTGGCTGGCAGGCAACTTGTGCCGTTGCACGGGCTACGACAAGATCGTGCGCGCAGTTTTGGACGCAGCAGCGACCCTGCGCGCCCAAGCTGCGTCAGCCGCAGGAGACGAAGTGCAATGACAGTGCTGGAACAAGAACGCATCCAAACTCAATCCACCTCGAAGACCTTTCGCGTCATCGGTCGGCGCGTGCCTCGACCCGATGGCGTGGACAAGGTGACAGGGCGTGCCCAGTATGGCGCGGACGTCAAACTGTCCGGCATGCTGTATGGCAAGGTGCTGCGCAGCCCGCACGCCCACGCGCGCATCGTCTCGATTGACACCCGCGAGGCTGAGGCATTGCCTGGTGTCAAAGCAGTGATCACGGGCAAGGACTTCAAGCCTGCTGAAGACCGAGTCGAGCGCAGTGGAGAGGGCGTGGTGAACTACAGCTACCTCAGCCAAAACGTCATGGCGCAAGACAAGGTGCTGTACCACGGCCACGCCGTCGCTGCAGTTGCTGCCACTAACCCTCACATCGCCGAAGAGGCGCTGGCGCGGATCAAAGTTGAATACGAGGTGCTGCCGCCCGTGCTCGATGTGCTGGAGGCAATGCGCGAGGACGCGCCGATCTTGCTGCCCAACCTGCGCACGCGCGAGCTCGGCGAGCCAGTGAGCGACCGACCAACAAACATCGCCAGCCACGAGCAATACGCTCGCGGCGACGTCGAGCGTGGGTTCGCCGAAGCTGATGTGATCGTCGAGCGCGAGTTTCGCACCAGCACGGTTCACCAGGGCTACATCGAGCCGCAGAACGCAACTGCCCTGTGGAACGCTGATGGATTCATCACTGTGTGGACAAGCACGCAAGCGGCTTGGGACGAGCGACGCGAGCTGAGCGAAATCCTGCACGTACCGATTTCGAACATCCGCGTTATCCCGATGGAGATCGGTGGCGGCTTCGGTGGCAAGCTCAACGTTTATCTCGAGCCTCTGGCAGCGCTGCTCTCGCTCAAAGCTGGTCACCGTCCAGTCAAGATGTGGATGCAGCGCGATGAGGTGCTCAAAGCGACAGGGCCGACCAGCGCTTCGGTCATTCGCGTCAAGGTTGGCGCGCGCCGCGATGGGGTGATCACCGCAGCGCAAGCGTGGCTCGCCTACGAAGCAGGCGCATTCCCTGGCTCGCCAGTCGGAGCGGGCATGGGAGTGATCTTTGCGCCGTATCGCCTTGAGAACCTTCTGATTGATGGCTACGACGTAGTCGTCAACAAACCAGCCGCAAAGCCCTACCGTGCGCCTGGCGGCACCAATGCTGCTTTCGCTAGCGAAACGGTGGTTGACGAGCTGGCTGAGAAACTGGGGATGGACCCGATTGCCTTCCGTCGAATTAACGCGGCAAAGGAGGGCGACCGGCGTGCTGATGGGCCGGTGTATGGACGCATTGGTTACATCGAGACGCTGGACGCTATCGCAAACCACCCTCACTACCGCTCGCCGCTGCCCGCGCCAAGCGCACCATGGTGCAGGGTCGGGCGCGGCGTCGCTAGCGGGTTCTGGTTCAACTGGGACGGCAAATCCTCTGCTTCAGCTATCGTCAACCCCGACGGCACAGTGTCCTACCTGGAGGGCAGCACAGACATCGGTGGCACACGCGCCTCGCTCGCCATGCAGCTCGCTGAGACCCTAGGGATTGACTACACCGATGTCCGCCCGATGGTCGGCGACACCCAAACCGTTGGCTACAACGACGCCACTGGCGGCAGCCGAACCACTTACGGCTCGGGCATAGCCGCATATCACCTCGGCAAAGCGATCATTCGCGCGATGAAAGAGCGCGCTGCGCGTCTATGGGACGTACCCGCTGAGGATGTTGACGTGGACGGCGACACCTACTGCTACGGCGAGCGCTGCATCACCTTCAAGGCGCTGTGCGCCAAGCTGGAGGAGACGGGCGGCCCGCTCAGCGTCAGCGTCTCCGTTGACACACATGGCGCAATCCCCGCCTTGGCGACCCATGTGGTGGACGTCGAGGTGGACATCGAGACCGGCAAGGTCTCGATCCTGCGCTACACCGCTGCCCAAGACGTAGGGCGCGCCATACACCCCGACTACGTTGAGGGGCAGATCCATGGTGGCGTCGCGCAGGGCATCGGCTGGGCGCTCAACGAAGAGTATGTCTACGACGCCGACGGGCATTTGCTCAACGCCAGCTTGCTGGACTATCGCATGCCGACGGCGCTCGATTTGCCGATGATCGAGACCGTTCTCGTTGAAGTGCCCAACCCGAATCATCCCTTCGGGGTGAAGGGGGTCGGCGAAGTGCCAATCGTGCCACCAGCGGCTGCCATCGCAAACGCGATTTACCGCGCAATCGGTGTGCGCATGACCACGCTGCCGATGAAGCCCAGCGCGATACTGAAAGCGCTGGGCACAATCCCGTAGCTGTGGCTACGGATCGCCTTCGCACAATCCACGGCATAGTCGGCGGTGTGCTGTTGGTCGGGCACTTTGCGCCTTGGGCAGCGCACCACACTGCGGCGCTGACGCTGAGCGCGCATGACCTCGCTGTCTTCACCAATTACACCCCGGGGGCAGGGGTGTTTTTGAACGAGTGGTTTCTGCTGCCGCTGTGGGCAGCCGCGTTGCTCATCCCGCTGAGTCTTCGTCAGCCATCCCTGGGCTTAGTTGTTGGGCTGGGCATAGCAGCTCTGGGTTTACCAGGGTACCCCCAGATTCTTGTTGCCTTCCGCGACCCTGAGCATCAGTTGCGCTTCTTCGCCTCGGTCGGCGCTGGGCTGGGTGCGTGCCTGCTTGCCCTCAAGCCGCCGTCGGGTGGACTCGCTGCCGCTGCTGGGGCAGCACTGTGCTTAGTCGCAGCCGTGCCGCTAGGGGGCTACTTGGTTGTGCGTCCCATGATTGAAGCCCTTTACGGCAGCTCGGTCGGCGTTGGGCTAGGCTGGTGGCTGACGCTAGGATCAGTGGCTGCGGGGGTTGGCGCAAGTTCGACTCAACTTCGGCTCAGGCGCTCGGGTGCAGCATAGAAGCGGGACGAGGATGAGCTCAAGGGCAGCTTTGCAACGCAGAGAAGGCTTCTGGCTCGTCAAAAGCAGGGTGGTCGCCGTGCTGTGGAACTGATACCTTTTCAAACCCAGTCAGTGCGCTGCAGCCGTGCCTGCAGTCCAACATTCAGGATGCAGAGATCAGGTGGACTAGCTAGAATACCAGATGCATGTCCAAGCTGCTCGAGATTCGCGGCATCTGCAAGCGCTTCGGCGCAACTCAAGCGCTGAAGGACGTGGACTTCGATGTGGATCGCGGCGAGGTAGTCGGCTTGCTTGGCGAGAACGGGGCAGGCAAATCCACGCTGATCAAGATTCTCGCTGGCGTGCACGCAAAAGACGCAGGCGAAATTTTTATAGACGGCACTCCTGCTTCCATCCACACCCCTGCTGACGCACAGCGGCTAGGTATTGCCGTGATTTACCAGGAGCTCAACCTCACCCCGAATCAGACCGTCGCTGAGAACGTCTTTCTGCATCACATGCAGCGCCAGCCCGGCCTGCTGGGCAAGCTGGGGTTGATCGACCGACGCCGCCGCGAGCATGACACGCTGGCGCTCTTCGAACAGCTCGGCATCCATGGGCTCGACCCTAACCGCAAAGTCGGCGAGCTTTCGGTTGCCTTCCAACAGCTCACTGAGATTGCGAAGGCGCTCGCTTTCGATGCGCGCTTGATCGTGATGGACGAGCCAACCTCTGCCCTGCCCGACGAGGAGGTGCAGCATTTGTTCGAGATCGTGCGGCGGTTGCGCGCGCGCGGGTTGGGTGTGGTCTTCGTCTCTCACCGCCTGAACGAGGTGCGCGCGATCTGCGACCGTGTGGTCGTGCTACGTGATGGGCACAACGCTGGCGGTATGCCAATTGCTGAGGCAACTGACGACAAGATCATCTCGCTGATGGTTGGTCGCGCTATCGAGAACCTTTATCCTAAGCGCCCAGCTGAGCCTGGCTCGGTTGTGCTTGAGGTCGAGGGGTTGACTCGCCGCGGGGTGATCGAAGATGTGTCGTTCTCCGTCCGCGCAGGTGAGGTCGTCGGGCTGGCTGGCTTGGTTGGTTCAGGTCGCACCGAGGTTGCGCGGGCGATCTTTGGCGCAGATCCGTTGACTCGCGGCACAGTCAAGCTGGAAGGCAGACCCGTACGCATTCGCTCACCGCAAGAGGCGCTGCGGTTGGGCATCGGCTACCTGCCCGAAGACCGTAAAGTGCAGGGGCTGATCCTGGGGATGTCGGTGCGGCATAACCTGGCGTTGACCGTGCTGCGCCAACTGGCGTTTGGGGGACAGATTGTCGACTGGTCGCGCGTGGACGCCGTTGCCCTAGCCCATGCGCAAGAGGTTCACCTGCGCCCGCTGCGCGTGGATTTGCCCGTCAACGCGCTGTCGGGCGGCAACCAGCAGAAAGTCGTCCTGGGCAAGTGGCTTGCGGCGCAGCTCAAGGTACTGATCCTTGATGAGCCGACACGTGGCATTGACGTCGGCGCAAAAGCTGAGATCCACGCTCTCATCGATGAGCTTGCCCATCGCGGCATGGCGATCATCCTGATCTCATCCGAGCTGCCTGAGGTGCTCGCCATGAGCGACCGTGTTCTGGTCATGTGTGAAGGCAGGCTGGCGGGCGAGCTTTCCCGCGAGGAAGCAACTCAAGAGCGCGTGCTTGCCCTCGCCAGCGGCAAGAAGTGAGGACAGCGATGAAAACCGACTTGTCACTCGAGAAGACCCCAGCCCAACCTGCTGCCCCATTCGCCTCGATCTTCAGGCAGATCATCCAGCGCCCCGAGACCAGCATCGTCATCCTACTGTTGCTTCTGGGTGCGGTGCTCTCGCAGAGCAGCAGCGCCTTCCTGACGCCGAGCAACCTCTTTAACATATTGCGCAACAACGCTGACATCGCCATCGCCGCGCTCGGGGTGACCTTGGTGATCGTTGCTGGTGGGATTGACCTGTCGGTGGGTTCAACCATGGCGTTCAGCGGGCTTGTCGCGGCTATCGCGGTAAGCCTTGGCGGGACGACAGCCTACCAGTTGCCCAGCTTTGGCTTGCCACCGCTGATTGCTTTCGCGCTCGGCGTGTTGGCAGGCGCGCTGGTCGGGCTGATCAACGGGTTGCTCGTGGTCAAGCTCAAGGTCGTGCCGTTCATTGCGACGTTAGGGATGCTCGGGGTGGTGCGTGGGCTGGTCGTTGGGCTAACGAGTGGACAGACCGTGCGCAACTTCCCAGTCGAGTTCACCAACCTCGGTCAAGGATTTCTCGGGCCAGTGCCGATCCCGGTCGTGTTCTTAGTCGTTCTGGCGCTGCTGGTCGGGCTGTTCCTGGCATATCACGTGTGGGGCACGTATATCTACGCCATCGGCGGCAATGAGACCAGTGCGACGTTGACCGGGCTGCCTGTCAGCCGCGTGAAGATTCTGACCTACGTGCTGTGCGGCGCGCTAGCAGGCGTCGGCGGGGTGTTAGTCGTGGCGCGGCTAGGTGTGTCTGCACCGACGCAGGCTCTGGGCTACGAGCTGTACGTGATCGCGGCTGCGGTGATCGGCGGGGTCAGCCTCTCCGGCGGGCGTGGAACTGTGTTTGGCGCAGTCCTCGGGGCAATCCTGATTGGGGTGCTGAACAATGCCCTTGTGCTGCTGCGCGTTGAAAGCTACTGGCAGCAAGCCTTCACTGGTGGCATTATCCTGCTCTCGGCGCTAATTGACCGCTTGCGCCAGCGCCGATCCTGAGCTATTCTTGCCGACAGCGCAGCGCACAGGCTGCGCCACGAGAGCAACCCACAGGAGGTTTTGCATATGAGCAACGACAAGCGCGTTTCACGACGAACGTTTCTGCGAGCAGTAGGGTACGGAGCAGGTGCAGTTGCCTTGGCAAGCTGCGCTGCGCCGCCTGCGGCTCAGCCCCAGCGACCCCAACCGCAGCAACCTGTCAGCGAACCCCAACCCGGCACCAAGCCGCTTACTTTCGTCTGGTCGCCCAAAGCAGTGAACAATCCTGTCTTCGATGTCGCCCGCCGGGGCGCACAGGACAAGGCGAAGGAGCTCGGCATCACCGTCGAATGGGTCGGTCCAGAATCAGCAGACGCCCAGAAGCAGGCTGAGCTGCTCGACGCTGCCATCGCCCGCAAGGTGGACGGCATGGGCATCTCCTGCAATGACCCCGACGCGCTCAAGCCAGTGATTGACCGCGCGATGGACTCGGGCATCCCCGTCATCACTTGGGACTCCGACTCGCCGAACTCCAAGCGCATCACCTTCTACAGCCTGGACAACGAGGCAGCAGCGCGCAAGGGCGCGGAGATCATGGTTGACCTGCTCAAGGACAGTCAGAATAAGACCTATGCCATCCTCACTGGCGTGCCCGGCGCACAGAACCTGGAGGCGCGCATCAAGGCGTTCCGCGAAGTCGCCGATCCTGCTGGCTTGCAGTGGGTTGCTACTGACCCCTGCAACGACGACATCCAGAAGGGCATCGAGGTCGTCGAGAACCGTCTGACCGCGAACCCTGACCTAGCCGGCTACTTCATGGCAGGCGCTTGGCCGCTCTTCGGCGACATCAATGCCATGCCTAAGTTCCAGCAGGCAGCAAAGCGCGGCATGAAGACCGTCGCCTGGGATATCTTGGAGAGTGAGCTGCGCTTGCTCAAGCAAGGCTTGGTCCACGCCCTGATCGGACAGAAGTTCTATGGCTGGGGTTACGACGCCGTCGGCATCCTCTACGACATCGTGGTGAACAAGAAGCAGTACCCGCCCTTTGTAGACACAGGCTTCGACTTGGTGACGACGCCAGAGCAGGCAGACGTCTTCCTGAAGAAGTGGGAGACCGGTAACTGGCGCGACTAAACCACAGCCGCAATCCAGCACCTCTTGCCCCTCGTCGATAGGAGAGGGGCAAGAGGTAGAGCCTTCAGAAAGCGTTAGGTCGTCGGTGTGTTCAACGCAGGGGAGGGCACCCTCATCCCGCGCCCCTTTCCACGTCCAAACCCGCCCCAGAAACCGCCTTTGAGCGAGAGCAGCGCAGGTAGATTTTCCTTGTAGAGCGCCAGCGCCCGCTCCGCCTGGGCTTGCGTGATCCGACCAGCAGCGACCTGCGCATCCAAAAGCTGCTTGTATTGGTCAGCAAGCGCACTGCTGACCGTCTCAAGCGCGACACCCTTCTCCTTCGCCAAATCAGCAACGGATTTGCCCTCTCGGAGTTGAGCGACCAGCTCAGCAACCGTTAGACCGAGCTTGCCAGCGACTGTTGCTAGCGACGCTTCCCCCGCCCTCGGCATAACTGCACGTCCTTTGGGCAGCCCTTGAACAGCGCGCACCTGCAGATGACCAGGCAGGATAGCCCTGTAGTTCGCAAGCAGCATGTCTGCTTGGGCTTGGGTCAGCCGACCCGCACTGATGGCTGCATCGAGCTGCCGCCCGTACGCGCTGATCAACGCCTCGATCACGGCGTCGAGGGAGACCCCCTTCGCTTGGGCGATGTCGGCGACCGACTTGCCGCTACGCAGCTCTGTCTGCAGCTCAGCGACGGACATGTTCAGCGTTGAGGCAATCGTGTTCAGCGAAGCAGTTCCAGGCTTGAACCCGCGCACGCCCACGCCGAAGAGACCTGGGTCGCGGTGGTGGAGAAGTATCGTCGCTGCCTGAGCTGGTAGTGCCGTGCTCAGCCCTAGGCTTGCAGCAAGCGCTGCAGCGCTTAGCCCAGCGGTAAGCTTGAGAAAAGTTCTGCGTTCCATCGTTAACTCCGTTTGGTGTCCAGTCTTGCAGCATCTCTGTCGCTGCGCAGCTTGATCCTGCCCATCGGATGTGGAGATCGCGCAGAGCGAGGCTGAGAGGGGAATAAGAGAGCGGGTCTCGAAGCAGGGGATGAGCGCTGTGCGTGCTCTGCACAACGATGACGAATGGCGTCTGCTGCTGCAGCACACCCGGAAGGGCATGGCTGATAGGCAGCGCGGAAGCCTTTTGACGCCTCAGCGCGCCATGTTCGCCTGACCCTCGGCGCGCGCAAAGACCAGATACGGGCCGACCTCACCTACGTAGCGATAGTTCGCCTCAACAAACTGGTTAACCTCGGGCAGCGCCTTCCACGTAGCGATGGAGTCAGCAGAAGCCCAAGGGTAGCCCTCGCGAGAGAGCACAAACAGGCGCGGCGGAGCGCGGCGCAGGTCCTCCAAGTAGAGCTGGGCAAGCGCAGCGCGAACGTTCGGGTCACGCGATTCGTCCGCCCAGCGTAGGTAGGGGAAGCGCGTGGCGTGCGGACGATCAGCGAGCACGTATACAGCGGGTGTGTCGCTAAACACAGCAGCGGCTTCGCCCGGTGCAAGCTTGTCGCGCAGGAAGTCCGCCAGCGCAAGATGAGGCCATTCCTTCGACTCCGTGTAGATTTGGCGCAGCGATTTGCCCTCCAGCAGCAGGTTAGTGAAAGCGTCGCGCGTCCAGGGCAAGATTGTGGCAAATTGCCCGACCCAGAACAGTGCCCACACCGTAAGCGCGACCAATGACTGCACCAGTGGCGGGCGACGATTCGCCTCGGACGATAGCCCAGCGCTGACCAGCAGCGCCATCGGCGGCAGCACAATCACGAAGTGGTAGCGGTAAAAGTGCCCTTGCCACACGCACAACAACAAGCCTGCCAGCAGCCAGATCAGCGCCAACCCAAGCCCTGGGCGCGCACCGCGGCGGACGATTGCCAGACCCGCGCCGAGCGCCATCCCCGCCATCAGGAACGGGTAGCCGCGACCAAGCCACTCAACTTGTGGGATCGTGTCCTTGAAATCAGCCGTCGGGGTGCTGCCAAGCCGAACGAACGCCTCTAGCTCCACTGGGAACAGCCCACTCAGCCACTGAATGCGCTCGAACAGCGGCTTGTCGTGGAAGTTCGCGATCGCGTAGCGCAGGTGAAGCCCAAGTTCGGGCAAGGCGCCGCCAAGGGCAAAGTAAACGAGCCCTAGTCCCAGCCCGAGCAGGATGCCTGCACCCCAAACTGCAAGCTGGGCGCGCGAAGCCCGACGCAGCCCCAGCCAAAGCAGCATGACTAACCCAAATCCAAGGAAGGGATACTTGAACCAGAATAGGCTTCCTGCAAGCGTCCCGCCGAGCAAGGCAAGCGCGCGCTTGTCACGCTGCTGGGCGATCTCCCAAGCGCACCAAGCAGCGCCGATGAAGAACAGGTTGGCAAACCCCTCAGCTTGGGCGACTGACCAGTAGTTCAGGGTGCTCATCGTCAGCCACAGCGTCACCCCAGCGACAAAGCCCGCCAGCACAGAGCTGAACATGCGGCGGGCGAGCACGCCAAGCGCAAGCGCGCAAAGCGCTTGCCAAACAACGTTGAAGCCAAGCGCTGCGCTGGGCCACATTCCTAAGCGCAAGCCAGCCGCATAAAGCAGCGGCGTCATCGGCCCGCGCACGTCCCAGCAGTCACGTAAGAAGACACCCCCCCGCAGCAGCGTTGCGCCGCAAGCGCCAAACGCGCCTTGGTCAAACCAGAACGGATAAGTCGCCTGGGTGAAGCCGACTGCGCCGAGCGCAAGCGCGAGAGCCAGCAAAAAGACGAGGGTGTAGATAAGCATGGTCAGCCTGAATCATCGCACAACGAGCGGCACGAACACGTTGTGCTGGCGCAAGGGGAGCGCAAAAGTATGCTGCACGATCAGCGGCTCGAGGCTCAGCGAGACCGTCAGGGTGAGGCTGCGACTAAGCCAGCCCTGCCCGTCTTCGGGGTGTGCTTCTAGCGAATACTGCCCAACAGGAAGCGTGAGGGACAGTGCCCATGTGCTCGCCACAGTTGGCGAGACCACATCCTGACCGAGTATGTCGCGCAGCCGCAGCGTCGCCAGCAGGGTCGGCTCGGTCGCGCCCTGAGTGCCATCGCCGTCTAGATCGCCGAACACGGCTGTGATCACAATCTGGGTGCTTCTGGTAGTTGGCGCGCAGCGCTCCGCCCATGGGCTAAGGTTACCTGCTAAGTCCCAGGCGCGGGCGCGAAAGCACCACGCTTCGGGCTGGGTTGGCAAAAAGGTCGCGCTAGTCGTCGTCGTTCGCGTGAGCCACGCTGTCCAGGTTGTAGTGAGCGCGCTGCGCCGCTGCACGTCATAGCCGAGGATACCAGTCTGAGCGTCTTGACCGCTCCAGCTCACGGTAATTGTCGGCGGCTGCGGCTGGCTGAGGTTGAGCTGCACTATAGGCGGCGCGGTGTCTGCCTCGATGACCAGAAAGGTCTCGCCACCGATGATGTAGTCATTGGGTGACAAGCCATTGTTCGCCGTCGCGCCAGGCAGGGTGAAGGTATAGGTCTGCCCTGCGCCAGGGGCGATAAGCTGTGTCGTGCCATCTTGGTTGATGCGCGTTGCTGTCGGCAGGATCGCAGAGAGGGTTGCTGTGGTCGTCGTCGGCACCGTGTTCCAAAACACACTGACCTTGCCGTGAGGCGTGCCCCAGAAAGTGACCCGCCGACCGCCGCCTGCGTAGTTCCAGAATGTCACCCGCGTTGGTGAGACCAGGTAAGTTGCCGCGAGGCGCGTCGCAGTATAGCTCGGGCGCAGCGTGAGATTGTCTCGCACTAGACCATACAGCTCGGGCATGCCGTGGTCAATCCCAGCGTCGGCGCAGTCGCCGTCGTTATTCTTGTCGCACCAGTCGTCGTGGGCACGGAAGAAGAACACCCGTTCAGCGCCTGCCAGACGCGCGTTGGCGTAGGCTTGCAGCACGAATGCGGCTGCCTCGCGCTGGCGCGCCGACCAGATATAGGGTGTGCTGTTGGGGTTGACGCTGAAGTCATCCCACAGCGGCACGCCGCTTTCGGTGATCCAGATTGGGCGATCAGGAATCCGCGAGCGAATGGCATTTCGCACAGTAGTCGTCACGTCGAAGAGGCTGGACGAACGGCTATAAAGGTGCAGCGACATGACGTCGAAGAAGTAATTGTTCGTTGCAGCCGTCGGGTCGGCGCGCAGCAGGTCTATAACTTGAGTGTAGAAAGTAGGGGCAGCGTAGAACGCTATCCCGCCGAACAGCACTGTGCACTCAGGGCAGGCAGCTTTTGCCGCCTGATAGCCGACCTTGAGCAGTTGGGCATACTCTGCTGCTGTGCCGCTCCAGAACCAAGCCAAGTCAGGCTCGTTCCAGATCTCCCAGTGCTTGATCTGGGTGCGGTAGCGCGAAACGAGAGTGTGCACGTACCGTCCCCAGTGGTTGATCGGGTCGCCATCGGCGGTTGTCCAGTCGTCCCAAGCCTCGAACAGCCCTTGAGGGGGGCGTGTAGCGCATGGGGCGTTCGCAGCACCCTGAGGAAGGAGCGTCTCTGCGTGAAGGATCGGCGCTTCTGGATTGGTGCGCCTCAGTGCGGTTGTTGGGTCAAGCGTTGCTGCGGCAAACGCGCTGCACGGGCCAGACGCAGCCCAATTTGGCGTCCAAAGCGCAATGCCGAGGATCTCCATCCCTGAAGCACGCACGTCGCTCACTAAGGCGTCCTGGTTTTGCCAGTTCCAGACGCCGGGCATGGGTTCGAACAGCGGCCAGGGAAAGTCGAATCGCTCCCAGCGCGCACCTGCCGAAAACATCAGGGGTAACAGCGGACGCCCGGGCAGCCCGCGCGGGTCAGGGTAATAGGCATAGCAGGCGCCGGCAGACCCATCACTGGGGACTTGGGCATGGGCGACGCGTGCGCTACTGCTCAAACCAATCATGAGCACGGCGACGATCAGAGCGCGCATCTTGTTTAATAGCGATTCTAGACTGTTGCGGCATGCAAGATGCTTTGCAGCCGTGTGGCGGGGTGAGCGTAAGTTGAGCGCGCTGGCAGCATGTGTCTCACCCTCACAAGCAAAAGCGCCGGTTAGGGACCTTCCCCAACCGGTGCTCCAACGTCTTAGCGCGTCGGCGCTCTACATTGCCTTGCTGGTCACGGCATCATGTAGGCTATTTCGTTCTCCCGCGCTACCAGCAAAACTAGCTCTTGCGGCAGCCCAGCTTCCAGCGCGATCCTATACCGTTCCTCAGCAAGGCGCATTGCCTCCTCCTTGCTGGTCGTCCGGAACATTTGGCGAAGCAGCTGCACAAGCCGCTCCTCGACTTCGGGATACGGTCGCCACAGCTCCTGAGTGTGGCGATAACTTCCCTGCTAAGCGCCTGCTTTGCAATCATCTTACTTATCCACGTCTAGTTGAAGCAGGTCGGCGCGCTCGTACGCGAACACATCGAGCATCTCTGTTCGCTGTCGGTCGGCTGTGCACCATGGTGTGCACCAGCGCGTCAATCTGGGCAGGCGACAACCCCTTTCCCCTAAGCGTCGCCTCGAAAAGATCACTCCAATCCTGTCAGACGCGGAATGTACTGTCTGCCGAGTCCACACACGCCCCCTGAGCGCAAGCTGTCAGCGCTGTGGTATAGTTTTGATTAACTGTCGGCGGGTAGGGCAGCGCGCTGACCACAACGGAAAGGTGGCCGAGTGGTTTAAGGCGGCGGTCTTGAAAACCGCTGTGGGGCTCTGTCCTCACCGTGAGTTCGAATCTCACCCTTTCCGCCTTACAACCCATAACCAAGTTCCGGGGAGGTGCCGGAGTGGACGAACGGAGCCGCCTGCTAAGCGGTTGTCCGGGTAAAACTGGACCCAGGGTTCGAATCCCTGTCTCCCCGCTGCGAAGCCGCCCAGATAGGGGCGGCTTTCACGTCATAGGGGCAAGATGCCCTCAGACTTCACGTAGATCTCAATGCGAAATCGCCAAGACGAAGCTAAGAATCCGCCAAGATAGCTCAGATGGTTACCATCAAGGGTTCGCGCAGCGGTGTGGTGATTGTATTCAATGGATCGCCGAGTGATTCGCTTGCAGCAAAGCTCGGCGAGCTTGAAGCAAGGCTCGTTGCCAGCCCAGGATTCTTCCGCGGCAGCGAGGTTGTTGTTGACGTGCGTGATGCTGCCCTAGAGGCGGAGGATTTAAAGCGGATCGTAGCACTGCTGGAGACCTATGATGTGCGCGTTGGGGGTGTTCTTGCACAAAACGAGCGAACGCTGCAAAACGCGCTATCGTTGGACGTGGCACTTCAGCCTGCTAAGGGGAGGAAGTCCTTGAAGCGCGCTGAAGAGGAGACGCCGGCACGAGAGGAGGGGCTTTCAGTTGAAGAAACACTATTCGTCGAACGACGGATTCGTTCTGGGCAGGTGCTACGTCACCCCGGCAACATCGTCGTTCGCGGTGATGTCAGCCCAGGCGCGCAAATCATTGCTGGGGGCAGTATCGTGGTGTGGGGACGGCTGCGGGGCGACGTTCATGCCGGCGCACTGGGCAATCGCGCTGCCGTAGTTTGCGCCCTGGAGCTGTCTCCTGTGCTACTCAAGATCGCCGACGTGGTCTCCTGGCATCACCGGAACGCTTCAACTAGCACTGGGAAACCTCGCAGGTGGCTGAGAGAACTGTTCAGCAGTGCCTCTAGCGTATCCCCCGCGACAGCGGAACCCAGCATTGCTCGACTGGTCAACGGAGAAATCGTTGTCACTGTCTGGCACTGCCGCTAGAAGACAGTGACAGGATGCTTCTCTCGTGTTTTCTGGTAAAACAGTAGTTATGGCAGGCACTGTGATCACCATCACCTCTGGTAAAGGGGGGGTGGGTAAGACAACGACCACTGCGAATATCGGGACGGCGTTGGCGCTACTAGGGCAGAAGGTCGTCGTCTTCGACGGTGACGTCGGGCTACGCAACCTTGACATCGTGATGGGGCTGGAGAACCGCGTCGTCTACGATGTGATCGACTTCGTCGAAGGCCGCTGTCGCCTAAGACAAGCCTTGGTGCGTGACAAGCGCGCTGCGCCAGGCGAGCTGTACTTGTTGCCAACCGCGCAAACCCGAGATAAATCTGCAATCAATCCTCGTCAGATGGTCGAGGTATGCGAAGAGCTGCGTCGCGACGTGGACTACATTCTGATTGATTCGCCTGCTGGCATCGAACAAGGGTTTCAGAATGCGCTTGCGCCGGCTGACCGCGTTTTCGTCGTCACGAACCCGGAAGTGTCCTCCATTCGGGATGCTGACCGGGTCATTGGCTTGATCGAGGCGCGCGGAAAGGGGCCTGCCCAGCTCATCATCAATCGGCTTTCCCCTGCTCGGGTTAAGAAGCAGGAGATGCTCTCGGTGCAGGACATTGTGGAAGTGCTTGCCACCGAAGTCATCGGCATCGTGCCAGAGGATGAGGCGATCCTGTCCTCCTCGAATCGCGGAGTGCCGGTTGTGCTTAACGGCAAAACGCCTGCGGCTCAAGCCTTCCAAGACATTGCCCGCCGCGTGCTTGGGCAAGACGTGCCTGTCGTTGAGCCCCAGTCGCTTTCGTGGTGGCAAAAGCTGCTCGGCATCAGCTAGGCTCTGCGTGTTGCAAAGGATGTTCGCCATGGGATTGATCGACCGGTTCTTCTCCAACAAGCCCAATGCCCCCTCGACTGACACTGGCAGCGCTGCAGCAGCGCGCCAGCGACTTCAGTTCGTCCTTGTGCACGACCGGGCGGAAATCCCACCTGCCACGCTGAATTTGATCAAGGACGACATCATCGCTGTGCTCTCGCGCCGCATACGCATTGACCGCGAGCACGTCAGCGTGCAGCTCACCTACACTGAGAACGAGAGTCGCTTAGTCGTGGACATCCCCTTGCTGACAGAGGCGCTATCCGACGCGCCTGGGCGGGCGCGCGGCTCTTCTGCGCGACCAGCCACTGCCCCGCGACCTAGTTCGCGGTAGGTGGGCTGTATTCACTCTGACCAGCTTCATCCCAGATATTTCAGCTACCAAGTGCGACTCGCGCGCACGACTGGGGGAAGCTGTTTTGATACGCTGCTGCCCTGCTGTGCGGATCAGTCTGTGGCATTACAGTCAACACCTGCTCGCCTCCTAAAGCTTCACGCAAGGGTTGTGCCGTTTGCTTCTCCCTTGAGCAGGCAAACTGCGAGCAAACTTTAGCCTCTACTCAAGTCAAGTCGGTGGTTGACAGGTTGCTGCTGAAAAGCCTGTCAACAACCTTGCGATGGAGTCAGCTGCCTCCCTGCATCTGAAAAGCAACGAACCCAATATTGGAACTGTAAGGGGCTTCAACCCTCACCGTTTACCGAGCGTAAGCGAGTCGCCATATCAGCCAGGTTCCATCACTATGAACTGAGATCAGCTGCTGCTCGTCAGCGGTGAACAGCAGCGCCTTGATCTCGGCAGGGTATCCAGTGCTGATCGTTGTCCGCTGTTGCACATCCTCCAGGTTGAACATAAGAATGTCGTTGTAAGAAGCAATCGCTGCCCACTTTCTGCTGGGTGCAAACTGAACCGCTCTGCCCCAATCGCCGCCGAACTCAGAACGAGGCTCAAAGCGCTCTCCCCCTCTCGAGACAAGCCGAATTTCGGCTGGTCCGAACTTGTGCAGAGGTGGTCTCAGGTCTTTAGACAGAGCAAAGAGCCACTCGCCATCAGGTGAGAAGTGCAGCTCAGAGTGAGGGTCGACGTCTTGGTTCTTCTTGAGGGTAAACACCGTGCTCTGATCTGCTATGCGCCAAACTGTGAAGTTATCCCAACTCAACGAGGCTAGCATCGCCCCATCAGGGGAGAGCGCAATTGCAATCAGGAAGTCATCCGACACTTTCCATCGGTGCACAGGTATGTTGTCGCCAATTCGCCAGATTGCAACAAAACTCTCCCGCAGGAACATTTCCTCCTTGTCCTCCTTGTGCTTCGCTGCGACGAGCTGCCCATCCGAGGAGAGGTCAACAGCAACTGAATCTGAGTTGGGCGGGCTGAAAACCACTTCCTTGTTCAGCAAGTGCCAGACCTGCACGCGACCCATGCCAGACTCAGGTACCGCGAGCGGCTTGTCCCTTGCAACGCGAATGTGGTGCGTGCCATAAGGGAATGGATCAATGCGTCCAGAGGCTACCGGTTCTCCAGCAGGCAGCTTCTTGACCTCATACGAGCCATCTTCAAAGAATACTGCTGCTGTATCACCCGTGCCGAGCGGCGCAGCATTCACCACGCGCTCGCTTCTGTGGTCGCTCAGAGACCGAGCAGGCATGCTCGGTTCTTGCCCAGTCTCCAGGGGCAACTTGTAGAAAAGCACCTCACTGTTTTCGAGGGCAACGGCTAGCTCTGTTTCGTCGGGAGCAATTTGTGCTCCGACAATTTTCCTGGGGGTCTCTAGGTTGGCGGTTGCCGCCTCACCTGTGATGCGGCGCCTATTCAGGCTGTGCTGCAAAAGCAAATAAATCTCGCCTGAACGGTGTGAGAGCAAAAAGCCACTAGGATAGCGGTCAGAGTCTGTATACCTAAATCTCCCGACCTCCTCTCCGCCTGGAACTTTGTTGACAAGCACCACCCCTTGGTCGTCCAGCACAACGATCAGACGACTGTCATCAGAGAATTCAACTTGGCGAAAGGATGCTGTGGATGTTGCTATGGTCAGAGGTGCTTGTTCTGCTCGTTGCGCAGACCACAACAACACGCGTTTGTCACTTGAAGCGGAAGCAAGCCACTGCCCGTCTTTTGAGAAGGCAATGTCGTTGATAGCCTCTTTGTGACCCTGCAGCGCGTGACTTGGCTGATCTCCATCCACGGGCAAGATAAGGATGGGCGGTTCTGGGCTGTATGAACCAGCCAAAGCAAGGAATCGCCCATCTGGCGAGAAGGCGACATCACCTACTGGCATCCCAATTCGGACAGAGCGCGCGAGTTGCTGCGTGGCGACGTCCCAGAGCATCAAACCCGAACCTTCCATAACAGCCAAGAGCCGACTATCTGGTGAGAAGGCTATGACTTCCGGCACATATGCATCGCTTGTATATACCGCGATTTCAGGGCGAATCGGCAGTTGCCGCTGCAGAAAGCCGACCTGGCGCAGCGTTCGAGCCTCATAGAGGTAAGTCCCTGCCATCGAGAGCACAGCAATTAGCCGCCCATCTGGCGAGTAGCGCAGGTTCAAGATTCTGCCCTTGCCTAGTTGCTGCTCAAGCTTAGCAACTATGGGAGGCAATCGGGTCGGCACAGGGGTGGCTGTGATAAACACAACCTGAACTGCTGGCGTCAGTTCAGTGCTGGCTGGCGTGCCTGATGTTAACAACACGGAGGAGGCTGGCTCTGGGTTTGGGCTGGGTTGTCCCTGGGGGGAAAGCAGCACAAAGCGCGCAAAAAGAGAGGCGACCAAGAGCACTAAGACAGCGACAGCAATCAGGCGGTAGACGTTCCTCATCATCCCGACTCCTCCACTGGGCTCACTTCTCGCTGCGGGACTATAGGCTTGAGATTTATTTCATCGTGTGAGTTGCCACACGAGCACTACTCCGTCGGGGTGAAGCGACATAAGCTGCCTCTCGTCCTGTGAGAAGACCAACTTGACTGGCGGGATGTGGTGTGGGATTGGTGCAGAACCGCGGAACTTACCCTGAGTGTCAGCTACTCGGATCTCGCCCGGAAGGGCAATAGCGACGAGATCGCCCACTGAGAAGCCGAGGGCGTGCACAGGGGCTTGTAATGCGCCGAAGAGGTGCTCTGGGCTAACCGATGTCCTCTCTGAGATTGCCCAAATCAGAATCGCCAGATGCGCACTGCGATTGTCTCTGTATGTCGCGACAAGAAGTCTGCCATCACCCGAGAAGTAAAGCCAGCCGAACTCGACAAGGTATGCCTCTCTGTTCGGTAAAAGCCAGGCTTCAACTTCGCCCTGTGGGAGCTTTTGCAGGCTGACGTTACCCCTCAGGTCAAGTGACGCTATCCTGGAACCGTCCGACGACAATGCCAGCGCAGCAATGTCTAGTGGCTGCTCCAATGGCACTTTGCGGAGAAGTAACCCATCGCTCGTTCGCCACAGTCCAACCTCTTTTGGAGCAGACCACCAAGCATCTTTTTTGACTAGTGCAACAAAAGTCTGTCCATCTGAGGAGAGGGCTGCCTGCCGGGAAAGCGCATCAGGGACGAGAATAGACTCCTGCTGCGCAATTTTCCACAAAACCACGTTCGAGTCGTACCTTTGTTGCCGCACGAGAGCAACTTGTCCCTGGGCGTCCACTTGGAAATCGACTGCTTCTTGAGCTGGGAGACTCGTGTCTTGCCCGATTCGGTTCCAAGCAGGAAGCTGGTAGGTATCGTAGTAGCCACTGTAGAAGACAGTTGCTTGCCCACTGCTCTTGGTTACGCCCAGTCCGCGCGCGTCTCTAGAGCTGTAGTTAAGCAGTGTGCCTGCGCTCCGTGGCTGCAGTTCTTGAATCGAGAAGCGGCTTGCCATACCTTTGTCTTCTTGGACAAACACCACTTGCCCCCCAGGAAAGGCAATGGGTGTAACTGAAGAGGCATATACGTTGGCTGAGGACAGCAAGCGATCTGTCGCTATGTCAAATGAGTATATGCAGCCGCTGGTAGTGAAGACATGAATCGCTCCATCGCTGACCAAAGCAGCGTGAAGATCGTCGTCATACGAGCAGAAACGATCCCCGGAAAGCATCACCCTGTGCGTCTGAGTGTCGAGGTCAACCTTCACAAGCCTGTCCGTGTGCAAGACGTATAGCAGTTTCTCGTCCTGTGCAGGCACGAACGCTCGGAAATCAGAAGTCCATCCTCCCGCTGGCAGAGTAACCGCGGACTCTAGCCGCCCACTCTGCAGAGAACCTATGCTGAGCTTGTTTCCGTCTAGGACTGCGATGCGTTTGCCCGCGTATACCCGTATTCCCGTGTAGCTAGAGGCTTTTACTTCCACCTCGCTAACCGATTTCCCGTCTGCCAAGCCGTAGACAGCAATTCGGTCGCCATTCTTAACTGCAATCAAATCTGCTTTGCGATTGTAGCCGACTAGTTCTCCTTCGAACCTGTGAATTATTCCTCCATTGGCAAGAGCCAGAGCCAACAGTTCATTCCAACTTGTTGATACCAATAGCGCTTCATTCTTTCGGGACAGAATCTTGGCAGACTCAAAGCCCCTTCGGAGGGTAGCTACAGACTTGTTCCCAACTGTATCCCAAACCATGAAGCTATCGTAGGTTTCTAGCGCCACCCACTCACCATCTTCAGACCAGAGTCTCCGTCTATAGTCCTGTGCAGGTAACCTTGCTGCTCGTCTCCAGGGCGTCTCTGGTAGTTGGACGAGCTCGACTGTTCCGCTTGCGTAGGCAAGAGCGATCTTCTTCCCGCCTAGGCTGGCTGACACCCTAGCAAGAGGGGCTTGCTTGAGGGGGAGAGGGATGAGTGTACCTTCAGGTAACTGTCGCACCTCAACTCCTGACCATCCCTCTTTTGGTGCCAGGAGGAGCTGCGGCTCAGTTGGTAAGAAGATGAGGTCACGCACCTTGCCAAGCTCTAAGACTGTGCTGCTGTCGCTGACTCGCAGTATCCGCGCTGCATTCGAATCGAAATACCCCAAAAGGCTTCCATCTTTAGAGAGCGCTACACCTCGTATGCCGAACGCCTGAGCAACTACTTGTGCCTCCGGCTTGCTCTCGTTGAGTGACCAGCGCCTAACGGTGTTGTCTTCCGACGCCGAAACAAGCCACTGACCGTCTGCTGAGATAGCGATATCAACTATCTCACCTGTGTGTCCAGACAGCGTACGCACAGGCTTGCTGCCATCCAGTGGCTGGATAGCAATCCTCGGGCCCGCTGTAAAGATGAGTTCCTTGCCGTCTGTAGAGAACACCACCTCTCGCGGCAAGATAGCCGTCTCAAAGGAATGCAGCAAAGACCCATCGCTAGTGCGCCAGACCAATACCTTGGACGACTGCTGGTCCACTGAGGCAAGCATTTGACTGTCTGGCGAGAAGACAAGAGGAATGTATTCCTCTCGAAAGGCGTGTTCTGGGTCTGCCTTCAAGTCAAGAGTGCGCCTCTTGGAGAGTGATTCGCCATCATAGAGCTGAATTCCTGTTGTCGAAAGAACAGCTAGCGACTTCCCATCTGGAGAGTAAGCTAAGTTAATCACAGCCCCGTCGTTAACTCTCCTTTCCAAGCTGAGTTGGATTGGCTTCGGTGTCGGCGTGGGAGTAGGGGTAGGGAGCGGTGTCGGCGTAGGGCTCGGGGTAAATGTTGGCGCAGGGGTGAGGATTGGCGTCGTTGAGGATCCGCTATCCGAACCCACCACGTAAGTAATCACGACGACCCTAGGCGCTGTGCTGAATCCTTGTCCACCTTCTTCGGATGGCGAAGCCCGTAGGCTCTCCTGCACTGAAGCTCGTAGCAAACCGAGCAGCACCGCCGCTAGAAGACCGATTGCAACTGCCACTACAACTATTGCTCTGCGATTGCTCTTGTCCATCCCGAACCTCCTAAATACTGAGTTACAAGCTCTTGAGGCGATAAATTCCGCCTGCAATTATTCCAGAGATTGAGTCGAGGATACCCTTCGCTCGGGCATAGATTTCTCTCTGCGCCGTGCCCCCAGCATCCGATCTAGAAACGCCACTGCTTGTGTCATCCCTAGCGCTGCCTGCGCTGAGAGCGTCTCGCCCAGCGCAAAGTTTTCTCCCGGCACGGTCAGCAGCCATGCTGGCGGACAGTGCCCATACAGCGCCTGCGCCAACGCCAATAACGCGCGCGGGTCGCTGGTGTGCAGCGACCCGCCGTGATGTATGTAGGACGGCTGCAGACGAAGCAGCCCAAACACCCGTTGCGGTCGGTGCGGACGCGGAGGGTTGAGCGCTGCGTCTACAAAGATCGCCGCGCGGCTGCGCGCAAGTGGCTCTGCCAGCTCTGGCACAAGCTGAGGCAGCGCCTGTGCCCATACCCCGGGGTAGCCCCGCCCTGCAATCGCTTCAGCAATACGCGGCCCGACGCTGTCGTCGCTGTGCAGCGTGCTGCCATAGCCGATCACCAGCACAGTGCCTGTGCGCCCGCGCGTCGCTGCGGCGATCTCACGAACGAGTGACCTCATCCAGGACTCGCCCCTGCGCGTCAAACAACGTCACCTTGAGCGGCATCTGACCCACCGCGTGCGTTGAGCAGCTCAGGCAGGGGTCAAACGCGCGGATGCCTGCCTCGACCCGGTTGAGCAGCCCTTCTGGGATCTTTGCTTCGACCGCACCGTGGATCCAGTGCTGAGCGATCTGTTTCACGGTGCGGTTCATGGCGATGTTGTTCTGCCCCGTGGCGATGATCAGGTTGACCTTTTTGATCATGCCTAGTCGGTCTACATGGTAGTGATGGAACAGCGTGCCCCGTGGGGCTTCGCTCACGCCGACGCCCTCCAGCTTGTTGATACCGCCGCTGGCGCGCACATGAGTCGAGAGGATGTCAGGGTCGTTCAGCAGCAGTTCAATCCGCTCCAGTGCTGCAAGGATCTCAATCAGCCGCGCGTAGTGATACATGAACGTCGAAAGCACGACGCCTTTGCTGTTGCCACGCTGGCGGAACTCTGCCAGCTCCTTGTCCGCCAGGGGCGTGCCGATGCTGGAGCAGATATTCAGGCGTGCCAACGGTCCGACGCGATACGCGCCGCCGGGATAGCCTAGCGGCTTGTAGTATGGCGACTTGAGATACGACCACGGCTCAACTGCCTCGCCGATGATCTCGCTGTAGCGGCGCGGGTCGAACTGATCGACCAGCAGGTTGCCCTCGCTGTCCATCACGCGCAGGTAGCCGTCGTAGTGTTCCCACCGCCCGCCCTCTTTGCTCACTAAGCCGAGGAACAGAGTGGGGAAGTTGCCGAAGTTGTCCACTTCTTCTTGGTGCTCGTCAACGTAACGCTTGATGAACGACAGCGCCTGCAAAGTGGTCTGACGTGCCTCGGGCAAGCGGCTGAGCAAGTAGTCTCTGTCCTCGACCTTGAGCGGTTCGCGCACGCCGCCTGGCACTGCCCAAGCGGGGTGGATCTTGCGCCCGCCGAGCCGCTCAATCACCTCTTGTCCGAACTGGCGCAGGCGGATGCCGCCGCGAGCAAGGTCAGGCATCTTGGCGATCAGCCCAAAGATGTTGCGCTGGGCAGGGTCGCTGTCGAAGCCCAGCAGCAGGTCAGGCGAGCTGAGATGGAAGAAGCTCAGCGCGTGCGACTGGGTGATCTGCCCCAAGTTCATTAGCCGGCGCAGCTTCTCTGCTGTCGGCGGGATGGTCACGGCGAAGATGTCGTCGCCCGTTTTTGCGCTGGCGAGCAAGTGGCTCACTGGGCAAATCCCACAGATGCGCGCCGTGATCCCCGCCATCTCGCCGAGCGGTCTGCCCTCGCAGAACTTCTCAAAGCCTCGGAACTCAGTGACGTGGAACCGCGCGTCGCTGACTTCGCCCTTGTCGTCCAGGAAGATCGAGATTTTGGCGTGCCCTTCGATGCGCGTCACTGGGTCAATTACGACACGTCGAGTTGTCATATCACTCGCCTCCCTTTGTGCTTCAGCCTGCCTTAAGCATCTCTGCGCCGACTAGCTCGGGCGACTTGCCCTCGATCAGCGCTTGCAGAACTGCTCGGATGCGCGGTGCAGGCGGTGGGCAGCCAGGCAAGAACACATCCACTTCTATTAGGGCATGCACAGGCACAACTCGCTCCAGCAAGGGTGGGACGATGCCGTCATCGTGCGGCACTTGTGGGCGCAGCAGTGCACCGTCCTTGTAAGCACGGTCAAGCACCACCTCTGCTGAGTTGCTCAGCGGGTTGCGCATCGCAGTGACGTTGCCTGTCACCGCGCAATCGCCAAACGACACTACTATCCGGCTGCTGCGGCGAATCTTCTGCAGCAGCTCCAGATGTTCCTCGTTCGCAACCGCACCCTCAATTAGGGTGACATCAACCTGGTCGGGGAAGGTTTTCAAGTCTGCCACTGGGCTGTACACCACGTCCACAGCTTCCGCCAGGTCGAAGAGCCATTCGTCCAAGTCGAGGAACGACATGTGACAACCCGAGCATCCGCCCAACCAGACCGTTGCCAATTTCAACTTGCCCATTGCTCACACCATCCACTCGCGGCGTTCGCGTGCCGTTTTCAGGAACATCAGTTTATCGCGGGTGCGCGTCATCTCGGCGACGGTGCTGCCCTGCTTGAACAATGCGCCGGTGGGACAGGACATCACACACTTGCCGCACGAGGTGCACGTCGGCGACTCGCCCCACGGCGTGCCTAGGTCGGTGATGATGCGCGATTTCGCCCCGCGCCCGAACACGTCCAGCGTGTGCGCGCCCTCAATCTCGTCGCAGGCGCGCACGCAGCGCGTGCACAAGATGCAGCGGTTGTGGTCTAAGCCGAAGCGCTCG
>JANWZM010000004.1 GCA_025054635.1 Thermoflexales bacterium
CTTCTCCAGCGGCAGCAGGTAATACAGCACGCTCAGCGGATACAGCGCCGAATGTTGCCCAGCGGCAAGGAAGGGCACCCCAGCGAAGAGGTAGGGGTTCCACAGCGGCAGCTCGCCCTGCGCCAGCGAGCTCAGGATGAAGCGCTTCCACTGATAGTTCTCAAGGATGAGGTCGTCGAGCAGCGGATTTTGCGGCTGCGTGATGCCGAACTGCGCCGCTGCCGCGCGAAAGGGCTGATACTGAAACAAGTTGTCTGCTGGCAGCAACGTGTAGGCGCCGAGGGTAACTGGCAGGAACAACGTGAAGGGTAGGAGCAGCAGCGTTGCGATGCACAGCCCGGTGACCACAGCAGGCTGCCTGAGCTTGGACGCGAGCCAGGACATCGCGCGAATCTTACTGCGCTGCGACGAATGCGAAGCGCGCCTCAGCGCGCGATGCGGTCGTAAAACAGCAGCATTGTCTTGCCGTAGCGCCGCTGATCTGTGAGCTCAAGATGCTGCAGAGGGATCGGCGCGAACTCGCGCGGGTCGAGCTGCACGATCGCTGTGCCGTTCGGCGCCAGCCAGCCGATGTTTTCGTCAATCGCAGTCAAGGCGCGCGACCACAGCCCGCGATATTGAGGCGGCGCAACGTAGATGAAGTCGAACGTCTCATTGGGGCGCGCGCGAATGAACTCGAAGGCATCCGCGCGGAGCACGCGCGCGCCGCCGCCCAGTCCAGTGTGCTGCAAGTTCTCCTCAATGGTGCGGATCGCCAAGCGGTCGATGTCGATGAACAACACCGACGCCGCGCCGCGGCTCAGCGCCTCGATGCCCACCGCGCCGCTGCCCGCGAACATGTCCAGCCAGCGCGAGTGGATCACGTCGTCGCCCAAGATGTTGAACACCGCTTGCTTCACGCGATCGGTGACTGGGCGCACTTCCGGGCTGGGCACGCTTTTCAGTTTGCGCCCGCGGGCGATGCCAGCATCAACGCGCATGCTTGCTAATCTTACCGAATGGGATTAGGATCGAGTTAGCTCTACTGAGCTAGTTACACTAGACTTGGAGGGGGAAATGAACCGTTTCCGACTCGCAGCACCGGTGGCGTTTTGCCTAGGTCTTGCAGCGTTCGCTCTAGGCGCAATCTGGCTTGCTGACGCGCCGAGGAGCGCAGGAGTACGCCAAGCGCACGCTGCCGCGAACCCATTCGCGCCAGCACAAATTTTCACAGACACTTACGACCAGCTAGGGGACAACGCGACGCAACCCAATGCCACCTTTGTTGGCAACTACACCTCCATCTCATGCAGCACCCCAGTGCCGATCGTCATCAACGCTACGTTCTGGCGCAGCGGCTTGGGCAACCCTGCCAACGACGTGGACTGGTACCGTGTGCAGCTCGGCGCCCAGCTTCGCTACACGATCACCCTTCTGCAACAGCAACCCAGTGACTTGGCATTCTCGGTGCTGGTGCAAGATCAGGTCGGTGCTCTTTTAGCATCCTCACTAAGCACTTATGCGTTCACGGCTACATTCGATGCCCCTGCAGGAGGCAACTTCTTCATTCGAGTCCAAGCAGCCAACGCCTTCACCATCACGAACACAGAGAACAAGCCCTATCAGATCACCCTTTGCAGCAGCCAGTTGCCTCCCACCCCAACTCCTCTTCCTCCTGGGTTGGTCCCCGATCCCTATGAGCCAAACGATGACATCGCTGAAGCGAGCATTCCAACAGGCACGCGCGGCACGCCCAGCTTCATCGCTGTTGGGACAAGCATCGCCAATTTGTCCTTCACGCCGTACGCGACGCGCACTGCTGACGACGCAGACTGGTTCCGCGTGTTCTTGCTGGGCGGGAGCACTTACATCATCGAGACCAGCAACGTGCAGCCTGGCGTAGAGACTACGCTGTGGCTCTACTCCGCCACCGGGACAACCCTGCTCGCCTCGAATAACCGTCACACGCCGGGTCAGCGCGGCTCGCGCATTGTGTTCACGGCACCAAGCGATGGCAACTACTGGATCAAAGTGACCAACAGCGACACCTCGCCGCGCCTCGCCGGTCAAACCTATACGCTCTCAGTGAACGAGCAAACACCTGCGCCCACCAACACCCCAGCGCCCCCACCAAGCCCGACCCCCTACCCACAAAGCCCTGACCGCTTCGAGTACAACGGCGATTTTGACTTTGCCACTTTGATTGCGCCCGGCGTGAAGTACGACCAGCTCAACTTTGTGCCCTTCCAGCCGCCCAGCCCCACCACAGTGGACAACGACTTCTTCAAGCTGCCGGTCAAGCAAGGCGTGTTCTACACTTGCGAGACGCTTGACCTCGGGCCGGGCGTGGACACCAACATCATCGTGTATAACCAAGACCGCGTCGGCATTGGCGGCAACGACGACGTCTCACCCGAAGCGCGGGCACGCGGCGAGTTTCGCAGCCGCTTCTCGTGGCTCTCTGGCTACACTGGCTACGCTTACATTCTTGTTGGCGACGTGAACCCTCCGCGCGCTGATCAAGCGCAGCCGCGCACCTACGCGCTCCAGTGCAGCATCGGGCTGCCCGAGACGCCAACACCCACACCCTCACCCTTCACCCCCACACCACTACCGCCGCCGCCCACACCCCCGCCGCCGGAGCCAACGCCCACACCCTTCCCCACCCCGCGTCCTGCGCAAAACCTGAGCGTGCGCCCAGCTGAGCCGCTGCCCAGTGCGCCCACACCAACCCCACCGCCGCGTGTGGTGGCCGTGGATGTGATCGTCTTCGTGGACCTCAACCGCAATGGACAGTTCGACCCTGCCGCTGGAGAGGGCATTAGAGGCGTGAGCGTGCGCGCAAGCGACGAACGCAACGGCATCCCACTGGGCTACGCGACCACCGATGCCGAGGGTCGCGCGCGTCTATCGGTAGAAAGCGAGGGACCAGTGCGCGTGAGCGTTCCGCTGTTCGGCTACTCGACCGTGGTCAACGAATCCA
>JANWZM010000100.1 GCA_025054635.1 Thermoflexales bacterium
GGCTCAGCCGCCTGTCCTTGCGCCTTGACTAGCGCCGCGTTTAGCCGCTCCCATGTGCTGTTCTTGCGCCAGCGGCAGAAGTCGTGATAACCTAGGCGGTGAAGTCGTGCGGCAGCATACGCCATGAACAGCCTGTGCGCAGCACGTAGAGGATGGCGTTGAGGATCTGGCGCGGCGAGTGGATGCGCTTGCGACCGCGTGGAGAGGCGCGCTTGGGGAGGTGTGGCTCAATGAGTGCTACTGCGCCTCGCTGAGGTCGGTTGGGTAACGCTTGCGCTCCGACATGGCTCTGTTCTTCTACACATCGAATTGTAAGACACGCTCTCACCGAGCTGCGACGAAGTCAACATCTTGAGGATGTTCACCGGCCTGCCCTGGAGAAGGCGATTGCCCCCTTCAACAGAGAACGATCCCAGTTCGAGTACAGTAGCTCTCTCAGGAAGTCGAAGGAGTGGATTGCGATGAGACAGGTCAATGAGTCACTCCGACCACTGTTCACATGCTTTCCTGACAAGCTGTTTGACATCTGCCTCTTCCATGGCTGCTGCAGGACGGAGTGAACAGGTTGCACTCCCACGCAGTCAGGCGAGCACTACCCAAAGCGCCAAGGAGCCGTACAAGCAGCCCAGAGCGCTTGCAACTACGAGCTGTGCTTCGTTACTGGCGCAGCAGGGTGCTTAAGGCGCTCGCTGCAGCGTCAGTGCGGTAGCCCCTCGATTTGCCGAGCTAGGTCGAAGTCTTTGTCGGTCAGCCCGCCCGCATCGTGCGTGGTTAGCGACAGGGTGACCTTGTTCCAGCGGATGAGGATGTCGGGGTGATGCTGCGCCGCCTCGGCAAGCACCCCAACCGCGGTGGCAAACATCAGGGATTGGGGAAACCCGCTGAACACATAGGTCTTTGTGATCTCACCCGCATCGTTCAGCGACCACCCTGACAGAGTCGCCAATTTCGCCTGTATCTCGCTTTCGTTCAACTTGGTCGCCTTCATAACCCGTTCTAGTATGCATTCTCACTGCTTCCGCTCAGCGCCTGCCACACAGTCAGCAAGATGATCTTAATGTCCAGCCAGACCGACCAGTTCTCGATGTACCACAGGTCATACTTGGTGCGCTCCTCGATGGAGGTATCACCGCGCAGCCCGTTTACCTGCGCCCATCCCGTCATGCCTGCCTTCTCGCGGTGGCGCTCCATGTAGCGGGGGATGCGCTTGCGAAACTCTTCCACATAGATAGGGCGCTCGGGCCTCGGGCCAACGAGGCTCATCTCGCCGAGCAGGACATTGATCAACTGCGGCAGCTCATCCAGATTAGTGCGGCGCAGAAACGCGCCGACGCGGGTGCGGCGCGGGTCATCTTTCCGCGTCCATCCAGGGCCGTGCTGCTCAGCGTCAACGCGCATCGTGCGGAACTTGAGCAGGTAGAAGCGCTTGCCGTCCAGCCCCATCCGCTCCTGCACGAACAGCGCTGGGCCGGGGGAGTCGAGCTTAATAATGATGGCGATCAGGAACATCAGCGGCGAGAGCAGCACCAGCCCAACCGCGCTGCCGATCAGGTCTATCGCGCGTTTGAGCGTCACCTTCCAGCCGCGCAGGGCGATGTCGCGCATGGTCAGCAGGGGCAGTCCGCCTAATTCGCTGATGCTCAACTGACCTGCCATGATCTGGAACTGATCGGGCAGCACCTTAATGCCCAGGGTGCTGCGGTCGCACTTCTCGATGATGCGCAGCAGGTCCTCATTGCTTGCGGCTGGCGCGGCAATGATCACTTCGTCAATTGCCTCTTTGTGCACCATATCCGCAAGGTCGTCCAGTGTGCCGAGCGCGCGCACGTCGGCGCTGATCTTTTGCCCGCCCCATGGGATCACACCGATTAAGTCGTAGCCCAGGCGAGGATTAGCGATCAGGCGATGGAGCACGGTGTCTGCTGGCTCGCCGCTGCCGACAACAACGACGCGCGTGCGTCCGATGCCGCGCGCCTGCAGCGCGCGCTGCAAACGTGTCTGCAAACCGCGCATCAGCACGACCAGCAGGATGGTGAGCAGCCAGGCGTAGATGATCATCACTCGCGGCGCGTCGGTCACTAAAAAGCGCGGATCTCGCCACAAAGTTGCAAAGGACAAGCTGACCAGCGTGCTGATGGAGACGGCGGAGAAGACTGTCGCTAGGTCATCCAAGCTGTAGCGAACCCGCTGGCGGTGGTACATCCGCGCGAAGAAGAACGCGCCCAGAATCGTCACCACTTGCACCATCATCAGGGGTGTGAACTCCGCGAAGGGAGGCACATTCTGGGCAGGTGTCGGGAAGGGCACAGCAAGGCGCAACTGATACGCCAGGTAAAACCCCAGGACGACCCCAAGCACATCAGCGGCAACCAAAGAAGCCAACATCAGCGCTTGATAGCGCCGGCGCATTGCACCTAGGTTGAGCTGCGACGTTTGCGGGAGCGCAGTCTGCATGAGTGCGTGACGGCTAACTTGTGCGCGACCTAACTGCCGCGCCGTTTTGATTATAGTTTCGCCTGATGAGCGAACCGCGCACTGCCTTGCTGGTCAACCTCGTCGCCAGCTTGTTCATGACAGGCGTCATCTGGTACGTCCAAGTCGTGCATTACCCGCTCTTCGCCCGAGTGGGTCAGGCAGCCTTCCCGACTTACCATGCACTGCATAGCGAGTGGACAACGGCTGTTGTTGGTCTGCCAATGCTGGTTGAGCTGCTCGCCTCGATCTGGCTTTTGCTCGACCGCCCGCCGGGCGTGACACTGCTTGTAGCAATAGTGCTGTTCGGTTTGACCGCGCTGATCTGGGGGGTGACAGCGTTCGTGTCGGTGCCCCTCCATAGCCAACTGAGTGTGCGCGGCTTCGAGCCTGAGCTTATCGCCCAATTGGTGCGCACGAACTGGATACGCACGCTCGCCTGGAGCGCGCGCAGCGT
>JANWZM010000149.1 GCA_025054635.1 Thermoflexales bacterium
TCGGCATCGCCCCTGCACAAACAGCAAAAGCGCTCTTCCTCGAGGGTCGCGACGGCTCGAACAACCGACTGGTCTTCGCTGTGGTGCGTGGCGATACCTCGCTGAGCGAGGCGAAGTTGTCTGCCGCGACGGGTTTGAGCGGCCTACGCCCTGCCCGCGAGGAGGCTATCCGCGCGATCGGCGCAGAGCCAGGCTACGCCTCGCCAGTCGGGCTGCCGCGCACGCAGGACTGGATGCTCGTCGTTGACGAGCTGGTAGCACGCTCGCCAAACTTGGTCGCTGGCGCGAATCAACACGGTTATCACCTGCTTAACACGAATTACGGGCGCGACTATGCTGCTGATCTCGTCGCCGACATCGCAGCCGTGCGCGCTGGCGACGCTTGCTCGCAGTGCGGCAGCTCGCTCGCGCTGATGGAAGGTGACTGGCTTGTCAGCCGGCGCGCGGCGGATCTTGGGCAGGCAAGCTGTCCTTCGGCAGATGGTGTTGAGCGTCCACTGCTCGGCTGGGAATGGACAGTTCGGCTGGACGCTTTGCTGGCGCACGTCGCTGAGACGCACGGCGATGAGCAGGGGCTGATCTTGCCCGCCGCGATTGCACCGTATGCCGTGCACCTCGTCGCGCTCCACAGCAAGGATGGCGCTGTCGGGCAGCATGCTGACCAGCTCTATGCTGCGCTCATGCGCCAAGGGATCAGCGTGCTTTACGACGACCGAGCGGAGTCGCCTGGTGTCAAGTTCAACGATGCAGACCTAATTGGGCTGCCTGTGCGCTTAACCATCGGAGCGAAGACGCTAGCAGATAGGGGCGTCGAGGTGAAACGACGCGATAGTTCTGCTCGATGCATCGCGCCGTTTGATGCGTTGTGCGAGGGTGCAGCCGCCTGGCTCAGCTAGGATTGCGCTATGGGTTGCACCTCCCAGCAGCGCCGCACGCGCGGGCTGTAGACGACAGTGTACTGCGCTCCCACTTGAGCCTGGTCGAAGAGGTCCCGTAGCACCTCGAGTTCGCCGTCAATCCTGTCGAAGCGCAGGTAGTAGCGGTTAGCCCTTTGCCGGACGAATTCCTCGCGCTTATTAATCAGCGTCGCTGTCTGAACCCAGGCTACGCCGCTGCGCAAATCCAGGCTGTTGTTGTGCACGTAGAGAGAGCTGTGAACACGCCGATGACAAGCATCAGAAGCGCTGCTGCAGCGGTGAGGATGATGACGAACGGGTGCGCTTGCGACACGAGCAGCATGCACCCAAACATGACCGCTACGATTGCCAAAGAGCCAACGTAAATGAGGGGCGGCAAGTAAGTATTCACGCGCAGCCAGTTGGCTTGCTCAGGGGTGAGTGGACGAGTCTGTGGCATCTTAAGATCCCCTGGCAGACTTCTCCATGCGCTCCTTCTCGGCGAGGAACTGCACGAATTCAAGGGCAACTTTGCGCCGCTCTGGACTGAGCGACTCGTAAAAACTGAACAGCAAGCGCACGTCAGGGTTCGGCGTGAAGTCCCATTTAGGGTCGATCCCTTTTGCCTGGCTCAGGATGTCGAACACGGTCGTGCCGTAAACGACAGCAAGTGCTTCAAGCTCTTCGACCGTGGGGCTGGTTTTGTTGGTCTCGATGCTGCTGATGTAGCTGGCGCTGCGATCCAAGCCGCTCCGCTCGACAACCTCCTGCTGGGTGTAGTGCCGCTTCTCGCGCAGGCGCTTCAGGACGTAGCCCAGGCTTTCTGGCATTGGTCAGTGCCTCCCTTCGCACGGTATAAGGCGAATTGTAGCCAGATCGGGTTTGAGGAGATGGTTTTGCGGATAAAATCGTTCGCGCAAGGCCAACCCTTGTCGGCGCTGAGCGCTGACACATCCATCTGCGGAGGTCGGGGCTTGTCCGAGTTTGCAGTTGAGCTACGCGACGTAACCAAAGTATTCGGCGAGGTGGTTGCCGTTGATCATGTCTCGATGGGCATTCGCCAAGGCGAGTTCTTCGCCATGCTCGGTCCCTCTGGGTGTGGCAAGACGACCTCGCTGCGCATGATTGCGGGCTTCGAACGCCCGACTAGCGGCGAGGTTTACATTGACGGCAAACCGATGGGCAGCACGCCTCCCTTTCGACGCGATGTCAACACGGTCTTCCAATCCTACGCCCTGTTCCCGCATATGACTGTGGAGCAGAACGTAGGGTTTGGGCTTGAGATGAAAGGCGTGCCCCGCGCTGAGATCAACCGCCGCGTCAAAGAAGCGCTTGAACTTGTCCGCCTGCCGCAAATGGCAAAACGCTACCCTCGCCAGATGTCGGGCGGTCAACAGCAGCGCGTCGCCCTTGCCCGCGCCCTGGTCAACCGACCTAAAGTGCTGCTGCTCGATGAGCCGCTTGGCGCGCTCGATGCCAAGTTGCGCAAGGAGATGCAAATCGAACTGAAAGCGCTCCAGCGTGAAGTCGGTATTACCTTCGTCTTCGTCACTCACGATCAGGAAGAGGCGCTGAGCATGAGCGACCGCATCGCTGTATTCTCCAAGGGCAAAGTGCTGCAGATTGGGACGCCGCTGGAGATTTACGAGCGCCCGAACTGTCGCTTCGTGGCAGACTTCATCGGTGAGACCAACTTCATCGAGGGCAAGGTTAAGCAGATCGACGGCGAGTTTGCCGTGCTTGAGTCGGACGGGCGCTGCTTTGTCGGGCGTGCTGGAGAGGGGCTGCGCGTCGGCGCGCAGGCGAGCCTCTCCGTGCGCCCAGAGAAGGCTCAGCTCGTTGAGCAGCCCATGAACAGCGCAAACTGCTACGAGGTTCGGGTGCACTCCGTCGCCTACGTTGGCTCAGACACGCGCGTGATTGTGATGCTTGGCGACCAGCACTTCGACATTTGGGAGCAGAACTCGCTCAGCACGCTGGATCCGAATTACTTCTTTGGGCCGGGCGAGCGCGCGTGGCTGGTGTTCCGTCCAGAAAATGCACTCATCCTTGCTGAGTGAAGCGGTTCTAAGCAATGATCCAAGCTCTGCGTGAACATCCTGCCCTGCGTTTGGTTGCGCTCATGACGCCAGGCGCGTTTTGGCTGGCGGTCTTCTTCTTAATCCCGCTGGGGATTATGGGCGTGATCAGCTTCATGTCTCGTGATGCTCAAGGCTTTCCTGCGCCGCCTTACACGCTGAGCAACTACCAAAACATCATCCGCGATATCCGCTTTGCGCCGAGCCTCTCGCTCGAGGGCGGGTTGAGCATCCGCTTGTTTGAAGGGCTATATCTGGACTTGTTCTGGCGCTCGATCTGGATCTCACTCGTGAGCACACTGATCACACTGGTGATTGCGTTCCCTGTGGCGCTGTTCATGGCGCAATTGCCGCGTCGCTACCGCAATTTGGCGCTATTCGCGGTGATGATCCCCTTCTGGACAAACTTCCTAGTGCGCACGTATGCGCTGCAATTCATGCTGCGCGGCAATGGGCCGATCAACACCTTGCTGCGCAGCTTGAACCTCGAGCCGATTGAACTGCTGTTCACGCCGACTGCCGTGCTGATTGGCTTGGTGTATGGCAACCTGCCGTTCATGATCCTGCCGCTGTACACCTCGCTGGAGAAGTTCGACTGGACGATGATTGAAGCGGCGCATGACTTAGGAGCAAACACATGGAGCGCTTTTACTCGGGTGATGCTGCCGCTTGTGTCGCCGGGTCTGGTCGCTGGCTCAATCCTGACGTTTGTGCCTTCGATTGGCTCATACATTACAGTTGACCTGATGGGCGGTGGGCGGACGAATCTGATTGGCTACTCGATTGCCCAGCAGTTCAGCGCGAGCGTGAATTGGCCGTTTGGCTCAGCCTTGTCGCTGGTGATGATGATCATCGTCACGATTGCTGCCGTGATCTACTTCCGCAGCAGCCGCGGTGGCTCGCGCGCAGTGATCTAGAGGTGCGTCTGTGGCGAGCGACACGCCGATTGTCCTGATTGGTGATCGCGCCGAGGTAGCACCGCGCCCGCGCGGCGCAACCGCCAAGCTTCGTCCTGGACGGTTTGCGCTGACGGTCGCAGCCCTGTTCACCTTCGCTTTCCTGTATGTGCCGATCGCTGTGCTGATCGCCTTCTCGTTCAACAGCGCGCGGACGGGAGCAACGTGGCAGGGGTTCACCCTGCAGTGGTATGAGCGCATGTTGAGCAACCCGCGCCTGATCGATGCAGCCGCAAACAGCTTGATCGTCGCCGCGCTCTCAACCCTCGGTTCAGTGGTGATTGGCACGCTGATGGCAATCGCGATGGAGCGTTACCGCTTCAGGGCACAAGCAGTGTGGGATGGCTTGCTGTATATGCCTGTGATTGTGCCTGAGATCGTGATGGGCATTTCGCTGCTGCTGTTCTTCGCCTCGATTGGGCTTGAGCGCGGGTTGATCACGCTGATCATCTCGCATATTGCCTTCAGCATGCCCTTCGTGTATCTCACCATGCGTGCGCGCCTGGCTGACTTCGACCGTTCGCTGGAGGAGGCAGCGCAAGACCTCGGCGCAGATGAGTGGACGACCTTCAGACGGGTGACCTTTCCACTTCTCTTGCCAGGCATCATCAGCAGCGCGCTGTTGGCGTTCACGCTGTCGTTGGATGACTTCGTGACCTCGTTCTTTGTTGCTGGCGTTGGCTCGCAAACGCTGCCTGTCTACATCTGGGGTCAGATTCGACGTGGAATCACGCCGGAGATCAACGCGATCTCGACGGTGATGCTCATCTTGTCGATCGTTCTGGTGATCCTGTCGCAAGCCTTGCAGCGCAGACAAAGCAGCCACTGACTTGAAACGAAACAAGTGATTTCCGAGTCGGGCAAGCGCGCAGCGCCACAGGGCACTGCGCGCCCGCACGAACGCGGCAGAACACATTTACCGAGAGGGAGAGGATGCAAGATGAACCGAAGAGCGTTTCTGCGACTGAGTTTTGGTTTGGGCAGCATGGCTGCCCTATCAGCAGCCTGCGGTGGGCAACAGACGCCTGCCCCCGTGGGTGAGTCTGCGCCAACGACCGCGCCAGCGGCAGAAGGTCTGGCGCGTCAGCTCAACTGGTATACCTGGGGCGGCTATAGCTCCGACGCTGTGCTCGACAAGTTTCGCCAAGAGTTCGGCGTGACTGTCAATGTGGAGACATATGGCTCCAACGAGGAGATGGAGGCGAAGTTCAAAGCAGGCGGCAACCCAGGGTACGACTTGATCACCCCCTCGGATTACATGGTCGCCAAGATGATTGCGGCTGGGATGTTGGAAAAGATCAACTTCAACAACATTCCCAACTTCGCCTTCATCGACCCTGGGCACAAGAAGACCTACTTCGATCCGACTGACGAGTACTCTGTTGCCTACAACTGGGGCACAACGGGCTTCGCCTACAACAAGACGCGAGTGGAGGCGCCAATTGACAACTGGAAGCAGGTGATGCAATGGCCGGACGCGCTGAAGAACCGCTTGGGGCTGCTCGACGACATCCGCGAGACTATGGCGATGGCGCTGCGCACCCTAGGCTTCAGCGGCAACACGGAGAACCCCGATGAGGTCAATGCAGCTCGTGACGCCTTAGTTGCGCTCAAGCGCCGGGTCAATTTCGCCTTGCTCGACAGTCCTGGGATGAAGACCAGCCTCGTCGCGGGTGACCTCGTCGGCGCGATGATCTACGCCAACGACGCAGTGATGGCGCGCAACGAAAACCCCGATATCGTCTACGTGATCCCAGGCGACGTCAGCAGTGTCTGGCAGGATAATCTCTGCATCCCAAAGGGTGTGCCAAGCAAAGTCACCGCCGAGGCGTTCATCAACTTTCTCTGTCGCCCAGACATTGCAGCACTGAATGCGAATGACATCGGCTTGTCCACCCCTAACGCTGAGGCGTTGCGCCAAGGGCTAATTGACCCCAAGTTAGCCTCAGACAAAGCAATTTACCCCGATGTCCAGGCGATGGGCAACAAGCTTGAGTACTTGCGCAAGGGCAGCCCGAAGATGGACGAGCTGTATCAGCGCGCATTCGACGAAGTACGCTCTGCATGACCGCAGCGCCTCAGCTCACGACGCGGCAGGGGCACGCATCCAAGCGTGCCCATTTTTGTATCTACTAGTCAACTCAAAACAAAAGTGTTTAGATGAGCTGCTTTAGCCAGAATTAGGTTTAATAAGGTATGGCGCCGAGATGGGGTTGACGCATACGCTTTGTGCGCGCTATAATCCTTACTCAAATGAGAACCCTAGTCTCTCTCGATATCGAAACCACTGGCACTGACCCCGAGCGCGATGCAATCTTGGAGATCGGCATCGTGCACTTTCGCGGCGAGGAAGTGCTTGAGGAGTGGCGCTGTATCGTGGATCCGAACCGCCCAATCCCACCCAAGATCACCGAGCTGACGGGGATCACCGATGACCTTGTCGCTCGCGAGGGGCGACCGCTCGGTGAAGCGCTGCGTCAAGCTGAGCGCATAATTGGCAACACAACTATCATTGGGCACAACATCGCCTTTGACCTTGGCTTCTTCCAAAAGTTGAAATACCCTCCTGCGTTCGCAAAGAACCCCACCCTCGATACGTTTGAGCTTTCTAGCATCCTCGTCCCCCATGCGGGGCGCTACTCGTTGGGGGCGCTGGCGGCTGAGCTGGGCATTCCGCTCGAGAACACGCACCGCGCATTGGACGACGCGCGCACTGCGCACCGGCTCTACCTGCGCCTGTTTGAGCGCGCGCTTGACTTGCCGCAAACGGTGCTAGATGAAATCCTCGCCATGTCCAACTTGAGCAACTGGGCGTTGGCGGATTTCTGGCGCGATGTGAGCGAAGCTCAAGCGCGCGGCACGTTCAGCACGACCATCGGCGCTGCCCTGCGCAAGCAGATTACCCCCAATCGGACGGCGCAAACCCTGCTGCAGCGCAAGCTCCGCCGCGAACGCCTGCAAGCGCCACCGCTTGAACCCCACGAGAAGATCACACCGCTCGATGTGGATGAGCTGGCTGGCTTGCTTGCCGAAGGCGGGCTGTTCGCTCAAAAGTTCCCTGGCTACGAGCCGCGCGAATCTCAGATTGCCATGCTGCGTGAGGTTGCCCAGACCTTCAACCAGGGCGGCGTGAAGGTGATCGAGGCGGGCACGGGCACGGGCAAAAGCCTTGCTTACCTGCTCCCTGCAGTACGCTGGGCGATGCAGAACGGAGCGCGCGTCGTCGTCAGCACAGCAACAATCAACTTGCAGGAGCAACTAGCTGAAAAGGACGTGCCGAGCGTCTCAACCGTGCTGGGTGAGGATATCCGCGTGGCAGTGATGAAAGGCAGGGGGCGTTACCTATGCCCAAACCGGCTGGCTGAGCTACGCAAAGCTGGTCCGCGCACTAGCGACGAGGCGCGCGTGCTCGCCAAGATTTTGATCTGGCTGCCCCATACCACCACAGGTGACGGCGACGAGCTGTTCCTGCCCACCCCTGCCGAGCGACAGGTCTTTCAGTCCCTCTCGGCACAGAACCCGGTGTGCACGATGAACACGTGCAGTGCGACAGAGTGTTTCTTCTACCAAGCACGACGACTCGCCGAAAGCGCTCACGTCGTCATCATCAACCATGCGCTGCTCCTGGCGGACATCTCCGTCGAGAATCGCGCCCTGCCAGAGCATGACTACCTGGTCATTGACGAAGCCCATCATTTGGAGGCTGCCGCAACGGATTCGCTAACTTGGCGCTTCGACCGTGAGGAGCTGCAGCGCCAAATCAACGACCTTGGGCGCGACAGTCAATCGCGCAAGCATGCAGGTTTGCTCTACGAGCTTGCCGACAAGGCGCGCAAAAGCGCGCATCCGGAGTGGGGTGCTGCAGTGGAGCGGTTGTGCGACCAAGCACTAGCCGCTGCTGCCGCGGTATGGCAGCACAACAGCGCAGCTTTCAACGCGCTGCTGCGCTTTGTCGAAGAACATGGCACGCAGGACAGCAATGAGTACGCCCAGACGCTACGCCTCACCCCTGCTGTCCACCGCCAGCCAGCTTGGGGCAAAGTTGAGGCTGAGTTCGAGGCGCTGATCCGCGAGATGGACGGGTTGGCTCGGGCAGTGCACAGCCTGCTTCGCGCGCTGGACGGTGCTTACGACAGCGACAAGGTGCTGATTGGTTTCGATGCCGTAGCGACTCGCCTGAGTGGCGCCCACCGCTTTCTCGAGGAGTCCAGCGAGCGGCTGCGCAGAGTGTTCCTAGAGCCTGACGAGGCACAGATTGACTGGGTTGCAGTCGAACAGCCACGCAGCAAGAACGCCCCCGCGCGGGTCACTGTCAACGCGGCGCCGCTGCACGTCGGGCCGATGCTGGCGCACAACCTGTGGCTGAAGAAGAGAGCAGTCGTGCTTACCTCTGCCACGCTGCGCACAGCGACGGGCGGCAACGCCAAGCCCAGCTTTGACTACATGCTGGGGCGACTGCAAGCGGAGGATGCCGAGACGCTGGCGCTGCCCTCGCCGTTTGACTACAAGAATTCAGCCCTGCTTTACATTGTCACTGATGTCCCTGAGCCAAACCAGCCTGGCTACCAGCAGGCGCTTGAACGAGGGTTGGTTGATCTCTTTCGCGCCTCGCAGGGGCGCGGCTTAGCCTTGTTCACTAGCTACAGCTCGCTCCGCGCCAGTGCGCGCGCAATCGCGCCTGAGCTGCTGCGCGAGGGGATCATCGTGCTCGAACAAGGCAACGGCACCTCGCGCCGAGCGATGGTCGAGAGCTTCCGCGCTGCTGAGCGCGCCGTCATGCTCGGCACACGCAGCTTCTGGGAGGGCGTGGACATACAGGGTGAGCAGCTCAGCGTAGTCGCCATCTGCAAGCTCCCCTTCGACGTGCCGAACGACCCAATCGTCGCTGCGCGCAGCGAGACCTTCAGCAACCCCTTCAGCGAGTACTCGGTGCCCGAGGCTGTGCTGCG
This sequence comes from Thermoflexales bacterium, assembly GCA_025054635.1. GTDB lineage: Bacteria > Chloroflexota > Anaerolineae > J036 > Brachytrichaceae > DRWP01. The sequence goes on from JANWZM010000149.1 coordinate 8,880, forward strand.
CCTGTGCCAGGGGTTTGGTCGCCTGATCCGCTCCAAGCGCGATCGTGGTGTCGTCGTCGTGTTCGACAGCCGCTTGGTCTCCAAGAGTTACGGCGCGGCGTTCTTGAACGCCCTGCCTGGACCGTCGGTGCAGCGCGGCCCGCTCAGTCGTCTGCCCAATGCCGTGCGCGAGTGGTTGAGCAGAGCGAATGGCACACTGTGAGTGCAAGTCGCAGGCGGTTTACAGGGTAGCAAGAAGCTGAACGCCGTCGCGCAGCAGCAGGGCAGCGAAAACAACCAGGATCAAGCTCAGCGCCCGCATCAACCAGCGATAAGCCCTGTCAAGGATCAAGCGGCGCGACTGCCCGACGAGAAGCGCAAGGGCGGCTTTCGCCCCGACAAGACACACGTAGAACCCGAGCAGGAATGCGCCGCCGCTGACCAGCCCATCGCTCTGGATCGCGCGGGTCATCGTCGGTGCGCCGACGCCAAACCAGAACAAATATGGATGTGGGCTGAGCAAGTTGACCAGTGCACCGCGCAGCAGCGACTGGGGTGCAGTTTTGCTCTCATCCACCTCGGGCAGGGTCGCCTTGAACGTTGAGTAAGCGAGGTAGAGCACGAAGCCTCCGCCGATGAGCGACAGCACGCCCAATGCCGCGCGGGTTGCGGCAAGCCAAGCCGCGGCTGCGACCGAGAGCAACACGATTGGCGCATCGGTGACCAGCGGCGCGAACGCAACGCGCACCCCTTCGCGCGCGCCGTAGCGCAGCGTTTGGGTGATCACCAGTAAGCTGAGCGGACCGGGGGACAAGCCAGCCGACAGCCCAAAGGTCAGCCCAGCCAGCAGCGCTGTGATCATCGGTTAGCTCTGCGGGACGCCGCGCAAGCTCAGCGCCAGCCGACGCGCAGCGCCGTCAACCGCGATCACGCGCGCAACGACCTGGTCGCCCTCGCGCACAACGTTGCGCGGGTGCATAAACTCGCCTTCCGCCAACTCGCCGACGTGCACAAGTCCTTCCAGCTCTTCCTCGACTTTGACGAAAGCGCCGAACTCGACGACGTTCGTCACCACGCCTTGCACGAGTTGACCGACATGGTAGCGCTGCTCAAGCCCCTCCCAAGGGTTTGGACGAGTGCGCTTGATGCTTAGCGCCACACGACCCTCCTCGGGTGAGACGCTCATCACGTAAACGCACACGGTCTGACCGACACTGAGCACGTCGCGGGGGTGCCCAACCCGACTCCACGACAGCTCGCTGATGTGCACCAACCCTTCATAGCCACCCAGATCTACGAACGCGCCGAACGAGGTCAAGTTGGTTACTACGCCCTCACGGATCTCGCCGGGCTGAATGCTGCGCAGCAGCGGAGGGACTTCGGCGAGGCGGGTTTCGCTGCGCGGCTCGCGTTCGGAGAGCAGCAGGCGTTGCTGCTGTGGCTCAGCTTCGATGACAAACGCTTGGAAGCGGCGCCCGACGTAGCTCGCCAAGACAGCGCGTCGGTCGCGCTCGTTCATCTCTGGAGTTAGCGCCACCAAGTGTGAGGTTGGGATGAATCCGCGCAGCGTGCTGCACGCTACTACCAATCCCCCTCGGTTGAACCCGATGCCTTCAACTTCGACGGGTGCACCCTCGCGCAGGGCGCTGCGCACCGTGTCCCACGCGCGTGCCTGACTAGGCGTTCCGCTGACAGCGCCATTGTATGTCGGCGCGGCTGGGCTACGATTCGTCTGCGTCGGCGGAATAGGTAAGTGCTCAACCTCCTCCAACAGCGCGCGCCAGTAGCCTTCGTCCAAGTGCAAATCTTCGAGACGATGAGCCATCTCTGGTCTGTGCGACAGCTCCAACATTATAATTCCATGAGTGAAGTATTCTCCTTGGGGGAGTGTCCAGGCTCGAATACATGGTGTGTAGGTGTTGCTCTGCCCTCACCCTGTGCCCCCTCCCCTGGGGCGAGTGGACGGGGTGAGGGCAGTGTGACAAGCCCTGCTAGCCACTCCTTCCTTCGGAATCTCGGGGCACTGCTATGGAAGCTTGGGCGCGACGGACATTTGAGCCACTCCTTGTGCCCGTTGTCGCTGCCGTAGCACGTAGTGGCGTTTCGCCAAACGCGCTGACCGTTCTCGGCGCTGCGCTAAATGGTGTTGCTGGCATGCTGGTCGGGCTAGGATTGCCTTTTTGGGGCGGGTTGTTGATGGTCGTGCTCGCCATGCCGCTCGACGCGCTCGACGGGGGTGTGGCACGGTTGCGCGGACTGCAAACCCGCTTCGGCGCGTTCTTGGACAGCACACTCGACCGCCTTGCAGAGGGTGCGCTGCTTGGCGGGGTTGCTGTCTGGTTTGCCCAGCGCGGAGAAGTGCTCGGCGTTGCCGGTGCCGTTGCTGCGCTGATCGGCTCGTTCATGGTGAGCTACACCCGCGCCCGCGCTGAGGGGCTTGGGCTGGCGTGCAAGGTTGGTTTGTTCAGCCGTTTCGGGCGCTTCCTCCTGCTTGCAGCTGGGCTGCTCGGCTCAGCAATCACCGCGCATAGCTTGGCGATCATGGTGTGGCTGATGACGCTGCTGACTGCTTACACGACACTTGAGCGCATCGCTCATGTGTGGCGAGTAACTCGCGACCCGAATGCGTGACAAAGTAGGCACACGTGCTGCAAGGACTACCTGCCTGCGTCTAGCAGAATAGAACTCACCCTCACCGGCAGGGCTATCCAATTCACCCACAACGCTGCGAGGAAGTGCATCCAACCTGTCTAGCGCCCACGTTTGAAGCACAAGCGGCAAGAAGCCCGCAAAGCACGGGGGACCGCGTAGGGGCGCGCCGCGCGCGCCTGCGTTCTGGTGTGACGAGGCGCACACCACGCGACCCTATGCACCCGTCGCCCCAAGCATTGTAGGGGCGCGCTGCACGCGCCCGTCTGGGGCGCGCCGTGCACGCCCAATACGCACCCCCTGCTCCCCTCCCCAGGGAGCTGCCTGAAATGTGGGTAATGAAAGACTGGCAGGGTGGGGGCGAGGGCAGGCTGTGCGCTACGTGCGAAGGCTGGCTTCAGAAATGGGTTGGCTCACGAGCGATGAACTTTCCATGCCCAAGCTCGCCGACGAACTGTCCGTCGCGCACCATCACCTTGCCGCGCACTGTGACGACTGAAGGTCGCCCCTTGATCTCCCATCCCTCGAACGCGCTGTAGTCCAAATTCAGATAGTGCGTGCGCGCTGAGATTGTTCCCCGGTAAGTTGGGTCATACACGACTAAATCAGCGTCGCTACCGACGGCGATTGTGCCTTTGCGCGGGAACAGACCAAAGATCTTCGCCGCTTGCGTGCTGGCGACATCGACGAACGTGTTCAAGTCCAGCTTGCCTTCAAGCACGCCATAAGTGTAGAGCAGATTGACGCGGTCTTCCAGCGAGGGGATGCCGTTCGGGATCTTGGTGAAGTCATCGCGCCCCATCTCTTTCTGACCCTTGAAGTCGAACGGAGCGTGGTCTGTGGCGACCGTCGAGACCATGCGCTGGCGGAGCGCATTCCAGAACACCTCTTGGTTGCTCTTGTCGCGCAAGGGTGGGGACATGACGTATTTAGCGCCCTCGAAGTTGGGCAACTCAGCATAGCTTTTGTCCAGCACCAAGTATTGGATCAGCGTTTCGACCCAGACGGGGATGCCGCGGGCGCGCGCTGCCATCGCCTCGTCGAGCGCTTCTTTGCACGAGGTGTGCACAATGTAGGTGTGCGCCCCAGTAAGCTCAGCAAAGGTCATCAGGTGATGCACGCCCTCTGCTTCGACGCGCGGCGGGCGGCTCCAGTAATGCCATTCAGGCCCAGTCTTCCCCTCGCTAAGCAGTTTGCGCTGTAGCTCCAACACCAGGTCGGCATTCTCACAGTGCGCGGTGACGATCACGCCCAGCGACTTTGCCAGCCGCAGGGTGTGATACAGCTCCTCGTCAGTGATGCCGAATGCGCCCTTGTAGGCAAGGAAGACCTTGAAGCTGCTTACCCCTGCCTTGACGATCTCGCGCAGTTCGCCTTCAGCTTGTGCATCGAAGCGCGTGACGCTCTGGTGAAACGTGAAGTCGCAGGCGCTCTTGCCCTCAGCTTGCTTCATCCAGAACTCGAAGCCGTCGGTCAAGGGAGAGCCGTTGCGCGCCTGGCACACCATCTCGATCAGTGTGGTCGTGCCGCCGACCAACGCGGCTTTGCTTGCCGAGATGTAGTCATCCTTGGCGAACGTGCCCATAAAGGGCAAATAGACATGGACGTGTGGGTCAATGAAGCCAGGGAAGACGTACTTGCCTGTGGCGTCAATCACGGTAGCATCAGGTGGCGCTTCCAGACCCTTGCCGATGCGCGTGATCGTCTCACCCTCGCAGTAGATGTCTGCCACGGTTTGCTCGCTGGCAGTGACGAGTGTGCCGTTCTTGATCAGCAGTGGCATAGCCTTCTCCTCAGGGTGTCAGCGACTGCTCGCTCGCGCAGGCTTCTTTGCTGATGCAGCTTTCTTCGCCTTTCCGTTTGTTGCTGCTTTCTTAGCAGCCTTCGCCGCTGGCTTGGCGACGCGGACAGTCTTCTTGCCGTTGAAATAGGGGATCACGTAGCGTCCATAAGCGGCAACCTGCTTCTCTTCGTCCCCGCACATCAGGTAGAGGTTGAACTGATGCACGCCGAGCGACTGCAGTTCCTCGATCTTGGCGATGTGGTCTTTGATCGTTCCGATCACGCAATAGCGATCCACGATCTCATCGGGGACGAACTCAGCATTGCTGCTGCCGACCTCAGCGTGGTGCAGGTAGTCGTAGCCCTTGCGGTCTTCGACGTAGGTGACCAGTTCAGGCGGCAGATTCTCCTTGCCGTAGCGCTTGAGCAAGTCAACGACGTGGTTGCTGACCAGGGCGGGGAACCAGCGCACGCGCTCGCGGGCATATTCCAGATCGCTGCCGATCCACACTGGCGCGCACGCCATGATTTTGATCTGCGAGTAGTCGCGCCCGGCTTCCTCTGCGCCCTCGCGGACGAACTGCAGGCACCATTTGATCAGGTGCGGGTCGGCAAATTGCAGCACCACGCCGTCGCCGATGCGCCCAGCGCTGCGCAGGGCGATCGGCCCATAGCCAGCAACCCACACGGGCGGCACACCGCTGTCCGCCCAGGTAAGCACGACGTCGGCGCCGTCGTAGTCAATGTGCTCGCCAGCGGTGAGCTTGCGGAAGCGATCCACGAACTCTTCGAGATTTGCCATCGTGGTTGGGGTCTTACCCAAGCGCCGTCGGCTGCTGTCGCCGCGTCCGATGCCGAGCTCCATGCGCCCGCCACTGATGCGCTGCAACGTAGCGAAGTCGCTGGCGCATACCGTCACATCGCGCACAGCCGGGTTTGTCACCAGCGGACCGATGTGAACCTTCTTAGTGTTGTACGCCCACAGCGCGTAACGCGGAAAGATCGCCTGCCAGAGCACGTGGCTGTCGAAGCTCCACACATACTTGAAGCCGACCGCTTCCGCTTGCTGAACGATCTTGAGCTCCCGCTTCCAGTCCATGTCCGACTTGAAGGTGATGCCGAAGTCCATCTTCTGTGCCATAGGTGATTCCTCCTGGATGCGTATATACGAGAGTCAGACCGCTTGCTTCGCCCTCACCCCCATCCCCTCTCCCCTGGGAGAGGGCGCGGGGGTGAGGACAGTAAAGGGTCAGGCTCTCGTGCGCGTGTTCAGGCTAGTTGCCGCCTTCCTTCAATTCGACCGTGATCTTCTTGAAGGACAAGCCTTTGGTGTCGCCGCTGAGTCCTTCCAGCGCCCTCTTGGCAAGGTCGGTGCGGTATGCCTCGGGGTCAGGGTCCTTCTTGAGGATGCCGTAAGTCTTGGCGATCTCGACTGTTTGCTTGTAGAGCGCCTCGTCCATGATGCCGATGCCGTTTGGCGACGGCCAGATCAGTGCGTTGATTTCGTTGAGCTGCCAGCGCATATGGCTTTCGCCGAGCGCGGTGCCGTTGTTGAGCACGATCTGCACGCACTCGTCGAAGTTATCTCGGCAGAACATCCATCCACGGAAGGTAGCGCGCAGGAAACGGACAGCAACGTCCTCGTTGCCGGGCTGAGCGAGCCACGAGGCGCGCGCCATCACCCCGTCCTGGAGCATGGCGGTGCCGACCTCGTTGAAGTCGATCACGTTCAGCTCCTCGGGCTTGTATAGCTCGCCGGTAGCTGGGTTGCGCGTCTCCAGAACTTGGGCGTACTCGTTGTAGATCATCGCCTGAGCGACGTCAACCTCGCCTTTTAGAAGCTGGCTCATGTCGAAGTTTTGCTTGACGATGGTCACATCCTTCTCAGGGTCGAGCCCAGCTTTGCGCAACGCAGCGAACAGCTCCGCTTCATTGCCGAGCAACCATGAGCCAACGTTCTTGCCCTTGAAGTCCTCGATCTTGGTAATGCCCTTCTCCTTAAAGGAGACCATCAGCGTGCCGCTGCGCTGGAAGATCTGGGCGATGTTGACCAGATCTGCTCCGCCCTCGCGCGCAGCCAGCATGCGCCCAGGTAGCCAGGCGACGCCGAACTCGGCGCCGTCGCTGGCGACGACTTGCGCAGGTGCGATGTCAGGACCTCCAGGGATGATGGTCACATCCAGACCTTCTTCTGCGTAGAACCCCTTGTCCTTCGCTGCGTAGTAACCCGCAAACTGTGACTGCGGCACCCACTGCAGCACAACGCGGACTGCCTTGCGCTCTGGCGCAGTAGGTTGTGCAGGTTGAGCAGGTTGCGGGGGCTGCTCAGTGGGCTGAGCGGGCGCAGGCGGCTGCGGCGCTGGCGTTGGCGCTTGCACGGCACACGCTGACAAGAGCATGGCGGCAACGCCAGCGATGGCGAGTGTCTTCTTTGCGACGCGATCCATGTTTCTGTCCTCCTTTCCTCTGCTTCATGAGTAGATGAACTCTTCTCAGCGCCTCGTTCGAGCGCGCTGCGAAGCCCTGTCAGTAACGGCTAGCTCTCGATGGACGCATGCCATGGGATCACCCTGCGCTCAATGGTGATCACAACCAGATAAAACGCGATGCCCAGCAAGGACGCGATCACGATCGCTGCCCAGGCGTTGTCAAAACGAAAGAGCTGTGCCTCCTGAAGGATGTACACGCCCAGTGACTTGCGCGGGCCGCCGAAGTATTCCGCGACAATCGCGCCAATCAGCGACAGAGAGCTGCACACCTTGAAGGCGTTAAACGTGTAGGGCAGCGCGTTCGGGATGCGCACCTTCGCCAACACGGTGAACTCAGACACAGCGTAAGACCGCATCAGCTCCAGCTTGGCTGGCTCAACCAAAGTCAAGCCGCGCACCGTGTTGATCATCGTTGGGAAGAACGTGATCAGCACCACGATGGCGACCTTTGACAAGGGGTTGTTGCTGCCGAACCAGTTGTTCGTCAGCGGGGCAAAAGCGATGATCGGGATTGAGTTCACCGCAATCGCAATCGGCAGCAAGCCCTCGCGCACCGTCGTCCAACGCGAAGTGGCGATTGCAACCAGGATGCCTGCGCCACAACCCAGCGCAAACCCCAACAGGGCGTTGCGCAGCGTGTAGGTCGCGCTGTCCAACACCGCCCCGTAGGTGTTGACAAACGCTGAGCCAATCGCAGTTGGCGCTGGCAGGATAAACCGAGGCACGTTAAGCGCGCGAATCAGCACCTCCCACAGCACAACAACGAGGAGGAAGATCACCAATGGCGGACCAAGCCGAGCAACCCGCGCCTGCGTCGTCATGCCCCCATCTCCTCGCCTCGACGTAGCGCTTCGCGCACATGCGTGACTAACTCGAAGAAGCGCGGCGACTCGCGCGTCTCGACGTTGCGCGGATATGGCAGGTCAATCGGCACGATCTCGGTGATGCGTCCGGGGCGTGCGCTCATCACCACAACGCGCGTGGAGAGAAACACTGCCTCGGGGATCGAGTGCGTGACGAAGATCACCGTCGTCTGGGTCTCTTGCCAGATGCGCAATAGCTCAGCGTTCATGCGCTCGCGCGTCAGCTCGTCGAGTGCGCCGAACGGCTCGTCCATCAGCAACAACTTCGGGCTGAACGCCAACGCGCGCGCGATGGCGACGCGCTGCTGCATCCCACCGGAGAGCTGCCAGGGGTAGTGTCGTTCAAAGCCGTGTAGCTCGACCAGCTTGAGCATCTCGCGCGCTCGCCGTGTGCGCTCTGCCTTGGGCACACCCATGATCTCCAGTGGCAGCTCAACGTTGTGCAACACCGTTCGCCACTCGAAGAGCACAGGCGACTGAAACACCATCCCGTATTCGCGCTTGATTCTCGCTTCATGCGCCGACTTGCCATTCACCAGCACTTCGCCGCTGGAGACCGTCACTAGATCGCCGATGACGCGCAGCAAGGTTGACTTGCCGCAGCCCGATGGGCCGATGAGCGAGATGAACTCCCGCGGCTCGACGCACAAGTTAATGTCCTTCAGCGCGACAGTTTGAGGTCGCCCCCCGCCACTGAAGATCTTGTTGACGTTTGTCAGTGACACAACTGGCGTCATCCCAACTTACCTCTGGAACCCGTCTTGCTCAAGCGTCAGCGTACGATGTTGCGCAAGGCTGCGCGCTCCACAAGCGACACAACTGCGAAGAAGACGATGCCAACGAGCGCAGCAACTGCGATCGCAGCCCATAGGCGCTGAGGTCCGGTGATGTAGTACTGGTTGAAGTTCAAGATCGCCCCGCCCAGCCCGCGCTGGACGCCGACGGGCAGCTCAGCGATGATCGCGCCGACGACTGACGAGGTCGCCGAGATCTTCAGTGCTGTAAAGATCGCCGGAAGCGCCGCAGGAAAGCGCAGCTTCCATAGCGTCTCCCAGGTCGAAGCTGCGTATGAGCGCATCAGCTCAATCGCACGCGGGTCGGGCGACTTCATCCCGCGCAAGGTGTTGATCGTGACTGGAAAGAAGGTCAGGTAGGCAGCAATAACAGGCACTGACCACCACGATCCCTGCAGCCAAATCACCACCATTGGCGCAATGGCAAGGATAGGCACAGTTTGTGAGGCGACAACGTAGGGCACTAGGCTGCGCTCCAAGATCGGGACATGAGCGAAGACCGTGCCCAGCACAAAGCCGATGACCGCCCCAATTGCAAAGCCAACAACTGCGCCTTGAGCAGTGAACACAGCCGCCTCGAGAAGAACAGCAATCAACGGAGGACCATTGCGGCGCGAGGGCTCACCCAAGGCGGCAAGGATGTCCCACAAGTGAGGAAGCGTGCGGCTGTCGAGCCTAAAGACGAGCTTGACCAGCTCCCAGATGATTGCCAGCGCGATCAGCACCAGCACGGCAGCGAGGGCGGGCGAGGTGCGGCGCTTGACTGAGGGCGCAGCAGCAACCACAGTGCGCTAAGTATAGCAATGGAAGCGATTTCATCACTGCCCAGAAGCCGCTAGCCGAGTGTTGGCTGTGAAAGACTGGTTCACAGCAGGATGGATCGGTCTTGTCACACTGCCCTCACCCCCGTCCCCTGTGCCTCACGGAGTGAGGCGCAGGGGTGAGGCAACACACGACGCACCATGTATTCGAGCCCAGACACTCCCTAGTCACTCCCCATTTCGCCGCGACACTACAATAAAGGCTTATCTCTGCTCACTGTTGAGTGCAGAATGTCACAAGAACCGATCCCGTTTGCTACGCCTGAGTGGGTAGCTGCCTTCAAGGCAGCCATCAACGCAAGTGCAGGATACCGCGAAGCCGCGCGCACCTGGGAGGGCGACTTCTGGTTCATCCTCGAACCTGAGAAGGAAGGAGACCGGCGCGTGCTGATGTATGTGGATTTGTGGCATGGCGAGTGCCGAGCCGCAGAACTAGCCGAGACGGAGGACGGGCGCACGCCCGAATTTCGCATCGCTGCGCCGTTACGGCAGTGGAAGCGCGTGATCACGCGCGAGATTGACCCAATCCGCGCTTTGGTCACCGGCGCGCTCAAGCTGCAGGGCAACCTCGCCAAGATCATGCGCAACGTGCGCGCTGCGCAAGAGCTCGTGCTGTGCGCGGCAAGCGTGCCGACGCGCTTCGAGACCTAAACGATGCCCAAGCCGCTGGTTGCCTTGATCGGACGCCCAAACGTCGGCAAAAGCACGCTGTTCAACCGATTGATCGGTGAGCGTCTGTCGGTCGTGGACGACCAGCCAGGCACTACGCGCGACCGCATTTACGCCACCTGCGAATGGAATGGCGTCGCCTTCACGCTAGTAGATACCGGCGGCATCGAACCGCTCGAGCCGCTGCGCGACAAGAGCAAGACCGCGCTTGCGGAGACCTCGGTTGGGTTCGTGCGCGAGATCCGAGAGCAAGCAGAGGTTGCCATCGCAGAAGCCGATGTCGTGGTGTTCGTCGTTGACGCGCAGGCTGGCTTGACTGCCACAGACGAGGCAGTCGTTGAGATCGTCCGGCGCTTGCTCAGCCAACGCCAGATGCGCGGTCAGCGCGTGCCGCCCGTGATTGTCGCTGCAAGCAAAGCGGAAGCCTACCCCACGCGCGTAGCCAGCACAGAGTTCTATCGTCTCGGGCTCGGTGAGGTGTACCCGGTCAGCGGGCTGCACGGGATTGGCACTGGAGACTTGCTCGACGCCATCGTGCAAGCCCTTGGCGAGCACGCCGCGGCTGGGCGCGCGGAAGAACCTGAGTCGCGCGAAGACAGCGTGCGCGTTGCCATCGTTGGGCGCCCAAACGTCGGCAAATCCTCGATGTTCAATCGCCTGATCGGCGAGAACCGCGTGATCGTCAGCGACATCCCCGGCACGACGCGCGACGCGATTGACACGCGGATCGAGTTCACTGAGTCAGGCGATCTGCCGTCGATCCCAATCACCCTAATTGACACTGCCGGCATTCGCAAGCGCGGCAGCATCCAACGCGGCGCAGAGAAGTGGAGTGTGCTGCGCGCGTTTAAAGCAATTGACCGATCAGATGTGGCGCTGCTCGTGTTGGACGCCGCGCAGGGGATCACGGCACAGGATGAACACGTCGCTGGTTACATCCTAGACGAGGACAAGGGGACAGTCGTGCTGGTGAACAAGTGGGACAAGATCGAAAGCGCAGACGTCGCCTTGCGAACAGCAAAACCAGTGCGTGGGATGGGCTTGTTGACCGAAGCGATGCAAGAGTTCTTGAAGGCGGTACAACTGCGCCTGAACTTCATGGCTTATGTGCCCGTCCTGTTCGTCAGCGCGAAAACGGGCTTCCGCACCGAGCAGGTGCTGCCGACTGTGCTGCGCGTGCACGAGGCACGCCATTTGCGCATCTCGACCAGCGATCTGATGGACATTGTGCGCGGCGCTGTCGAAAAGCACGCCCCCTCCCGCGCTGGGCAGCGGCTAAAAATCTTCATGGCTTCGCAAGTAGGCGTCAACCCCCCTACGTTTGTCTTTCACGTTAATGACCCTGAGCTAGTTCACTTCACCTACCAGCGCTTTCTGGAGAACTGCATCCGCGAAGAGTTTACTTTCCTGGGCACGCCGATTCGGATGATTTTTCGCGGCAGGGATGAGGCGGACTAGACCCCGATCAGCACTAACCACAAGGCAAGACCTGCCAGCGCCAGAGCGACGCCGAGCAGCACCAAGGCAGCAACTACCTTCACCGCGTGTCGGCGGTGCAGCTCGACGCCCTGCTGCAAAGCGGAGGTATTCTTTGTTGGCAGTCCAATGATCGTGCCAAGCCACCACGCGCGCGCGCAGTAGACGAACGCGCCGATCTCGCTGGCACGAATGACACGACCTGTCGGGTGCGCGGCGTCCAGCGACGTTGACCTTTGTCCAACGAGTCCAGAGCGCACGGAAGCCCTCTGCTTTCTCATCCTGCGTTTGGTGAGTATGCCACAGGTATAATCTCGCAGGCTTTTAACAATGGCAAGTCCGCTGTATTGGGACGACGCTTACCCCATTGCGCTGGCGCTTAACC
>JANWZM010000017.1 GCA_025054635.1 Thermoflexales bacterium
AGTGCGCGCAAAAGAAGCACTTTTCACCCGAGCCGCCGCAGCAAAACGATGACGGGATTGCTTTTGCCCAGAACGATGTGCAGCCTTTGCACGCTCTCCCAACATTCTTCCAGCGCTGCTTCCAGCGCAGCCGTGTCTGCAGTCACCAGTGCGCAGCGCCCACCAGGCGCGCAAACCCGCGCTGCCTCGCGTAGCAGGCGTGGATAGAGCTGTTGGTTGTTCTTGGCTGTGCTGACTGAGTGCCCGAAGGGTAGGTCTGCAGTAATCACATTGACGCTTCCATCAGCCAAGGGCAGCGCACATGCATCCCAGTTATGCAGCTCAATTGGTTGTGCGCGCGCCCCAGCGAGTGCTCGATACGCTGCATCGTTCTGCTCGGCGCAGCGCAGCGCCGCTGGGTCGAGGTCACAGCCGAGCAGACGGCGCGCGCGCCCTGCCAGCGCGCGCTCGATCAGCAGCGTGCCGCTTCCGCAGCACAGGTTGAGATACACATCGTCCTCGCGCGGCTGAGTGAGCTGCACCATCGCCTGCGCCACGCTCGCCTGCAGCGCACCAGGCACAAGACAAACGCGCCAGGGGCGTGTGCTTAACGGGCGTGGCGAGAGCCGCACCAGCGTTTCCCACCCTCCCTGCGCGCTCGGGCGCACTCGGATGAGCAGGTTGCCCTCATGGTCTGTTTCAGTCAAGCCAGTGTGTGCAGCGATGGCAGCGCGCAGGCGCTGCATCACCTCCGTGTCCTTGCCTGCTGCACCCAGCATGAAAGTCTGACATGCCTCTCGACCGATGAGGTCAAGCGCGTGTGTGACTTGGCTCAGGAGCGCGCGCAGATGCTGATCGCCGAGCAGAGCGCGCGGGCGAGGCACTGGAAAACGCCGTACGGTGTAAATCGCCAGCACAGTCTGCGCCGCAGGCGGTGCCTTGCGCGACCAAACGAACTGCAGCCGCCCAGGCGCGCGCGCTGTGACCCGACCGCCCAGGCGTGTGATCTCGGCAGCAGCAACAGGTTCAAGCCCTGGGACGACGTCTGCCTCGAGGAGGACAGGCGGTTGTTCAGCGGGCGGCTTTGCGCCGCGTCGTGGACTTCTTTCGCGGCTGAGCAGTCTCGGTTTCATTCTCAGGCGCCCTGGTTGAGCGCGTGCTGCGTCCGCGTGCGACGGGACGACCTGTGTAGAACTCCCGCAGCACAGGGACGTAATCAGTGAGGTCGTAGCTGTCCCATCGTGGATCGTTGTTACCGCCGTACTGGAAGATCGCGCCGCCGACGACAGGTGAGGGGTAGGCAACGCCATCCACAATTAGCGGCATTTGCTGGATAGCGATGAACTTCTGCGCCCACTCCCGGAAGCGCTCTGGTGTGTAGGCGTTGCCTTTGAAGCCTTTGCCATTGTCCAAGCCGCACTCAGAGAAGTAGATCGCGCGCACGCGCGGGTCAAACCCGCATCGGGTGAACAAGAACTCCCAGCGGCGCTCGAACCACTTCCATTCACTGGGCTGGTCCACACTTTGTGGGCTGGGGGAGTAGGGGTGCATGTCGAAGGCAATCAGGCCGCTGTTGTAGGCAGGGGCGTAGATCTCGCGGATGATTTGGCAGGTCTCTGGGTTTGTGAAGTCGGGGCAACCCACCGAGAATGTGCCGGCAGCATACGTTGCACCGCTGATTTGCTTGATGCGCCGAGCGACGGCGATGTCCAACTCCGCCCGTCGGCGCAAGTCTGCCCCATCTTGCCCAAGCTGATCTGCCTCATTCAGACCGATATAGACCAAGTCCTTGTTCGTTGCGCCTTCCAGCCCCTCGATAATCTGTTCGACGGTAGGGACGACGCCATGCTGGAAGAAGCGCCGAGCCATGACAACCGCGTTGGGGTGAGCGCGCTTGATCTCTGCCGCAGCAGCGAAGTCGTCCATGCACAAGAAGAACTCACAGCCACGCTCCGCTTCTTGCTTCGCCAACCGTCCGCGGATAAGTGTGTTCAAGCCGAGCTTGAATGTCGGCGGGGGTGTGCCAAAGTCGAGGTAAGCAGCAAAGACGAACGCTGTGACCGGCTGGTTCGGCTGCAGCGTGCGCAAACGCGCGCTCCCTGCTTGAAGCTGAACCACAGCCCAGTCACCTTCGACTCGCAGCACCTCTATCTCCTGTCCTCGCTCCAATAAGCCGATGATCGGCGCGTCTAGACCTGGGCGCATTCGGACGTTAAGCAACGTCGCCGTGACCCTTGCTTTCATCATGTTGCTGCTCCTGCACTTTGCCGTTGGATAGTGTATCGCTGAAAGGTAACTCGGGCTGATGCGCCCGACGCAGCAGCGCTAAGAGAGGTGCTTGTAGCTAGCCTAGCGGATAATGCTCGCCTCTGTTCCCGCTCCCATAGGAAG
>JANWZM010000174.1 GCA_025054635.1 Thermoflexales bacterium
GGCGCGCCGCTCAAACAAACGCTCACCTTGCATCGCGTCGCTCAAGCGGCGGGGGTGCGCGTCTTCGCTCTGGTGATGCCTGAGCTGCCCTCGCTCACCGCTCGCCGCGCGATCTTCCGCGCCCTGCGCCCTGTCGCCGAGGAGCATCTGTTGATCTACCTCACCGAAGACGCACGCCGGGCGCTCTTCGTCACGCCCAGGCTGCGCGACTCCGACGGAAACGCGCCCGTCGAGCTGCGCGCCTTGCCCTTCGAGCAAGGTCTGCTCGCCCGCACCACCCTCGAACAACTGGGCAAGCTACAACTGCCCTTGCACCCTGCGCCAACGCTGCAGAGCGTCCGCCAAGCTCTTGCCGAAGCCTTCAGCGTCGAAGCCGTCACCGAGCGCTTCTTCAACGACTACCAAGCCGTCTTCGAGCGCCTACAAAGCCTGCTCCGCAGGCAAACCCACAACGCGCGCTGGGCGCACGACTTTGCCCTGCAGTTGCTCAACCGCTTGATGTTCTTGTATTTCATCCAGCGCAAGCGCTTCGTCGAGGGCGACGCCTGGCTGGGCAACAACCCACAGTTTGTGCGCGACTTCTGGCGGGCATACCAAGCCCACCGCCAGCCCGACGCAAACTTCTACGCTGACTGGTTGAGCGTCCTGTTCTTCGAGGCGTTCAGCCTGCGCTTCCAGGCAGGGCGCAGCGACCGCCAGCACCTCCCGCCCGAGCTGCGCGAGGCGCTGGCGACGATGCCCTACCTCAACGGCGGACTGTTCACTCCCAACACGCTGGACGAGTTCCCGCCCGCTAAGGACGGACGCAAGCGCGTCGAGATCCCCGATGCGTTCTTCGAGTTGCTGTTCGACTACACGCTCGATGACAGCGAGCCCGGCTTTCTAGAGCGCTACAACTTCACCGTCAGCGAGTCCACCCCGCTGGATGTCGAGGTCGCGGTTGACCCCGAGATGATCGGCAAGGTCTACGAAAGCCTGATCAACCTCACTGAGCGCGGTGTGACCACCGAAGACCGCCGCGGCACGGCTGGCATCTTCTACACCCCGCGCGTCGAGATTGACCTGATGTGTCGCTTGGCGCTGGTGGACGCCCTAGCAAACCGCCTGCCCGCCCCCCGAACGCTGCTCTACGACTGGGTCTTCGCGGCTGACCCCGAGGACAAAGACGCCGCTGACCAGCAGGTGACCGACGCCGCGCTTTGGGTTAAGTTGGACGAAGCCGTGCGCAGCTTGACCATCTGCGACCCCGCTTGCGGCAGCGGCTCGTTCCTCGTCGGCATGTTGCAGGTGCTGGATGACCTCCAGGCGCGCTGCGCGCAAGCCCTCGGGCGCGAGGAGACACCTTACGACCGCCGACGGCGGATCATCGGCGAGCAGCTTTACGGCGTTGACGCGATGGACTGGGCGGTGCACGTCGCCGAGCTGCGCCTGTGGCTGCAACTCACCGTTGAGGTTGACTTGAGACGCCCTGAGGCACAGCTCAAGCCGCTGCTGCCCAACCTGTCCTTCAAGGTGCGCCGGGGCGATAGCTTGGTGCAGGAGATCGGCGGGATTAGTTTGGGTAGGGAACTGCGCGCGGGTGATTTGCCCAAATCGCTGCGCGGCAAGCTCGGACAGCTCAAGGCGCGCAAGCTGCGCTTCTACCAGGGCAGCCAGAACGACCCTACCTTGACTGAGGCGCTGCTGCGGCAGGAGGAGGTCAACTTGTTCCGCGAGGTGATCCAGCAGCGACTTGTGGCGTTGCACGAGCGCGAGAAGGCGTTGGCGCGGCAAATTGAGGGGCTGCCCGCCGAGCAACTTGGGCTAGGAGTAGGCAACGTCGAGGCACAGGACGTGGCTGCGAAGCCGCGCGCCGAGCTGCAGGCAGAGCGCGCCGAGGTTGAGGCTGAACGGCTTCGGCTCGGGCAGATGCTGGACGCGCTCAACGCCGCCAAGGGGGAAGTGCCGTTCGTGTGGGACGTGGCGTTTGTGGAGATCTTCGAGGGCGAGGC
>JANWZM010000201.1 GCA_025054635.1 Thermoflexales bacterium
CTGATGAGCTGTATGCCGAGTTCTCTGACAAAGATGCCGACTTCAAGCGCATCTTCGAGCAGTGGAAGAAGTTCAAGCAGGAGACCGATAGCTGGTTCGGCTTGAACGAATACGCCATCGAAAGCTACCTGTTCGGCAAGGCGTAACAACGCCTTCGTCACACGCCCGAGAGAACCCGACTGAAAAGCCCCTGCGTGTGCAGGGGCTTTTTGTCTCACCGGAGCAGTTGCCTGGCAGCGCGCCATACCCAACGCGACAAGCGCTGCCTGATGCCGCCCTGTGACTGCACGTTGCCCGACGGACTGCTTCGCTCCAAATGCGCCCCTTGCATTCGCGTTATGCTTGTGAGGGCATGGTGGACAAGCTAAAGGTGTATATCTCTGCGGCGCTTGACCTGCGTCCGGAGCGCGATGTATTGGCGCGCGCCATTGCCGAAGTGCCAACCTCGCTGGGCTGGGTCATTGCGCAGACGCCAACAACCCAGAGCGACCCCGACCCAAGCGCCGTCCAACAAGCCGACGCCTATTTGCTCCTGCTGGGCAGCGACATCCAAGCGCCAGTTGGGTTTGAATGGACGCTGGCGCGCCAAGCCAACCGAGAGACGTTTGCGTTTTACAAAGCCTCTGCTCGTCAAACGCAGGCGGCACAGGCTTTCCTGCGCGAGGTCAGCCGCGCTGTGCGCTGGCAGACGTTCAACGACGTGACGGAGCTGCGGCGCAAAGCCCTTGCTCTGCTGATTGATTACCTGCTCGCCCGCCGCGCGAGCTACGGGCTTTCGGATGCAGAAGTCCAGCGGCTCAACACGTGGCGGAATCAGGCGCTCAGCAAGACGGCTCAGGCTGAGTATCGCGCGCAGACCTACGCGGACGCGGTCATCTTGACCGCGGAGCGTTTCACGCCGAGCCAAGGGCACTTGATCAGCGGGGGCGCATCTGCGTGAAGGCTGCGCCGCTTGCCGTTGTGCTGCTGGCGTACGCCCTGCTGGGCGGGCTGTTTGCTGTGCTGATCCCGCCCTGGCAAAACCCTGACGAGCCGGCGCACTATAACTACGTCCGTCAGCTCGCCGCAGGGCGATTGCCTGTGATCGAGCCGACGGATTGGGATGCAACCCTGGTGCCGATCCCGCCGACACGCCGCGATCCGCCCGTCGAGCGCATGACCTACGAGGACCACCAGCCTCCGCTGTTCTACCTGCTCTCGCTGCCAGCCTACTGGCTCAGCGGTGGCAGCCTGACTGCGCTGCGGCTGTTCGCGCTGTGCGTGGGCGGGCTCAGCGTTGTGTTCGCTTATCGCACTGCGCAGGCGATCTTTCCCGAGCAGCACTCGCTAGCCGCGTTCACTGCGGCTGGGGTTGCGCTGTTGCCTCAACACCTGTTCATCCTCTCTGGCTACAACAACGACGCCCTAGCGTTGGCGCTCATCGCTGCGGCGGTCTGGCAGTCGGTTCGTCTGCTCAGCCAAGAGCGCGCGCCTGCTGCGCCAGCGCTGCTGGCGCTTGCAGTGACCGTTGGACTAGGGCTTTGGACGAAGGCGACGGCTTACTTAACCCTGCTGCTAGCTGTTTATGCCGCGCTCCGCGCGCCTGCTGCTCGAGCACCTGACCGCCTGTGGCGCGCTCTTCTGGTTGGCAGTGCCGCCTGCCTGCTTGCTGCGCCGTGGTGGATGCGCAATTTGGCTCACTACGGCGGCTTTGACTTTCTCGGCTTGCAGGCACACGACGCCGCCGTTGTCGGGCAACCGCGGACGGCGGAGTGGATCGCGCAGTATGGCTTGGACGGAGTGCTAACCCGCTTGGCACGCACCACCTTCCAGTCCTTCTGGGGACAGTTCGGCTGGATGAGCGTGTTGTTCAGCGAGCGCGTTTACCTTGCGCTGCTCGGGTTGACACTGCTCTCGGCGACGTTGTTCGCGGCGTGGTGGGCACGCGAAAGCCGCGCCTTGTCACAATTCCAACATCGTTCGCTCGAGTTGCTAGGGCTACTTGCCCTAGGCACAGTGCTTGCGTTCGCTTGGTACAACGTCCAATTCGTCCAGCATCAAGGGCGGTATCTCTACCCTGCCCTCGTCCCGGTTGCACTTGCGGTCGGTCTGGGGTGGCACCATGCGCTTGGGCGTCTGTCAGGTATCACGCCGCGATTATGGCTGCTTGCGACGGCTAGCCTAGCAGGTCTCAACGTCTACGCGCTGTGGCGGGTGATCTTGCCGGCGATGACATAGTGCTGCTAGGCAACTAAGAATTCGCCTGCACGCTGGGCCCGCTCGTTACCGCGGGCGCGTCACGCCGCATGAACTCGCGGTAGGCGAGCGTCCAGACAGCCGAGATGACAGCACCAACTAGAGACAACAGCAATGCCTGGACAGGAATAAAGGCTATAATTATCGAAATGATAACAATAACCATCAACAACCCATCTCCGTTTCTACTTCCTACTATTGCTGACCCCAGAGCTGCAGATAAGTAAAGTAGCACACGAGGCAAAATATCATACACTAAAAGTATACTCAAGAGCATAAACAAGAGTAAGACGAGGGCTATTGAAAGCACGCGGCTGAATTCCTTGAACAACAGCCGAGCTCCGCGCCGAAGAGCACTCAGCGCACCATAATGCTCAATCACGATCGCGCGATTCCCCAGCGTCCATACGCCAGACGCAAAGAGCATGTAAGGCAACAAGATGCCAACAGCCCAGCCCCACACGGCAGGTGCTTCGAGCGCATGGCTCAAACGCTCTGACACTGTCTCCCCAGCAGCGCCGAAAAGCCCGCTCGAAACGACCCCGAACAGGAAGAGCCCCCCTGCGAGCGCAATAGGCAGTAGCAGCAGGATGCTTAACAGCAACAAGGATATGAATCGTGACAAGCCAAGTCGTAGGGCTCGACTGAACCTCAGCCTGCCCTCAGCCGCAACCTGTTGCACACCAGCGATCAGACAGCCCTCTGCTAGCAATCCAATCAAGCCAAGTATGGCTGCAATGGCTAGTGCGGGTGGTTGCAGGAGAGCAGTGAAATTAAGCGTTGCTCGGCTGGTCAGAACTGAAATAGGAAAGGCTGCTTGAAAGACAAGGAGGATAGTGAAAGCTGCGAGCAGCGTGGTGAAGAGGCCCAGCACCCACAGTGCAGGGCGCGTGAGAGCAATCCGCAGTGCGTGGAAGAACATGTGTCCGTAGTTCATACC
The DNA here is from genome assembly GCA_025054635.1 of Thermoflexales bacterium. Lineage (GTDB taxonomy): Bacteria > Chloroflexota > Anaerolineae > J036 > Brachytrichaceae > DRWP01. The sequence goes on from JANWZM010000201.1 coordinate 3,176, forward strand.
CGACCTCCTGGCTAGGGCGATTGATCCTGCTAGCAACGACGTAGGAATGCCAGCAACTAAGGATTCACCTGCACGCTGGGCACGCTCGTTACCGCGGGCGCGTCATGCCGAATGAACTCGCGGTAGGCAAGCGTCCAGATCACCGAGATACAAGCCTGAACTGGCGCAAGTAACAGCGCTTGACCGAGTAACCCGGCTAGCGAGACCGCCAGCAAAACCCAAGTCGGAATGCCTGCTGCGCTCTGGTCTGCAGCAAAGAGCACTGTGATAATGCCTAGTGGAGCGCTCACAACAGCACCTGCAAGAAAGCCGAGGGTAGAGAGGATGACGAACAAAATGACTCCAAGTAAAAGCACGTGGATGAACTCTCTGAACAGCAGTTGTGTGCCCCGGCGGAGAGCACCTAGTGCGCCCTGGCTCTCAACAATGATGGCGCGCTCGCCTAGTGTCTGCACGCCAGACGCAAAGAGAGCGTAAGGCAGCACAATGCATGCAACGCCGCACAGCACTGCGAGCCCTACGAATGCCCTGCCCAGGCGCTCTGGCTGTGTCCCTCCAGCAGCGCCCAAGAGCTCGCCTAGCGCGAAGAGACCTACAAACAGAGAGGGCGCTGCCAGCAACACGATGGGCAGCCCGAGCAGGGTGCTCAACAGCAGCAGGGATATGAAGCGTGAAGCGCCGAGCCGCAACGCTTGACTTAAGCTCAGCCTACTCTCGTCGGCGACTTGTTGGGCGCCAGCGATCAGGCAGCCTTGCGCCAGCAATCCGACTAGGCTCAACGCGACAAAGACCGGGACAGCAAGCGCAAGTTGTTGAACGACAGCGTCAAGCCTCTCTGCCGCGCCGTTGAGTGTGAATACATTGGCAAAGTCGATGTTGGGGTTGAATAACCCAACACTGCCTGAGCCGAGTGCAACGAAGAAGCCGAGTAGCCAAAGGGTAGGGTGCTTGAGACCGATTTGCATCGCGCGGGAGAGCACACTTCCGTAATCCATGTTCAACTGCCTCTCATGCTTAGCTTTATAATCTACGGCGTTCATACGGACTTGTAGTGCTGCCGCCTGCACCCCCTCAGGCGGCGCTATCCTGTACCGCACGTTGAAATGGAAGAAAAGCTCGACGGTATCGAACGGCGTTTCAACGAGTTAACTGCGCTAATGGCTGACCCGACGCTAGCCAACGACTACGCGCGCTACGTCGAAGTCGCACGCCAGCACAGCGAGCTTGAGCCGATTGTGCACACCTATCGCGCTTGGAAGCAGGCTCGCCGCGAGCTGAACGACAACCTCGCGCTTGCTCAGGGCGACGACGAGCTAGCCGAGCTTGCCCGCGCCGAGATCGAACCGCTGCGCCAGAAGATCGCAGAACTAGAGCAGCAGTTGCGCCTGATGCTCCTGCCCAAAGACCCGAAGGACGAGCGCGATGTGATCGTCGAGATCCGCGCCGGCGCAGGCGGCGAGGAGGCTGCGCTGTTCGCAGCAGACCTCTTCCGCATGTACACCCGCTACGCCGAGAACCATCGCTGGAAAGTTGAGTTGATTGACGCCAACGAGACTGGCATCGGTGGCTTCAAAGAGGTGATCTTTGCCGTCAAAGGCAAAGGGGCGTATTCACGTCTGAAGTACGAAAGCGGCGTCCACCGCGTCCAGCGCATCCCTGCGACCGAGGCGAACGGGCGCATCCACACCAGCACAGTCACCGTCGCTGTCCTGCCCGAAGTTGATGAGGTCGAGGTGCACATCCCCCCGAGCGACATCGAGATCGAGACCTTCCGCTCACGCGGCGCAGGCGGACAGAACGTACAGAAGAACGAGAGCGCCGTCCGCATCACCCACAAGCCAACCGGCATCGTCGTCTCCGTTCAGGATGAACGCAGCCAGACCCAAAACCGCTTGCGCGCGATGGCGATCTTACGCGCCCGCCTATACGAAATGGAGCAGGCGCGAATCAATCAGGAAATCGCCCAGCAAAAGCGCGAGCAAATCGGCACCGGCGACCGCAGCGAGAAGATCCGCACCTACAACTACCCCCAGAATCGCGTCACCGACCACCGCATCGGCATGGACCTGTATCGTCTGCCCGAAGTGCTGGACGGCGACCTCGACCCGTTTATTGACGAGCTGATTCTGCGCGACCAAGCAGCAAAACTCGAGGCAGTTCAAGTCTGAAGGTGACGACTGTTCGCGAGGCATTGCACGCAGCCATTGCCCGCCTCGACGCAGCGCGTATAGATGCACCAGCGACAACGGCGCGCCTGCTGTTGGCGGAGACGCTCGGCGTAGGCACAGCGTGGCTGGTCGCCCACAACGACCAGCGCTTGACTACCGAACAGCAAGCAGCCTTCGAGCAGCGATTGCGCCGCGTTGTTGCCCACGAGCCGCTTGCCTATGTGCTCGGTCGGCGCGCCTTCTTTGGGCTTGACCTCTACGTTGACCCGCGCGTGTTGATCCCGCGCCAAGAGACTGAGCTGCTTGTGGAGCTGGCGTTGACACACCTGCGCAGCTTCCCTGCCGCCCAGACCTCTTTCGCCTGCGTTGACGTTGGGACTGGCAGCGGCGCAGTTGCCATCGCAGTCGCAGCTCACGCACCAGCAGCACAAGTACTAGCAACGGACATTAGCTTGGCAGCCCTGCGCGTCGCGCAGCTCAACGCACGGCGATGTGGCGTCGCGGATCGCGTCAGCTTCCTGCAGGCAGACTTGCTCAGCGGACTTGCGACGTTGCCCCCAGTCATCGTGGCGAACTTGCCCTACGTGTCACGAGCGGAGATCGAAGCGCTGCCGCCTGAAATTCGGGCACACGAGCCGCGCGTTGCGCTCGACGGCGGCGCAGACGGGCTGGCGGTGGTGCGGCGCTTGCTCGACCAGATCGCTGAGTACCTGGCGCGCGGACGGGGGGAGAGCTGGCGCGCTGCCTTTCTGGAGATCAGCGCCGCACAAGGCGAGGCAGCCCTCAAAGCAGCTCACGCTGCGCTCCCAGAGGTAGATGCTGCGATCCTCAAAGACCTGGCAAAGCTTGATCGCGTGCTAGCCCTCTGGCGCACGTGAGCCTCATCGCTTCGTGCGCTGGCGCAGCGCCTCATACAGCGCGACCGCCCCTGCAGCCGCAGCGTTCAGCGACTCGACCTTTCCGCGCATCGGCAAGGCAAGTACGAAGTCAGCCCTGTCGCGCAGCAACCGATGCACCCCCTCGCCCTCGCCGCCTACGATCAGCGCGAGCTTGCCGCGCAGATCTGCCTCGAACAGCGTTTGCTTTGCCTCGCTATGCAGCGCAGCCACCCACACGTCGTGCGCTTTGAGCGCCTCGACTGCTCGCGCAAGATTAACCACGCGCGCAACTTGCACATGTTCGCTCGCGCCTGACGAAGCGTTGACCACGGCTGGCGTTACGCCAACGCAGCGGCGCTCACCGATCACGACCCCAGCCACCCCAACAGCTTCCGCCGTGCGCAGCAGATTGCCCAGGTTATGCGGGTCTTGGATGCCATCTAAGACTAGAAACAGCGGTGCCTCGCCCGCGCTCCGAGCACACGCCAAGAAATCCTCGAACTCAGCGTATGGGTATGGGCTGACCTCTGCAGCAATCCCCTGCGCCTGAGGCACAAGTTCGTGCCGCCGTACGGCAGCAACCCGGATACCCTTTGCTTGTGCAAGATGGCGAATCGCCTGTAGGATCGGCGCATCTTCAACCCCTTCGGCAATCAAAATGCGATGAACTCGCCGACGCCCCGCGCGTAAGCATTCGTGAACAGCGTGACGGCTGTAGATCAGCTCAAGCTCAGGCACACTCGAGTAGCTAAGCTATGCCTGAGCCGCGAAAGCAGCGTGCTCAGGCGAGCTGATCCCTGCCTGTGCGCGCTGCAGCAGGGCGCGCGCTTCCCCTCGCGTCAACGCTGGCACATCAAGCCATAGCCCAGGGAAAACACGGCTGCGCAACACGCCCTCGTGGTCAGGCCGCAGCGGAGCGTACTGACCACCGACAAGCGCCCACCATGAGACCACCTGCTCGCGCACCAGCCAAACGCAATACTCTTGCACGCCTGCGCGGCGATACGCCTGGAACTTCTCGCTGCGGTCTTTGGAAGCGCTGCTCACAGCAACCTCGACGACGAGCTCTGGCGCGCCGACGAGAAAGCCATCAGCATCAATGCGTGCTCGCCCCCCGCGCTCAGGTGAAAGCATCAAGACCAAGTCGGGCTGAAACTCGTTGCGCGGGTCAACCCGATAAGAGATATTGTCCAGAACCAACGTGCCAGGGGTCGAGGCGCTGTAGACAAGTAGCCAACCGCCCAACAGGGCGTGAGGAATCGCATGCTCGGCTGTCAACGGCGAGGACACAAACACAACCCCCTCAATCAGCTCAGCCTTCTTAACCTCAGGCATGGCTGCGTAGCGACGCTCGAACTCCTCGCGCGTGAGCTGATCACCGTTGCGCAAGAGATGTGGCGCGGGGTGACTAACAGGCGAAGCAGCCATCAAGTCGCCCTTCGGATTATAGAATCCACGCATGTCTCGCATCCTGAGCTTCGTCATCGGGTTTCTTCTCGGCGCGATCTGCGGCGCAGCCGCTGTGCTACTTCTAACGCCGCAACCGGGAGCAGCGCTGCGCGAGCGCATCAGGCACGAGGCAGAAGCGATCCTCGCCGAAGGCAAACAGGCTGCACAGCAGCGGCAACGCGAGCTTGAGGCGCAACTCGAACGGCTGCGCACAGGCAAGGCATGAGCGAGCCTATCGTCGTCGGCAAATACGAGATTGACCCAAAGTTGCTGCGCCGCGAGCCGATCCGGCGCTGCCGACTCGAGGTATGTCGCGCTGCTTGCTGCGCCGATGGAGTCTGGGTGGACTTGGCTCAAGCCGAGCGCATCCTTGCCCATGCACCGATGATCCAACCTTTCCTGCCTGAGCCGCGCCGTGACCCGGCGTCCTGGTTTGCCGAGCTGCACGATGACGACCCCGGCTTCCCCTCTGGGCGTTACACTGGCACTACAACCGTCGAAGACGCCGTGCTTGCCTCAAGGACAGCGTGCATCTTTCTGCGCCCCGAGGACCGGCGCTGTGCCTTGCAAGTCGCCGCGATTGCGAATGGGATGCACTCATGGGCGCTCAAGCCGTTCTACTGTTGCCTATTCCCTCTGGTTGATGAGTATCAGGACGATTCTGGAGCACTGCTGCCGCGTCCGCGCTTGACGCTAGACGACACAAGCCCGCTGTTCGAACGAGGTGGGGGGTGCCGCGAGGCATGCGCGGAAGCGCAGCCCGTCTTTCAAGTGTACGCGGAGGAAACCGCGCTCGCGCTAGGGATAGAGGGGTATCGCCAGCTCTGTCGCGCAGTTGGCGTTGAACCGTTGTTGTAACCAACAGCCTTGATAGGTTACCCTGGATAGATTGGGGCGCTGCAGAGGGGGTGCAAAAAATTAGCCGCCTCGTAGTAAGGCGGCTCAGATAGCGGGAGTTGGATTCGAACCAACGACCTTCAGGTTATGAGCCTGACGAGCTACCACTGCTCTATCCCGCAGCGCACCAACGCCGCATGCATGGGCTACGCGCCCCACTTCGGGCGCAAAATCAGCCCGAAGCCAAGCCTGCTTCCCCACTCTAAGAATCCGCATGCGAGTACGCCACAAGTACACCACTTTTTACACCAGTGTACAACGATGTAGCCCAGCGCGCTAGCCCTTCGGCGCTATGCGGCTAATCACCCCTACCCAGCGCTGAGGGATGCTACCCTGTGGCGCAATGCAGTCAATCAAATAGTCGCGCCGCTCCAGCCGCTCTACCTCAGCTCGGCTCAGCCAGCGCCGCGCAAATTGCGCCGCCAACTCGCCCGAGTTCGGCGCAACCAGCGCAACCCGCACTTCAAGCGGCGCAATCCCGCCCCCGTCATGCAGCACGGCGAATCGCTCGCCGTCCGCCGTCCACAGAAACACGCGCCTACACCGACCTCCACGCAACCGCCGCAGCGCCTCCAGCTCACGCCGCAGCCGCTCGATCTTCCCCTTCATCCCGCGCCTCCCGCAGCTCGGCTAGCTCAGCCTCTAGCGCCGCCAACCGCTGCTCCAGCTCAACCACCTGCTTGACCGCAACCAGCCGCGCTAGCAGCACGTCCGCCGCCCGCACGCGCAGGCTGGGTTGACCGTCCTGCAGCGCCGCATGCAGTGCGTCCACGGCGCTGGTCGCCACCGCGCCCAGCCGCCCCAGCAGCATTCGCCATACCTCGCCCTGGGCTTCGCGCAAAGCGGCTTGAAACTCAGGCGCACGCAGCCAACGGCGAATGGTCGTCTCACCCACCCCGACCCGCCGCGCCGTCTCGGCTCGGCTACAGCCGCTGGTCAAGTGCTCAATAGCACGTAGCTGCTTGGCGCTCAGCACGGCTTTAGTTTACGCAGGGCGCGTGACGGGCGATTTTGGTTGGGTTGCGCGAAGGCGTGGGGCTGCATGGGGCTGCGCTCGGCGAAACACCAATGCAGCCGCCGTAGACCGTAGATGGGCTTCTACGGTAGCTGCATTCGGGGGTACGGCGGGCGCGCAGAGGGTAGCTCTTGAGGGCGCATTCTGGGCGGAAGTGTCGGAAGTGTCGAACTGTCGAACTGTCGAACTGTCGAACTGGGTAGGCTTCAGCGAGCACAGCGCACATCCAGCCGATTCCCGCTCCAGCGCCAAGCCCCTGGCGGGTAAGCGCTTCTACCTGTGCACAAACATAATGCAGCATCCTAGCCCTGTAATGGCTACTACTTTGTGAAATTTTTCACAAATCGCCCTATAGAGGGTATGTTAAGGCTGGTTAGAGGCTGCATGGTTGGCGTTGTGCTCGTCACCCTCTATTCACCCCACACGCTCACCTGTGATGGCTACTACTTCGTGAAATTCTTCACAAGCCGCAATAGAAGAGCTGACGTAGAGCTTGGTGAGTAGAGATTAGGGCGTCTAGCCCAAGCGCCAGTAAAGAGACTGTTTCTTTGTGTAGGCTAGCCGCAAGCTTTAAAACAGCCCCCGCGCGCTAGACGCCCCTATCGCTTGTGTTCGCTTGGGTCAGCAGCCCCGTTCGACAGTTCGACAGTTCGACAGTTCGTCGCCGAGAGGCTGACCTGTGTGCACCCCCTCTTGCTGCGCTAAACGGACTCGGGTCGTCATCCCACCGCGCCCCTGTTCGGAAAAGACCTCGACCAGCCCCCGCTCCCTCAGGTCGCTGATGGCGTGTTCTAGGTCGGCGGGTTTAACCTTGCTGAACGCGCGTTGCAGCTCTCGTCGTGTCGCCTCGCCGTCGGTCATCCTGAGCAGCTTGAGGATGCGCTCGCCTAACTCCTCGACGACCGACCGCTGCGCCGTCTCAATCGCGCGCTGGGCGTCCTCAGCTAAACTCGCAGCGATTGCGGTCGCCGCCTTGATGTGCGCAAGCTGCACGGTTGGGGTGCGCTCTTGGCTTGTGCGCGCCCAGTCCAGTGTCGCCAGCGTCAGGGCGATGCGCATCGCTTGGGTCGGCGCGCGCCCGAGAACCGCCCTAAAACCGTCGCTCAGCGTCGGGTCGGCTTGGGCGTCGTAGGTCATTTCTTTGCTGAATTCCGCCCACAGCGCCCAAGCCTCAGGTGCGATAGACGCCGTGAGGGGCGAGTCGGTGTTCAGCCGCGCATCGAGCTTGATTAGCTCATCGGCGAGCGCCGCAAGTTCAACGTCGGCGGCTTCAGCCTCGCGCCAAGGTAAGCGCTCGTCGGGAGCGACGACGACCGCGAAGCGAGCCCAGAACCCTGAAGCCCACAGGCGCTCATCGGCGATGAAGCGCTTAAGGGAAGCAGGCGTGCTTGCGCCAAGCAGGGCGAAGCTGGGGCGCTGGATGGTCACGTCCCCGTCACCTTTGGTATGGCGGCGTAGCCAGGGCGGTTCGTCGGCGAGTTGCATCAATAATTCGATTGACCCAGTCATATAATCCCGACTGGTCGAGGCGACCAGAAGGGAGAACTCGTCAACCACAGCCGCGCGATGCGGGTTAGTCTGGAGTTCCCCCCAGAGGGCTTCAGGTGTAAACTGGTGCGCAGCGAACACGGACGGCTTGGCTCGGCGCAGCAAGTCCCGTCCAATCCCCAGCGCGGTCGTTTTGCGGAACACGGTGCTCGGCGCGAGGATGAGAACCCACAGGGTTGGCGAGACTTCGCCCCAGGGGAGGCGCGCCACGACGCGCCTCCCAATGAGGGCGGAGACAGTCCACAAGCCAATCGCTGTGTGGAATTCCCTAGGCGTGAGCGGACTGACTCTGGACGCGGCTTGAAGATAACGTTCTAACCAGCTCATCTTGACCTCCATCGGTTCAGCACGTCGGCGGCGGATGGAAGGTCGGGGCGGACGCCCTCGCGGAACGTCGTAGCGTCCCGAGCGCGGCTGGGCTGCTTGAATGCACTGGCGATGCTGGCGCGAATCTCGCGCTCGCTCAGCCCAGCCGCAAGCGCTGCAGGGAGCAGCAAGGTCTCGGCGTCGGCGAGCGCTAGCCCTCGCTCGGCGAGCCGACAAGCCGCCCAGAAGAGTCGGTTGTTTCGCTCCCCCGCAGGTGCGGAGCGCACAAAATCCGTGAAGCTGAACGCCTCTCCCGCCCCGCGCTGCGCTGTCGCGGCGCTGGTTTTAGGTTGCGGCTCGGGGCGATGCTGACGCAGCTCGGTGAGCAGCTCATCAGGCGCGTCGGCGAGCAGCAGCGTCCCGTAAGGATGCAGCTCACCCGTTAGCAACATGAATCGCGGGGTGTGTGCGTAGGCTTCTATCTCTCGCGCCCTGACACTCAGAGGTGCAGCGTCTGGCGGGAGCGTGTAGACGATATGCAATCCGCGGCGTGAACGGCTGACCTCAGCGTACGTTGGGCGGCGGTGCAGCCAGTGCACGGCGAAGCCCGATTCAAGTCGACCGTCTTCGGTGAGGACATCGTCAAGGTCAATGACGAGCAGCCCCCGCGCAAGCGATAGGTTCAACCCCACCCCCACGACCCGCGAGCCGTCAATGAAGCCAAGCGCCTGCTCCAGAGTTGCGCCCTTGCTCACCCAGCCCTCAAGAGGCGCGCCTTGACGATTACAAGGTGCTTTGGATGCGTTGGCGACGAGCCACACGCGCTGCTCGGCGAGAGCAGAGAAGGCTCGGCGTAAAACCGCAGCGTTCATCGAGCCCCCCTCCCGAGCGGCGAAAGTTCAACGGGCGAAACTTCGCGCCAAAGGCGCATGGGAAGGGCGAGCTGGTCGCCCAGCCCAAAATTGAAGAGCACCGCGCGCTCACCGAAGAACTCGCTAAGCGGCGCGACCAAGCGGCGATTGGATTCGGTGTCCTCGAAGACGACCTCGACCACGCCGCGGGCTTGCAAGGCGCGCGCTAGGTCAGCGTGCAGAGCAAGGGCGTTGAGGCGGCGCACAATGGCGCGTGAGAACGGCGCGCGGCGGACGAACGTCCGACCGACGATGCGCCCGACCGGGCGACCGTCGCTCATTCGGAAGACGCATGGCTTGCTCATCGTGCGAGCCCCCCTTCTAATGCTTCGAGCGCGGTCTCCAGGTCAACAACGCGCAGGCGGTCAAGGCGCACGTAGGACGACTCGCCGAACAGCTCCAGCGCGCCAACGATTTCGACGGCGTCGCCAATGGCGGCGGTTCGGGTGCGAGGGAACAGCCAAACCCCCGACTCCCCCTCACGCACGAGGGGGAGCAACCCGCGGGGTAGCGGGGCGAGGTGGTGCGGAACGTCGTCCAGCACCAGGGCGAAGCGAACTTTTCCGTCCATGCGCCCATTCGCTACAGCGTGACGAAATTCGCCCCAATTTCGTCACGCAAGCGCTGGACGGGATGCGGGGGGTTTGGGTTGAAGCGGGGGCTAGCCTTTAGATTTCTGCTCAGCGCGCCACACGCCGCTCCGAACGGCGTCCACAGCGCGCCGCCGCGCGGTAGCTGCATCCAGCCCGCCCTCTACGGCTTGGCGCGCTAGCCGCTCGACCAGCGCTTCGCGCTCGCGCTCGTAACGCCCTGGGTCAGCGCGCTTCAACTCGGCGAGGCGGGCGTAGGCGTCAACAGGCTTGCGTCCGCGGCGTCGTGCAGGTGGTTGCTCAGTCGGCGCAGGTTGTTGCGCAGGCGCAGCATTCGTCAGCGTCCCCAGGGCGCGCTCGACGTGCTCAACCAGCGGCTGTAGCGCCTCAACCTCAACCCTCAAGCCGTCGGTCTCTTGGCGGACGCGCACGCGCCCGACCACCGCGCCGACCAGGCGCTGGTAGTCCTCGGCGTCGTGCTCGGCGACGGCTTGCGTGTGGAACGCCCACCAGTCGCAACTCGCCCCCGAGCGCGGCTTCCCGTCCGTGTTCATCCAATCCATGAACGCGGTCAAGCCCTCAGGTGCGGCGCATACAAGCGCTTGGTCGGGCGTCTCGCCGCGGACGAAGCGTTTGAACCGCACGCCAGATTCGCCGCCCTCGACGGCTGGGCGGTCTTTAGGGTAATGCACGAATGCAGCCAGGCGAGCCGTGAACGTCGCTTCGCCGTCGCCGAAAGCATCCTCGTAGCGCAGCCGCAGCAGCCAGTAGCCCGCGCCGACGCTCGCGCTGATGGGCGGTAGGTGTGCATGGACGACGAGCGGGCGGGTTTGCAGGTGGGCGAAGGCGAACAACCTAAGGTCGGTTTGGGCGTAGAACGCCCGACGTGTTATGATGGACATGCACATAGCGAATCAGTTCGGGTGAGTCTATACCTAAGCAGCGCGCCGAGTTAGCCCCTCGGCGCGTTGGCTTTCACTCGTGAAGGAAGCCCCAAGTCCCCTCGGTCGGTAGAGAAATCCGCTCGCCCCGCGCGAGCCGCGCTGCGTCCTCAATAACCCGCTCGGGCGTCACAGGCGCACAGCCCAGGGCGCGCAGGGTGCGGTTCGCGCGGGAAACCAGGTGGTCGGAGTAGTCGCGCAACAGCAGCACGGTTTCAGCCTCAAGGCGCTGCGATTCGGGGTCGGTAATCCCGGCTGCAACCGCATCCGCGTTTCGCCATGCGAGCACAGCGTGCAGGTAGGTGCGGTCGGCGGCGTTGAGCTGGGAGACGAGTCCTTTGAAGGCGTCGTGAACGGTGCTCTTGCGCAGCCCCAGACGCTTGGCGATGGACTCATAGCTCGCGCCCCCGACGCGCAGCCTGGCGATTTGCTGAAGGGTCTCGACTAGAAGGGGTCTTCCGCGCATGGCGCTATTCTACTACAACGTCCGAATCTGTTTTCGGACGAATCACGCCATGCAGCGCCGATTCGCCTCTTGTGCGCTTGCTACTCTCTCCTCGCGGGTTGCGTCACGCGCTCCATGGCGGCTAGGCTAGCTTGCTGACCGCGGACGGCGTGGGCGTAGAGCCGCAGCGTGACGCTGGGGTTGGCGTGACCCAGCCGCGCCGCAACCTCGGGGACGGGGACGCCTTCAGCCAGCAGCAACGAGGCGTGCAGATGGCGTAAGTCGTGGATGCGGATGCGCGGTAGCCCCGCCCGCTTGCACACGGCGGCGAGTTGGGTATGGGCGGTCGTGTAGCCCATCGGCGCGTCTGTGCGCCGCCCTGCAAACACGAAGTCTTCAGGCGCAGCATCGGGTCGGCGGGCGAGCAACCGCTGCAGCGCCTCGCGCATCGCCTGGGGAAGCAGCACCGTCCGCGCACCTGAGGCGGTCTTGGGCGGGTTGAACACCCAGCGCCCGTTCACCCATTTCGCCGTCTCGCGCACGGTTATAGCCGCGCCGCCTAGCCCCACGTCGCGCCAACGCAGCGCC
>JANWZM010000234.1 GCA_025054635.1 Thermoflexales bacterium
GGTCACTGCAAGAGGAAGTCGCGCACAATCGCCACGAACTGGTCCGGGCATTCAACCATTGGCAGATGACCGCAGCGGTCAAGCCAGACCAACCGACCGCTGCGCGGCAAGCGCGCGGTGTATTCCGCGTTCCGCGGCGGCATGATCTGGTCGTGGTGACTGTGGATCAACAGCACAGGTTGGGTCAGCGCGCGGAGGTCGTCGTGCGTCTCCCAACCGAGCGAGCTGCGCACTGTCCATTCGGCAGCGCGCGGATCCATACGCCAGAAATCCTCCAGCCCCTCGCGCAGCACGGCTAGGTCAGGTAGCTTGTGGAAGAACCGCGCGCCAAGCAGACGCGCGAAAGCATCGCTGCGCGCTATTCGCCATTGGCGCAGACTCGTCAGCAGGCTTGTGACGTGGTGCGCGAACACGACCATGCGGCGCTCTCGTTCGTTGCGGAAGGTGCTGAAGTTGCTCAACACAACGCGGCGCACGCGCACCGGCTGAGACGCAGCCAGCGCAATTGCGACACCAGCGCCGTAGCTGTGACCGATGACATCGCACTGCGACACTTGCTGTGCCTTTAACCATCGCCCGACCAGGCGTGCCAAACCGCGATGGGAGTAGCACTGGCTGAGGGTTGCCTCGTCGCAGACCGCGAGCGGGGGCGTCTCGCCAAAGCCCGGCAAGTCAGGCGCAAGGCAGTAAAACGCTGGGCTCAAGCGCTGCATCGCAGCTTGGAAGTAACGCGACGACCCGCCCCACCCATGGATCAGCAGCAGCGCGGGCTGGTCTGCCTGCCCTGCGCTGCGGTAGTTCAGGCAGACTGCTTCCCCCTCTACAGCCTTGTCTAAGCCTTGTTTCACGTTTGTCTCAAGCATCCTTATCAGAATGGAAACATGGAGACAGCGAATGCAGCCTACCGAGCGCCCTCCAGCAACAACCACGCGCAGGCAAAGGCAGATCGCCCAAAGACAGACGTGGTGAAGGTCTCTGCCCAGTCGCGCTCAACCGCTGTCGCCGGTGCGATCGCAGGCATCGTCCGCGAACGCGGACGCGTGGACGTACAAGCCATTGGCGCAGGCGCAGTCAACCAAGCCATGAAAGCCATCGCCATCGCGCGCAATTATCTGTTGCTGGACGGCATCAACGTCGTGGTGGTTCCGTCCTTCTCGGACGTCGTCATTGACGGCGTCGAGCGCACCGCCGTTCGGCTCACTGTTGAGCCGCGCTAGAGGTCTTTTCTTGGTTAGCCCTGCAGCCGCAAAGAGCACTTCGTGGCTGCAGGGCAGGTTGTATGCTCGGCACCGCATGAATCCACGACAACAACACTAAGCAGCACAAGGGAGAGCAAAGGTGACCGAATCCGTCCAGACTTCGCATCCGTCAAGTCAAGCCCGCCGAAGCGTGCGCGTTGCCATAATCGGCGTCGGCAATTGCGCTAGCGCCTTGGTTCAGGGTGTGCACTACTACCGCAACGCACAGCCGGGTGACCTTGTCCCTGGCTTGATGCACGTCCGGCTTGGCGACTACCATATCGGGGACATCGAGTTCACCTGTGCGTTCGACATTGATGTTAATAAGGTCGGCAAAGACCTAAGCGAGGCGATCTTCATCCAGCCGAACAACACCTACAAATTTGCAGACGTACCTCACCTAGGCTGCCCTGTTTACCGTGGCATGACGCACGATGGGATCGGCAAATACCTCTCGGGCGTGATCCGCAAAGCCCCCGGCGAGACCAGCGACATCGTCGGCATCCTGAAAGCAACGCAGACTGATGTCGTCGTGAACTACTTGCCCGTCGGAAGCGAGGAGGCAACCAAGTGGTATGTCGAACAGGTGCTCCAGGCAGGCTGCGCGTTCGTCAACTGCATCCCTGTCTTCATCGCCCGCGAGCCGTACTGGCAGCGGCGGTTTCGGGAGCGCAACCTGCCCATCATCGGCGACGACATCAAGAGCCAGGTTGGAGCAACCATCCTGCATCGCGCACTCGTGCGGCTATTCGTCGAGCGCGGTGTGCGCGTTGACCGCACCTACCAGCTCAACTTCGGCGGCAACACCGACTTCCTGAACATGCTCGAGCGCGAGCGCCTGGAGTCCAAGAAAGTCAGCAAAACCAGCGCGGTGACCTCTCAAATCCCCTATGTGCTGCCCGAGGACTGCGTTCACGTCGGTCCGAGCGACTACGTGCCATGGCTGGCAGACCGCAAGTGGGCATATATTCGCCTGGAGGGCACGACCTTTGGCAATGTGCCACTCAACGTTGAGGTGAAGCTGGAGGTGTGGGACAGCCCGAACAGCGCGGGCGTCGTAATTGACGCCATTCGCTGCGCCAAAATTGCGCTTGACCGCGGCCTCAGCGGCGCCCTGCTCGGTCCGTCGGCATACTTTATGAAGTCGCCCCCTCAGCAATTCACGGACGAAGAGGCGCGCCTGATGGTCGAGGCGTTCATACGAGGCGAGCAGCAGGCGGTCATCCGGTCTCCCTCCTCAGGCGGCTGAACACCGCCGCGTTGAAATCTGCTCGTTGGTGGCGGAAGTAGGTCTCGTAAAGCGAGGCATACGCACCACCACGCGCCATCAGCGTAGCATGGCTGCCTTCCTCGACGATCTGTCCGCGCTCGAGCACGATGATTCGGTCGGCTGCCCTCACTGTCGAGAGCCGATGCGCGATCAACAGGGCAGTGCTGTCTGCCAAGATTAGGTTGAGCGCAGCCTGGATCTGCCGCTCGGTGAAGGGGTCAACGCTAGCAGTCGCCTCGTCCAGGATGAAGATCGCTGGGCGCTGAGCAAGCACGCGCGCCAGCGCGACTAACTGGCGCTGACCCATCGAGAGATGCTGTCCGCGCTCGCCGACGACTGTCCGCAAGCCTGCTGGCAGTGCCTCCAGCCACTCCCCACCGCCGATTCGACGCGCGAGTGCCTCGACTTCACGCTCGCTCAGCTCGGGTCGCGCATAGCGAATGTTGTTCAGCACCGTGTCGTTGAACAAGAACGGCGTTTGCGACACGAGCCCGACCTGGCGGCGGTACTCAGCGAGGTCAAGCGTGCGGATGTCGTTGCCGTCAATCAGGATGCGCCCGCCCTGGAACTCGTAGAAGCGCATCACCAGCTTAACGATGCTGCTTTTGCCGGCGCCGGTGTGCCCGACAAGCGCAACGCTTTCGCCAGGGCAAATGCGCAGCGAGAAGTCGCGCAACACTTGTTGCTGCTCGTTGTAGCGAAAGCTCACCCGGTCAAAGACGATCTCGCCGTGCAGCTTCGGGCGCAGCAAGCCATGCGCTTCGCGCTGCTGGACAGGCGTTTGCCGCACGGACGGCGGGGCATCAATCAGTGCGAAGATGCGCTCGCATGCCGACAGCGCGCTTTGGATTTGGCTCCAGAACGAGGCAACGTTGGTGAGGGGAAACCAGAACTGGTCAAGGCTGACGATGAACAAGTACCACGCGCCAAGCGAGACAGCGCCGTTGTGCACCATCGCGCCTCCTGCATATGTCATGATTGCTGTGCCGACCCCGCCCAGCGTGTTCAACACAGGGAAGACGTTCGAGAGCACAAAGCCTCGCCGCAAATTGACCTCGTAGGAACGCTGGTTGATCGCGCGGAAGCGGTCGTAAATTGCTGTCTCCTGGCGAAAGTTCTTCGCCACGCGGATGCCGGCGACAGCTTCTTGAATTGCTGCGTTAACCTCAGCGATGGCGCGGAAGCCTGTTCGCGTCACTCGGCGCGCTAGCTCGCGCAGCCCCCACCCTGCTAGCACAGCCAACGGCGCCATCACAACCAGTGCCAACGTTAGCGGCAGCGAGATCGTCAGCAGCACCCCAATCAGCACAATCAACACAGTGAATTGAGTGACCAGGTCAGAGAGCAGCGCCACCACTTGAGACAGTTCTTGGGTGTCGTTGGTGATGCGCGCGATTACCTTGCCCGATTGGAACTCATCGAAGAAAGACAAGTCATGGCGCAAGGTTGCATTGAAGGCGTCCAAGCGCATCTGACCGATCGCGTTGGCGACGAGATGGGCTACCAGCCGCCGGCGCACAAGTGCGAGCAACCAGTTCGCCACAGCAAGTGCCAGGAGCACGCCGCACAGCGCCAACACCCCTGCTGGGGTCGGCTGACGCACGACCAGGTCTAAGCCGCGCGAGATCAGCAGCGGCGTAGCTAAGCCAACTGCGGTCAGCGCGACCAAGACGAGGACAAGCTGAGCGATCAGTTTGCGGAATGGCGCGAAGTAAGCAGCCATCCGCTGCACCAGCTCGCGATCGCGGTACTGGCGGTCGTAGCGCTCAGCCGTAAGCCCTACAAACATGGCTCAGCTTGCCTGCTGCGTGTCTCTGCGACGCACGCTCACACTCTTTGTCTGCGAGGTCAGCCCCACTGTGCACACTAGTTGCCCTCGTCACCTGCGAAGATGGCGCGATATTCGGGCGAGGACTGCATCAGCGCCTCGTGCGACCCAAACGCGACGACCTCGCCACGCTTGAGCACTAGGATGAAGTCCGCCCAACGAATCTGTGACAAGCGATGGGTGATCAGGAACGTCGTCCGTCCGCGCGAGACGCGGAACATCGCTTGCTGGATAAGGTCTTCGGTTGCGCTGTCGATTGCGCTGGTTGCGTCGTCAAGGATCAGGATGCGCGGGTTGGTGAGGAACGCGCGCGCGATGGCAATGCGCTGGCGCTGCCCGCCGGAGAGGGTGACGCCGCGTTCACCGACAACGGTATCGTAGCCGTTCTTGAAGCCCATGATGAACTCGTGCGCCTGAGCTGCTTTCGCCGCGCGGATCACGTCGTCCATCGTCGCCTCGGGGCAGCCAAACTTGATGTTCTCAGCGATGGTGCGTGAGAACAGAAAGATGTCCTGCTCAATGCTGGCGATCTGTTGCCGCAGCGCATGCAGATTCCAGTCGCGCACATCCACTCCATCTACCTTGACTGTGCCCGAGCTCACGTCGTAGATGCGGTTGATCAGCTTGGTCAGCGTGCTTTTGCCTGCGCCCGTTTGCCCAACGATAGCGACCGTTTTGCCCGCAGGGATATGGAAGGAGACATTCCGCAGCGCTGGGCGCTCACCGAACGCATACGCGAAGGTCACGCTCTCGAATGTCACTTCTCCACGCATAGGCGCAGCGTAGCCGCCCCTGTTTTCATCTAGGGCACTCGGAGCGTTGATCAACTCCAAAATGCGCTGGGCACTGGCAATTCCCGAGGCAACGGCTGGGTAGGCAAATTGAGTCGCAAACGTCGGGAACTGCAAGAAGAGCAGCACGCCGTTGTAGCCCACAATATCGCCCAGCGAGATCACACCGTTCAAGTGCAGCCAGAGGCTATGGAAGACGCCCAACGCCAGTGTGACCCCGAAAACCAACGCTGGCAGATAGAGCGACTCCACTCGCCCTTGGTGAATCATCGCCTCGCGCCAAGCATCCAGCTTGACGCGAAAGCGCTGAAGCTCAACTGCCTCTTGAGCGGCTGCTTTGACTGTCTCCACCCCTTCGATGGACTCCGCCAGGGCAGCGTTCATCTCCCCGAAGGCGCGCCGCACCGCTTCTGCAGCCGGAGCAAGGCGGCGCAGGTAGTAGGCGACTGCGAGCGAGTAGGCGACGAGGTAAAACAGCGGCACGAGCGTCAACTGAGGATGAATCTGCGCACCGACGAGGATGGGGAAAAGGACGAACATCCCCGAGCCAACAACAAGGTTGATGCCAGGGTTGAGCATCAGGTTCAGCTCGCGCACGTCGTTCGTTGCCCGTGCCATCACTTCACCGATGGACTGGCGATCGTGGAAAGACATGCTCTTGCCGATCAAGCTGGTGTAAAGCTCGTCGCGCGCATCACGCTCAATGCGCTGACCGATAACCTCTGCGGAGAAGTTGCGCCAAAGCTGCAACACTGCGCGAACCACCTGCGAGACCACAACCAGCAGCGCAGCGGTTGCCAGCGCATTTAAATCAGGTTGGGGTTGATTCACTGCGTTGAAGGCATACCCAACCAGCAACGGCATTGCAGCAGCTCCGCCAGCGTTCCCAATAGCGCCGACGAAGATACCGACCAGATGTACTCTGTAGCGCCAGATGTGGGAGAGCACCCACAGGGTTGGGCTGCGACGATCCGTGCGCCAAGTGCGCGTGATGGTGAATTCAGCCTGCTCACGCTGAAGCGAGGGGGCTACGATGGACACAGTCTTGTGGCGATTCTATGTCCGCAGCTGGGTTCGCTTAAGAGATGCGTTTAGATACGGTGGAGGAGTCATGCCGCGACATATGCCACAGGACACCTGGATGGACCAAGCGGCGCTCAAAGCGCTCCCCCTCCCCCAGCGAATCCCGAAAGCCCCACCGTCACTATACTATAATAAACAATGTTAAGGATTCACCCATGGCAAGCATTCTTGACCGCATCCTGGGGCTGTTCTCGCTTGACCTAGGGATTGACCTTGGGACAGCGAACACTCTGGTTGCGGCACGCGGTCAAGGCATCATCATCAACGAGCCCTCCTGGGTCGCGGTTGATCGCAAGACCCGCGAGGTCAAGGCAGTCGGCGCAGAGGCGAAGGAGATGGTTGGGCGCACGCCTGCTCGTATTGTTGCCATTCGTCCGCTCCGTGACGGCGTGATCTCAGACTTTGAGATCACTGAGGCGATGATCGAGCACTTCATCTACAAGGCGCATCGCCGCATGCTGATCAACATTCCGCGTCCGCGTGTGTTAATTGGCATCCCCTCTGGCGTGACAGAGGTAGAAAAGCGCGCTGTGATTGATGCTGCACGCTCGGCTGGGGCGCGCGAGGTCTACCTCATTGAAGAGCCGATGGCGGCGGCATTTGGCGCAGGGCTGCCTGTGACCGAAGCACACGGCTCAATGATCGTTGACATTGGCGGCGGCACAACAGAGGTTGCTGTCTTCGCCCTGGGCGGCATCGTTGTCAGTCGCTCCATCCGCGTTGCTGGCGACGAAATGGACGAAGACATCATCAACTACGCGCGCCAGAAATACAACCTGCTCATCGGCGAGCGCATGGCTGAGAAGGTCAAAATTGCTATTGGTTCAGCCTTTCCGCTGCCCGAAGAGAAAACCATGACCTTGCGCGGGCGCAACTTGGTCACAGGGTTACCCGAGTCCGTCGAAGTCTCTTCGATAGAGATTCGCGAGGCACTGTCGAACTCAGTCAACACCATTGTTGAGATGGTGCGCAGCACGCTGGACGAGACGCCCCCTGAGCTGGTAGCAGACCTGATGGAGACAGGGATTTGTCTTGCGGGGGGTGGCGCCCTTTTGCAGGGGCTGGCAGAGCGCATCGCGGACGAGACAAACATCTACACCTGGGTTGCCGAAGACCCATTGTCGTGCGTTGCCCGCGGAGCAGAGATTGTGCTCTCTGACCTTGATAACTTGCGCGAGGTGCTGGTTGGTCTGGAGCGCAAGAGCACATCTCAATCGGCGACGGCAACAGCAATTCGTCGTGTGGCGTGATCGCGATGCGGTAGCGGAACAGTTGGCGGATGACACCGCGCTCGCAGCAACCCTCGGCTAGCCTTGCGATTGTGCTTGTTGTCATCGGGCTTGTTGCGCTTCTGATCAACTTGTTAGCTGCTGCACCAATCAACCAAGGTCCGCTCTCCGTTGTGCTAGCGCCGATACAACAGGCGCTCACAAGCGCAGGGCGCTTTATCGGGGACTTCTTTCGTTCGCTTGGTGAGGTTGCTGCCTTGCGCGAGCGCGCCGATGCGTTGCAGCGCCAAGTAAATGACTTGAACGCTGAGGTCACTCGTCTGCGCGAGTTTCAAGCTGAAGCACAGCAGTACCGCGAGCTGCTGCGCTTTGCTCAAGACAACCCAAGTTACACCCTGATCGGCGCCGACGTGATCGGCTTCAACGACGCGACGCTGTGCAAAAACTTCTCGCCGCGCGGCACGTCAGCTGGCGTGTGTGCCAATGTGATCGCCAGCGAAAGTAGCCCGTTCTTGCGCTATCTCACCCTGAACGTCGGCGAGCGCGATGGGGTGCGTGTCGGCATGCCTGTGGTCAGCGGTGGCGGCGCACTGGTGGGTCGGGTCGGCAAAGTGAGCTACGCCACAGCCCAGGTACAACTCATCACTGATCCCGCCTCGTTCATCAACGTGCGCTTGGTCAAGTCGCGTGCCACAGGCACAGTGAGCGGCAGTGAGGAGGGCATCTTGCGGCTTGAGAACGTATTGCAGACCGAGCCTCTCGAAGTGGGTGACCAGATTGTGACTAGCGGCTTGGGTGGGCTGCTCCCTGCCTCCCTGCCCGTTGGTGTCGTCGAGGCTATCGTCAGCTCTGATGTAGAAGCCCAGCGGACTGCGATTGTTCGCCCCGCAGCGGCACTTAACCGCCTGGAGCGCGTGCTTGTCGTTGATTGGGCTTCTCCGCTACAGATCACGCCGCAGCCGACACCTGTGATCGTCTCACCCGTGCGCTGAACATGCGTCGGCATCTGTTTGCGGCGCTCGTCCTTGTTTTGCTTGCGGCGATGGAGAGCAGCCTGCTCCCAAGTTTGCTGGGCAACTTGCCGCGCCCGAGCTTGGTGCTGATTGTGTCTTCGACCTGGGCTGCGTTGCGCGGCAACGAGGGATTAATGTGGGCTGCATTCGGCGGGCTTTGCCTCGATTTCGTCTCCAGCGCGCCCTTCGGCATGCATCTGCTCAGCCTGACCACTGGGAATGCAATCGCTGCACTCGTTGACCAGATTCCCAATCCAATTCCGCTGCTCCGCGCGACGAACTGGACGGCCGTGGCAACGGCTCTTTTCTTCGCGGTCAGCCTCACCATCCTAACCCTGGTTCAGCACCCAGTCAGCATTCCGTATGCGCTTGAATCAGCAGTCCTGCCTGCGATTATCATCAACCCGTCGCTCGCAATTCCGACCTATTTAGTGCTCAGTCGCCTTGAGGCGCAGCTACGTCGGCAGGAGCGGGCGCTGCCCTAGGAATGTATTTAAGCACTGTGCCGATCCGTCGGCGCACTTCGCAGACGCCTCCGCCAGATGATGAGGGTGGACGTCGGCGTCTCGTCGCACTGGGCATCGGCGTTGTTGTAGCGTTTGGCGTGCTGCTCATCCGCCTGTATGACCTACAGGTCAACCGCCAAGCGGAGTTCGGCGCTCAGGTGCAGCAGCGCAGCGTGGTTGAACGCCGCATCCCTGCTGCGCGCGGGCTGATCTACGACCGGAGTGGTGTGCCGCTGGTGCGGAACGCGCCTGCCTACCAAGTTGCCATCATCCCTATCCAGCAAGTGCGCTACCCCGACGACCCTATTCGACAGCGCGTCGAGCGGATGGAGATGTATAACGGGCTTGCGCGCCTGATCAACCAACCTGGTGTGACTGCGGGTGACATCTTCACCAAAGTCGTCCAGCAGTCGTACGCACCGTATCAACCTGTTGTCGTCGCGGAAAATATCCCTCGAGAGGTCGCTCTTGCAATCCAAGAGCAATCGCTGCGCTGGCGAGGGGTAGTCATCCAGACTGTCGGATCGCGGGAATACCCGTATGGTGCGCTGCTTGGCAACCTGCTCGGCTACACCGGAAAAATCTTCAGGGAAATGATCGACCGCGACCCACAGTTTTACTCCGCAGAAGTGTATGACTACAGCACAGATCGGGTCGGGATTGCTGGTGTGGAAGCATCGGCTGAGGTCGATCTGCGCGGACAGAAAGGAAAGCGACTCGTGCTGGTTGACGCCTCATTTGAGGAGCTGCGGGTGATTGACGAAACCGCACCGATCAACGGCAACAGCATACGCTTGACGATTGACCTGCGGCTGCAACAGATCATGTCGGATGCGCTGACCTCAGCGATGCGTCAGCGCAACGCGCCGCGTGGTGCGGCTGTCGCGCTTAACCCGAACACGGGCGAGATCCTGGGCATGGTCACTATCCCTGGCTACGACAACAATTTGTTCGCCCGAGGTATCTCGCAGGCAGACTATCGCGCATTGCTCGAGGACATCCATCGCCCTTTGCTCAACCACGCGACCCAAGACACTGTGCCGCCGGGGTCAATTTTTAAACTCATCACGGCTGCAGCGCTGCTGCAAGAAGGCACGGTCTCCGAGCGAACGGTGATCAACGACCCCGGGGTGTTCGAGCTTGAAAACGAGGTAGACCCGACCGCACCCGGGCAAAAGTTCTACTGCTGGATTGGGCTGCGCGGTGGTCAGCACGGGCCGCAAACGATTCGCGATGCGATTCGCAATTCGTGCAACACCTATTTCCGCAAGGCAATCGGAGGTTACCCCCCCGAGAGCATTCGTGGCTTGGGCGTCGACCGGCTTGCGGACTGGGCACGCGTGTTCGGGATCGGCGAGCGATACCCCGACCTAGGGATTGCCTACACGCCAGGTTTTGCGCCGAAGGAGGTGGACAAGCTAAGGCGCATCGGTGAGGTGTGGACGCGCGGCGACAGCTACAACATCGCTATCGGTCAGGGCTTCATCGTGGCTACGCCGTTGGAGATGGCAAACATGACGGCTGTGTTCGCCAACGGCGGAACTCTGTATCAGCCTCAGATCATCCGTGAGGTCGTCAACGAGCGCGGCGAAGTAGTGCGCCCATTCCGCCCCAAGGTTATTCGCCAGATTCCGCTCGATCCGCGCTACATGCGGTTGATCCAAGACGCGATGTATCGCACGGTGAACGAGCCAGGAGGTACAGCCTACACCTCGCGCATTGAGGGCTTCCCTTACGCTGGCAAGACGGGCACAGCAGAGTTCTGCGATGACGTGGCAATAAAGACAGGCATCTGCTATGTCGGCATTCGCATCCAGCCGACCCATGCATGGTTCGTCGCGTATGCGCCTGTGCCAGACCCGCAAATTGCGCTCGCGGTCTACATTTGGAACGGCGGTCAGGGGTCTGGCGTTGCGGCGCCAGTCACTCAACGGATTCTCAACGAGTACTTTCAGCTCGGGTTGCCGCCAGAGAAACTTGCCCCGATCCAACAGGGGATATCGGAGTAACGTGCTTCATACGCTTGGTCCGGCTGCACGAACAGCATTGGGCACAACAGCAGCGAATTCAGCGAAATTCTCCACAAGCATCGCTGCCAATCGGCGCGCCTAGGCTGCGTAGGCTTCTTCGCTTTCCCAGCTTGTCTTCGGGTCGAGCGCTGTGTCGGGCACGCCGGGGCAGTGCACTGGGACTGCGAGCTTGAACACTGGATCAGTCCTATACGCCACAGCGTCCAGCGCACCCTCCAGCGCTGCGTTGAGCATCCCTCGTGTCCAAGCCAGAGGTATCCGCTTGCCCTGACCATTCCACCCCGTGTTAAGCAACCAAACCTTGACATCGTGCTGGCGGAGCCTGCGGTCGAGCATCTCAGCGTAGAGCGTTGGGGGGTGCACCATGAACGGTGCACCGAAGCATGGGCTGAACGTTGCGCTTGGGTTGGTGATCCCGCGTTCTGTGCCTGCAACTTTGGCGGTGTAGCCACTCAAGAAGTAGTATTGCGCCTGTTCGTAGCTCAGGCGCGCAATCGGTGGCAGCACGCCAAAGGCATCTGCGGTGAGAAAGACAACGTTCTTAGGGTGACCTGCCGTTCCAGTGCTGCTCGCGTTTGGGACGAACGTGAGCGGATAAGCGCCTCGGGTGTTCTCAGTCAGTGCATCGTCGTTGAAATCTAACTGTCGGGTGTGCGGGTGGAGGGTTACGTTCTCAAGGATAGCGCCGAAGCGATGAACGGCGGCATAGATTTGCGGCTCTGCGGCAGACGATAGTCGGATGACCTTAGCATAGCAACCGCCCTCGAAGTTGAAAATACCAGCCTCGCTCCAACCATGCTCATCGTCGCCGATCAACTGACGGCTGGGGTCTGTGGACAGCGTGGTTTTGCCAGTGCCACTTAGCACAAAAAAAACAACGCTACATCGCCCGACTGCCCAAGGCTTGCTGCACAGTGCATTGGCAGCACGTCTTGGAAGGGCAGCAAGTAATTCATCAGGGTGAAGACCGCCTTTTTGATCTCACCGGCATACCGTGTGCCGCCAATCAGGGCAATCTTTCTGCTCAAGTCGAGCAAGATAAAGACTTCAGAGTGCGTGCGATCGCAAGCTGGGTCTGCGCGAACTGAAGGCGCAGCAAGGACAATCATGTCTGGCGCGGAGACAGTTAGTTCTAGCGCTGGGGTGAACAGCGTACGCGCAAACAAGCTGTGCCAGGCATACTCTGTGATAACGCGCAGCGACAGACGGTAGCGCGGGTCAGCGCCTACAAAGCAGTCCTGGATGAACACTTCGCGCGAGCGCAGGTAGTCCACCGTTCGCACAAGCAGTGCGTCGAAGGAATCAGGCGAAATTGGACGGTTAACCTTGCCCCACCACACAAACGCACGGCTGTTAGGCTCGTCCACGATGAACTTATCGCGCGGGGAACGCCCGGTGTAAGGGGCTGTGTTCACGACGAGGGCGCCCGACTCGGCTAATAAACCCTCGCCGCGCCGTATCGCCGCTTCGTAGAGCGCTGGTGTTGTGAGGTTGCGGTGTGCTCTGTCGAAGTTGAACAACTCAGGGGAGTTGAGAGGTGTTTGTGCTTGGCAACCGTCCACAGCAAAATCTGAGCGGGCTACTTCAGGCATGCTTCGAGGGGACGGCGGGGCGTGTGCTCTGCCTCTGGCTCGGCATAGCCAAGCCGAAAGGCAAGCTGCGGCGACAGAGGCGATAGATTGAAGCTGCGGATGAACGCCTCCTTGACGTGCGGCACCTGTAGCAACTGGTTGACCGGCTGCATGCTCAAGCCGAGGTAGGTCGCTTGGAGATGGATGCGTTCGTAGACCTGACCTGCAACCACCTGGGCAGCGCGTGTCGAGGCTTCTGTGGCGATCACGCCGAAGACAGAGGCATTCATGAGCGGTTCGCTTTCGACAGCGACAGCATGGGCGCTCAGGTGCAGGGTGCGCGCAGCCAAACGGCCGATCTTGCCCAGTAGCCAAGCACTGCCAAATGCTCCCTGGGTCACCCACTGGAGCAGCTCGCGTCGGAAAGTGGGGTCTGCAAACTGGTGTGCGTCTGCCTCGACCAGCAGCTCGTCCGCGCGCCGGCGCAGCACGGGATCAGCCGTCATCTGCAAGCGCACCTCTGGCTCAACCACGACGCGGCGCAGCGCATCGAGAACATCCTCTGGTATCGGCCGCCCGTTGTATCGGCGGTGATTGGTGTGCCGCGCTGGGATGCAGTCGAAGAGATGCGCGCGATGGGGTGAGCGCTGACCGTTTGGGTGCACATCAACAGCAGCGACATGCCACTGGTCTTCTGGATTGGGGAAAAGCACAGTCTGGTGGGCGAACCCGAAGTGTTCAGCCGCGACAAGTAAGTTTTCCAGCGCGCACCCGACGCTGGTGAACAGTTCGCGCAAGTCCGCGTCGCCAGAGATCATGCGGCGATCAGGGTCGGCAAAAACATGGATCGCAGGGGGCGCTGCGCGGAACTTCCACGGCTGCGTGTTGTAAGTCGAGGGCGCAAGGATAGCGAAGCGTAACAGGAAGGTGAGCTGCGCCTCGGGCGAGTCCTGTGGCAGCGCCTGCCCCTTGACTGCCCAAGGTGTTACCTTCGGGTCATATGCATCCGTCATGAGCGCACACGGCTGGGTCGCCTACCCGTGCCCTGCTTGAGGGTGTAGCTCAGCAGCAGCCGACTCAGGCTCTGCAGGTGCAGCGCGGCGCATAGCGTCTGCTAGGAACGTGTAAGCTGCAATCCAAGCAGACTTGACCTCAGGCGTGAAGTCTGAGCCAAGCACTTGCTCCAGCGCCCAGATCAACGCCGCGCCGAAGGTGTTGTAATCCGCCGAGCGAACGCCGTAGAGGGCATGGCGCTGACCCAGCGCCCGGACAGACTCTGCCACGACCTCCGGTCGGTCTAGGCTGCGTATTGCCATGCCGATCACAGTGATGAGCATCAGTCCTTGGCGCCTCATATCCCCACGGAAAAGCTGGCGCAGGGCGGGATCGACCTCGAACAGGCGGTTGTAGAAGAGCTCACCGACCTCCTGGGCAATAGGCTCGACTCGCTCGAAGGTCTGCTTGACCAAAGCAAGTTGTTCTGGGTTCATCACTTTTGCCTCAGTGTACGGGCATACTGTGCCCTAGCGTAGAAGGTGTGCGCATTGGCGTCACTAGCGAGTTTGGCATAAGCTGCTGTCCGCGCGGCTAGTTGCTCTTTATGGGGCGCTCAACTGCTCACTCAGCCAGCGGTCGACGTCTTCGAGCATATTTTCATCCAGCGCGTGAGCCACGGGGTACTCGCAGTAGGTCACCTTGGCGCCCAAAGCTGACAACCACTGGGATAGCTTTCGTCCGCGCGACACAGGGATGACAGCATCGAACGTCCCATGCGCCACGAACACAGGCGATGCGGCAAGTGGCATACCAAAGACCTGAACGCCCTCTGGAGGAGCGCCGCTGAGCAGGACAGCTCCGCGCACGAGGCTGGGCTGCGTAGCGAGTATTGCTGCCCCAAGCATTGCCCCTTGGCTGAAGCCCAGCAAAAAGGTCTGCTCTGCAGGTGTTTCCGTCAGATTAATGGCTTGATGCACTCTTGGCAGTGCTGCTTGGACTGCTGACTGGATGTCTTCTGGGTTTGCTTGAATCCCATCGGGTCTGAACTCGAGATCAAACCAGGCAAATGCTTCGTCAGCAAGCCTAATCGGAGCGCGGAGGCTCACAACCTGCAGACGCTCGTCGAGGAATGGGATCAACCCATACAAGTCGCTCTCGTTGCTGCCGTATCCATGCAGCAAGACCAGCAAGCCGCGCGGGTAACCACGCGCAGGACGGTAGCGATAAGGCCAGTCAGATGAACTCATCTGCACAAATCCATATTGTGCCAGAAAGGGTTTAAAAAGCGCCAGATTAACTTCGGCTGGCGAATTGGACAGCGTAAAAGCATGGGAGTGCAGCAAGCCTCCTGTTGCGCTACACTGTGAATATGGCGAAGGATGAGCAGAATGTCCCCGTTGAAATCGTCGGTCAGCGTGCGCGCGCGGTGAGCCGACATCTCGCTCATTGCTCGACTGAGCAGAAGAACGCTGCGCTGCTTACGATTGCAGACGAGCTGTCGCGATGTGCCGCTGAGATTCTCGCCGCAAACGCGCGCGATGTTGAGGCGGCGCATGCACGCGCAATGCCTGCTGCATTCATCGACCGATTAATATTGACCCCCCAACGCCTACAAACCATGGCAAATGACATACGCGCGGTCGCAGCGTTGCCCGATCCAGTCGGGGAAATTTTTGACGCAGTCACACTGCCAAATGGTTTACGCCTGCACAAGCGGCGCATTCCGCTAGGGGTTCTCGCCGTGATCTACGAGGCGCGCCCAAATGTCACTACAGACATTGCAGCCTTGGCACTGAAAAGCGGTAACGCTGTCATCCTGCGCGGTGGCAGTGACAACATCCACAGCAACCTCGCGCTCGTCGGCGCGATTCACAGCGCGCTAGCACGCACCGGACTGCCGGCAGACGCTGTGCAACTGATCGCCGACACAGACCGTGCGCGCGTGCTGGAGCTGCTCCGCTTGCATGCCTACGTAGACCTTGTCATCCCGCGTGGCGGGGAGAGCTTGCATCGCTTCTGTCGCGAGAACAGCACAATCCCAGTGATCACAGGCGGCATGGGCATCAACCACATCTATGTCGATCCCTCGGCTGAGCTGGACAAAGCCGTCGAGGTCGTGTTCAACGCGAAGGTGAGCAAACCAACCGTGTGCAATGCCCTCGGCACACTTCTTGTCCACGCTCAAGTTGCCAACACCTTTCTGCCCATGGTTGCTGAGCGCCTTGCCGAAAAGCAGGTCGAGCTGCGCTGCGACGCGCGTGCACTTGGTCTGTTAGACGGGCGATACCCCTGGACAAAACCTGCAGATGACGCCTCCGATTGGGACACCGAATGGCTCGGGCTAATCCTCGGCGTGCGTTTGGTTGATTCACTGGACGAAGCAATTGCCTTCATCCAGGCGCACTCCCTGGAGCACAGTGACGGCATTTGCGCCCGCGATCCACAGGTCATCGAGCGCTTCGTGAACCAAATTGACTCGTCAGCCGTGTTCGTCAACGCAAGCACGCGCTTCAACGACGGTGGGCAGTTCGGGCTTGGCGCTGAAGTCGCAATTAGCACCCAGCGCGTTCATGCGCGCGGTCCAATGGGACTGCGTGAGCTGACCAGCTACAAGTGGGTGTGCGAAGGCGACGGACATGTGCGCTGGTAAGCAAGGAGCATGCCTTAGCCACTGGTGAGAGAAGTTGATCAATGTAACTCCAGGGATTAACATTGGTCAACTCTTGATTTGAGGAGACAACAACATGATTGCGACCAAGGTTATCCACACCACGCGCAACGACTTGTCGCTGGATGTGCGCACCCGCATGATCGCCCTGCTCAACCAGCACTTGGCTAACTTGAGCGACCTCTACACGCAGACCAAGCACGCGCATTGGAACGTGCAGGGCGCTCAGTTTTACAGCTTGCACAAGCTCTACGATGAGCTCGCAGAGGCGCTGGAGCACTACATTGACGACATCGCAGAGCGTGCGGTTCAACTCGGCGGCGAGGCTGCTGGGACGATGCGCATGGCAGCAGCACATTCGCAATTGCCAGAGTATCC
>JANWZM010000043.1 GCA_025054635.1 Thermoflexales bacterium
TGGCGCAGTGTGGGTCGGCAGTGAGTCGCACCCCTACGCAGTCAAGCCGACCAGCACCATCGTTGCTGAAGCCATCGGGGCGACGCCCTATACCCAAGCGGCTGACTGGCAGTTTGCCTGCAAGGCGGGCACAGAGGCGCTCCAAGCAGCGGTTGGGCTGGTTGGCAGTGGCATGGCGGCTTTCGCGCTCGCTGTGGGCATGGACTCAGCCCAGGGACGCCCTGGCGACGCACTGGAATACACGGCGGGCGCTGGAGGAGCTGCATTTATCGTCGGCTCAGAGGGCGATTCGATGGTGAGCATCGAGCACTCCGTCTCGTATGTCACCGACACTCCCGACTTCTGGCGACGCCCGCAGCAGCGCTACCCGGAGCATGCAGGGCGGTTCACAGGTGAGCCTGCTTACTTTCACCATATCACCTCGGCAGTGCGCCGCCTACTGGACGAGACCGGGCTAACGCCTGCGGACTTTGCCTACGCGGTCTTCCACCAACCCAACGTTAAGTTCCCCCTGAAAGTCGGTGCAGACTTGGGCTTCACCCGAGAGCAGATTCTGCCGGGGCTACTGGTGAACGAGATCGGCAACGCCTACGCTGGCTCTGCCCTGATCGGCTTGACTGCTGTGCTGGACATCGCCCAACCCGGGCAGCGCATCCTAGTCGCCTCATTCGGCAGTGGTGCTGGCAGCGATGCATTCTGTCTGCGCGTGAAGCAGGCTGCGCCACACCCTGGCGTGTGGACCACGCGCCAGTATGTGCAGCGCCGAACGCAGGTTTCATACGCGCAATACTCGCGCTTGAAGGGGAACTACGCGCTGAACTGAACCATGAGAGACGTATCCATCATCGGCATTGGACAGACCCCGGTCGGCGAGCACTGGGACAAGGGGTTGCGCCTGCTGGCGTATGAGGCGCTCGCGGCAGCGATGCGCGACGCGCAGGTTGAGCGCGTTGACGCGCTCTACGTCGGCAACATGCTGTCGGGCGAGTTGACCGCCCAAGAACACCTCGGCGCGCTGATTGCTGACTTTGCTGGTTTGCGCGGCATCGAAGCGCTCAAGATCGAGGCTGCTTGCGGCAGCGGGGCGGCTGCGTTGCGCATTGGTTATATGGCGGTCGCCAGTGGCATGTATGACTTCGTCGCCTGCATCGGCGTTGAGAAGATGACCGACCAGCAGGGCAGCACAACAACGACAGGGCTAGCAACGGCTGCTGACGCCGAGTATGAAGCGCTTCATGGGGTGAGCTTCGTCAGCATTAACGCCTTGCTGATGCGGCGCTACATGCACGAGCACGGCTACAAGAAAGAAGACTTTGCCAACTTTGCCATTAACGCCCATCGCAACGCGGTGAACAACCCAAACGCCATGTTTCCTCACCTGATCACCCTGCAGCAGTTCGCCGAGGCAAAGCCGATCGCAGACCCGATCAACCTGCTGGACTCGTCACCAATCGCAGATGGGGCGGCTTGCGTGATCCTGGCGCCGACATCAATTGCGCGCGAGTTCACCGACAAGCCTGTGCGCGTGCGCGCCGTGGCAATCGCAACTGACACCCTTGCGCTGCATGATCGCCGCGACCCGCTCTACCTGGAGGGCGCTGCCATCAGCACGCAGAAGGCGTATGCCGCGGCTGGCGTCGGGCCGGCAGACATCGATCTGTTCGAGTTGCATGACGCTTTCACCATCATGAGTGCGCTGTCGCTGGAGGCGGCAGGGTTCGCTCGGCGCGGGCGTGGCGTGGCGTTAGCGCTAGACAACGAGATCAGCCTGGGCGGTCGCATCCCAATCACCACCATGGGCGGCTTGAAGGCGCGCGGGCATCCTGTAGGCGCGACTGGGATGTATCAGATCGTCGAGGTCGCCCTGCAACTGCGCGGTGAGGCTGGTGCAAATCAGGTGCGCGACGCGCGCATAGGGATGGCACAAAACATCGGTGGCAGCGGCGCAACGGTCGTCACCACGATTCTTGAACGGATTTGACATGTAGGAGCATGTAGGAGAGGGAGACATGCAAGTTTCACGCTTTTGGAGAACCACTGGACAGCGATACCAACTTGTCGGCGAGGTGTGCCCAAAGTGCGGCACAAAGATCTTCCCGCCGCGCGACGTCTGTCCTGCATGCGAAGCAGAGGCGAAAACGCCGTTTGTGTTCAGCGGTCGCGGTGAGGTGTATTCCTTCAGCACCGTCCACAATGCACCAGAGGGCTTCGAGAAGTATGCCCCCTACACTGTCGCGTTGATCCGACTGGAAGAGGGTCCGCTGATCACAGCTCAGCTCACTGACGTGGACGAGAAGGATGTATACATCGGGATGCCTGTCGAGATGGTGACGCGCGTCCTCCGCGAGGATGGCGAACGCGGCATCATCGTCTATGGTTACAAATTCCGCCCGCGCCGCGAAGCACAGACACAGCCCCTTGCTCTCGCTGCGTAGTGCGTCGCGCTCGGCTTGTCCTCTGCGCGGCACGGCGGTCTCAGACAAGCAATGCTGCAAGCAGAGGCAATCCGCGAGATAGTCGCGAAAGTTGTTCAACGCTTCGAGCCAAAGAGGGTCATCCTCTTTGGCTCTTATGCGTATGGCACACCGCACGAGGGAAGTGATCTTGACCTTCTCGTTGTGCTCGATAAAGTGCCTCCTCAGGAAGAGCGAATCAAAGCTGTCCTCGAGCTCAGCGCGAGCAGCCCTGTCTCGCTCCAAATCGTTTTCATGCAGACAGATGCGTTCGAGGAGACAAAGGACGTTGTCGGCGGGCTAGCTTACCCTGCTCACCATCAGGGACGAGTGCTCTATGAGGCGGACTCGCGCACAGGTCGTGTTGGAATTTATTCGTGAATGGCTACGCAAGGCAGAGGCAGACCTGCGCGCAGCGGAATACTTGCTCGCGCTCGAACAGGACGACTACTTCGCAGTGGCGTTCCACGCTCAGCAAGCAGCCGAGAAGTTCCTAAAGGCGCTGCTTGTGTGTTACCAAATCCCATTCCCAAAGACTCACGACATTCAAAGGCTACTCCAGCTTGCAGCCACGATGGACGCTTCGGTGGAACAGGAGCTGTCAACCGCAGCGTTCCTCACACCGTTTGGCGTTGAGTTTCGATATCCAGGTGGGGAGACGGCTAGCCGAGAGGTTGCGCAGCGCTGCCTGCAGGAGGCAGAGCGCGTGCGCGATGGCGTGCTGCGCCGGGTGCGCAACGCATGCTCAGGCGAGGGTTAGCCCTGGGCTTAGCATCTGAAGCGGGTGCGCTTGCGAAGCCCTCTGAACGCACAAAGCACGCAAATTTGGTAGGCTAGGCAGCGCAAAAGCCACCATGAAGGTCATCGTCCGCCGTCTCCTCGGGCTGGACTACGCAGATGAAATTGTCCTGGACGCTCGCCAACGCCGTGCGCTTGCGTTGCTGTTTTACAACGCTCCTCTTGCCCTCTTTGCAGGGGCAATTGTCTTGAACTACGCCAACGTCTATCTTGTTGCCCTCGGCGCGACAAATACGCAAGTCGGCTTGCTGGGTGCACTGAGTCAGGTTTCAACTGCGGTTGCGCCATTGTTGGCTGCTGTAGTCTCGGAGCGCACACGGGCTTACAAGGCGAACGTTGTGTTGGCGGCGTTCTCAGCTCGGCTGTTGTTCATTCCACTGGCGTTGCTGCCGTCGTTCGCACTTGGAGCACAGGCAGTAGGAATTGCAATTGCGCTGCTCACTGCGTATGGGTTCTTGCTGTCGTGGGTCACAGCGCCATGGACGGCGTTCGTCGCAAGGCTTGTGCCGCTGGAGATTCGCGCTAACTACTTCGCGGCGCGTAACTTTGCGGGCGGACTGGCAACGATCCTGGGGACGCTCTTCGTGGGGCAGATTGTCTCGGCGCTAGGATTTCCGCTGGGGTTTCAAGTTGCGTTCATCGTCTCGTTGGTCGTTGGTTTGGGGGCAAACTGGAACTTTCTCCAAATCCCCTCGCCGTCAGAGCCGACAAGCTTTGCGCGTGCTTCGGGTGGAATGAGCATA
Source organism: Thermoflexales bacterium (assembly GCA_025054635.1). Taxonomy (GTDB): domain Bacteria; phylum Chloroflexota; class Anaerolineae; order J036; family Brachytrichaceae; genus DRWP01. Next base: position 3,995 of record JANWZM010000043.1, read on the forward strand.
CAGCACTCGCTGCGCGAGACGGCTGCGATGTTCTCCCCTCGCACGCGCTTTGGGCGCTTTCTGTGGGCGGCATGTGCCTTTGCCTTTGCAGCGAACATCGGCGGCCCATTCATCCAGGTGTATCAAGTGCGCGTGCTCGGGTTTTCGGCGGGCTTGATCGGTCTGCTGCTCTCGCTCGAGCAATTGGTCAACATCAGCGCACAGCGCGTTTACGGTGCAGTCGTGATCAAGAAGTTCGGCGACTTTCGGGTGATGCGCTTGCTGCGCTTGCTAACGGCGGTTGTGCCCTTGGGGTGGATCTTTGTCCGCGACCCGCTCGCAGCAGTGGTGATCAGCGTAATCGCAGCGCTGGTCTGGTCTGGGCATGACCTGGCTAACTTCAACTGCCAGCTCGATGTCACCCCAGAAGATCGCCGAGCCAGTTTCATCGCGGTCTACACGTTCGCTGTCTCGCTGTTCACGGCTGCTGGACCGGCGATTGGTGGTGTGCTGACTGAGGTGATTGGGTATCAGGCGTTGTTTGCACTGTCTGCGGGATTGCGCGTGTTAGCGGCTGGATTGTTGACTTTCTGGCTGCGCGACATGGCAGCACCGCGGACGGCTGCGGCAGC
>JANWZM010000008.1 GCA_025054635.1 Thermoflexales bacterium
TGTTGCGCCCCTGCACGATCGGCCCAACCTTGCGAATTGTCCGCCCATGCACTGTTGTGACTGATGCCATGGCTCTAGCCCTCCTCTAGTGACCTGCAAAGTGGCTGATTGACTTCGCTGCCATGACCAGGACAGTCGGCAGTGTCAGCACGAGCGTGATCACGATGCTGATGCGAGTCACCAACGCCTGCTTCTCCCAGAGCTGCGGGCGCAGCTCAAGGATGGCGATGCGTGTCCCGTTGACGGCGTGAAAGATCAGCAACGCAGCCAAGACAAGCTCACCGACAGCAAAGGGTGGCGTCTTATACAGCTCCAGCGCGTGCTCGTGCAACGCTGGGTTGAAGGCTGCCATGCTCATGCCGAAGATGTGAAAGCCGAGAAACACCACAATTCCTAAGCCACTGATCCGATGCAACAGCCACAGGAGATTCCCCTTGGCGCGATAAGCAATGCCTTCGCGCATTGAAACAACAAGCGGTCTAAACATAACCTGCCAACACAACTCCTTGCGAAGATTTAGTGCTCGGCGGAAGATGCCGCGTAGCAAGAGTATATGCGCGTTCAGCTAGACGTGCACGCGATTCGGAGGGGAACGCATGCACAGTCAAGGGCGTGCTGCGTGCGCGCGCAGGACGTCCAGCCACAGGTCTGCCATCGCCTCTAGCCCTTCCGTCGAGAAGTGGCAGCCATCGTAGCGATACGTTTCGCCAAGCTGATCTGCGTCTGGACCGAGGAAGATGCGCGCGGCAGGGTTGACTAGCCCAGACTGCGCCGAACGGATCGCCTCGTTGGGCGGGTATTCGCCACAGCGCGTGGCGAGGGCAACGAAGACGGGTGCGCTCACGCCAAGCGCGCGGATTGCCTCCAGCATCTCGACAAAGTGTCGTTGATATACCTCGGGCGGCGTACCTAAGTAGGCGTCGCTTTCGCCTTGCTGCCAGAGCAAGTGAGTGAAGACAAGCCCAGCTCGGTGCGCCTCGCGCACGTTGCGCAGCAAGTCTTTGTGCAACCGCCCGCCTGGCGCCCATTGCGCGATCTCTGTGCCGCCGATCGCGGCTGGCACCCACACCACGCGGTCATATAGCCCCGCAGCAATCAGCTTGTCGCCTAGCCGTGTCCACACGCTGCCGCCCGTCCCGTCTGCGCCGGGCAGAGGGTCAACTGCAGGTGACCATTTGCCGCGGAAGAAGGCGCGCACCCGCGGGTGTGCGCGATGGCGCGTCTCGCCCCAGTTTGCGGCGTTCGACTGACCGAAGACCAGTGCGACCATCGTGCGCGGCTGAGGCTTCGCGGTTGCTGTTGCTCGGAGAGGCAGTAAAGTCTGCTTTGGACTGAGCGGCTGCGCATACACAGCCGTGCTAGTTACTGTTGCGATGACTAGCAGCAGAGCAATTCTTCCCCTCATCGGCTACATATAACTGCAACGTCGAACGCTGCAGGTGTCCCTCAACTTACCCGAAGGGTAGCTGGTTCTGGGCACGCAGCACACGGCGCCTCTCTCTGAGGGAGAGTGAGTGGCGTTGAAGGCGAGGCATCACGCCCTGCATGGATGCAGTCACGTCATTCATGCGCCTCATCACGCTCGACTATCCCCCACCACTCGAGCAAGGTGAGCAGCCCTGGTTGCTTGCGAAACCAGTCCACCGGGAACGCCAGATGAACAATCGCAGCCGAATAGTAGATGCCGCGCGCGTCGGGCGGGATTGGCTCGTAGCGCCAGTCAGCGTTGGCTTGGTAGCACGTCGCCTGACCACGGTCGGCGTCCACTTGCCAGTACTCGAGCACCTGCGCAGCTGCGTAGCGCTGGCGCAACGCGGCGCGCTCAGCTTCGGGCACACGGCTGTGGAGCACATCAATCACCAGCGGCGCCCCTCCGCGAACTGCGTCAGCTTTGACCCGGCTGCGATCGGTGTTTGGGATGTAAGCCACGTCAGGGCACAAACGCCCTGCTTCTGTCTCGAGCACAACCCCTGGACCGAGCACTGCGCCAAGCTCGTATGCCTCAACGATGACGGTGAGCAGGGTGATCAGCCAGGCGCGCTGCTTCGCCTGTAGCACGGCAAATGGCGAGGAAGTGGGGGCTGCCTCAAGCATGAGCCAAGACTATCGCACGCGCTGCAGGCAATCACGCAACCTGAGCGCAGCCGCGCGTGCTGCTTCGGCGAAGTCCTCCCGCCGTGAGGCATACAGCACCTGGTGCGACACTGTGACGATGGGAGCAGCTCTATCCGGCGGCACATACGCTAGACATGCCCCTAGTGCTTCCATCGTGCACCCCTCCGCGCGCAGCAGCACAAACGGCGCTTCAGCAAGCGCTTGGCGCAGGCGCACCGAGTTGTGCACGCTCTCCACCGACGTCGCTAGCCCGAGCCTCTCGCTGCTGAGCAACAGCACTCGGTCAAGGTCAGCTTCATCGTTGACAACAGCAAACAGCGCGCGATCGGCCCGCGTTAAGCAGCGCACAGTTGACTCACTGATACAGCTTGAGATTGTGACGCCATCTGCCAAGAACTGGTCAAACGCCCCGCGCGCGAAGGCGCTTGCCGCCGCAGGGTCGCTGCCGAAGGCGGTGTCAATCAGGAGCACTGTGCCTCTAGGGATCAAGCGCGCGATGCGCTCCATAGCGACGATGCCCGCTGCTCCCTCTGCGAGGTAAAACGCTGGATTGAGCGCGTAAGCGCAGACCAGATCCGCCGTCGCTTCGATGATCGCGCGGGCGAAGGGCAGCATCGGCTCGTCGTACGGCTGGATCGGCAGCGGCGTGTTCGCAACAGCGATGTCCAGGCTCAGGGACAGCCCACAACCTGCGCGCGCTTGCGCTGCACGTAGCTTCTCCTCGAACAGACGACTCATGCTGCTAATAGGGGGTGAGACCAGACGGATGTTGCTCAAGCCTGCCCCTAACCGACCTCTGCGAGAATGCCCGAATTCGGGCACGCGAGCACGACGCACCTTCCTGCCCCCGACCCCTCTTCCCCAGGGAGAGGGGCGCAGGGGCGAGACAAAGCAGCAGTCCCTATCTGACTACAGAGTTAGCCGCTCCCCTCGATAGGGGCAAGCCCCTAGTGGCGCGCGCGCATCAGCGACTGGCGCAGCGCCTCTGCGCCGCCAGCGATGTCGAGCAATTCGCTGGTGATCCCCTGCTGGCGCGCCTTGTTGTAGTTGAGAATCAGCGAGACGATGAGCTCGCTTGCGTTGTCTGTGGCGTTGCGCATCGCGATGCGTTGCGCTGTGTAAAAGCTCGCCATGGACTCCAGCAGCGCTTGGTACACCTGCATCTCCGTCAGCCGGGGCAGCAGCGTGTTCAGGATTTCGACGGGATCAGGCTCAAACTCATAGGCAGGGCGAGGGCCGCTGTGAGGCTGGTCAGGCGCGATGTCTTCAGAAGCCAGCGGCAGCAGACGCTTGATCGTTGGGCGCTGCACCGTCGGCGAGATGAAGTCGGTGTAGCACAAGTAGACCTCGTCCGCATCGGCGTTCAGAAAGTCGTCGATCACAGTGCGCGCTGCTGGCGTGATGTCAAGAAGGTTCGGGCGCGCGGGCACCGGTGAGAAGTCAGCGATGATCTTGCCTCCGCGGCGGTAAATGAACTCGCGTCCTTTCTTGCCCAAGGTGACAAAGCGCACGGGCACTTTCGACTCACGCATGAAGTTGAACGCCAAGCGCGAGACGTTGCTGTTAAACGCACCGCACAGCCCGCGGTCGCCCGTGATCAGGATCACGTCAATTGCCTTGACCGTCTGGCGGCTGTCCAGCAGCGGATGGCGCGTCTCGCCGCCGGCGAGTGACGCGACACTGGCGAGCAGGTCGCGCGCCTTTGACGAGTATGGGCGTGTCGCCTCGACCATTTGCTGAGCGCGACGCACACGACCCGCCGCGACTGACTCCAGCGCCTTAGTGATCTGGCGAACGTTTTTGACACTGCGGATGCGGCGCTTGATTTCGCGTGCAGTGGCCATTCTTGTTAGTTGAAGGTCTTGTTGAAGGCCTCAATGGCTGACTTGAGCTTGGCGATGGTCTCGTCGCTCAGTCGCTTCTCCGTCATGATCGCGTTGACGATGTCTGGATAGGACATCTCGATGTATTGCAGGAAGCTTTGCTCCCAGTCCTGGATGCGATTGACGGGGATCTTGTCCAGATAGCCGTTTGTGCCGGCGAAGATCGCTGCGACCATTGCCCACAGCGGGCGCGGCTCGTACTGGCGTTGCTTGAGCAGCTCAGTCATGCGCCGACCGCGCTCGAGCAGCGCCAACGTCGCCTTATCCACGTCGCTGCCGAAGGTGGCAAACGCCTGCAGCTCGCGGAACTGCGCCAAGTCAAGCTTCAGGCGGCCGGCGACCTGCTTCATCGCGCGGGTCATCGCATCACCGCCGACGCGGCTGACGCTGATGCCGACGTTGATCGCGGGGCGGATACCCGCGTTGAACAAGTCCGTCTCCAGGAAGAGCTGTCCGTCGGTGATCGAGATCACGTTGGTGGGGATGTATGCCGACACGTCGCCGAGCTGTGTCTCGATGATCGGCAGGGCAGTCAGCGAACCGCCGGTGCGCGGATTCTTAACCAGCTTGTACTTCTTGCCGGTTTGCGCAGCCAGCGCTTTCATGTCGTGCTTCGCAGTCTCCTCACCGATGGCGCCGTCGTAAATCACCCCGTTGACGCTGTGCCCATCGCCCCACTCGTCGCTGTCGTTCTCCTCGCGGATCACCCACTGATACGCTAGGCGTGCAGCGCGCTCAAGCAGGCGCGAGTGCAGGTAGAAGATGTCGCCTGGATATGCTTCGCGGGCAGGCGGGCGGCGCAGCAGCAGCGAGACTTGGCGGTAAGCATAGGCGTGCTTGGTCAGGTCGTCATACACCACTAGCGCGTCGTTGATGAACTGACCGCCGATGGTCACGCCGTTCTCCATGATCTCCTCGCCCATCGCGCAGCCAGCGTACGGCGCGATGTATTGCAAGGTCGCTGAATCAGCGGCTGAGGCGACGACGACGATGGTGTAATCCATCGCGCCAAACTGCTCCAGCGTGCTCACGACGCGCGCGACCTGCGCGAGCTTCTGACCGATAGCGACGTAGATGCACACCACCCCTTTGCCTTTCTGATTGATGATAGTGTCAACGCACACAGCGGTCTTGCCTGTGTTGCGGTCGCCGATGATCAACTCACGCTGACCGCGCCCGATTGGGATCAGCGCGTCAATCGCCTTGATGCCTGTTTGCAACGGGGTGTCCACGTTGGCGCGCTTGATCACGCCGGGCGCAATGCGCTCGAGAGGGCGGAACTTGTTCGTGTTGATCGGCCCTTTGCCGTCCAGGGGGCGTCCGAGGGGGTCAACCACGCGCCCAATCAAGGCGTCGCCAACCGGGACAGAGATGACTCGGCCGAGGCTGCGCACCATGTCGCCTTCCTCGATGTCGGTGTAGTCGCCGAGGATGATCACGCCGACTTCATCTGGCTCCAAGTTGAACGCCAAGCCGAGCGTGCCATTCTTGGTGAACTCGACCAGCTCTTGCGACTGCACGCCGGTCAAGCCAGTCACGCGGGCGATGCCATCGCCGACCTCGCGCACGGTGCCGACGTCAACCGCGGTCAGCGTTGGCGTGAAGCTGTCGATTTGCGTCTTAAGGGCTGCAGCTAGGCTTTCCAGGCTGAAGGTAGGCGAATCCAACCGAGTCATCCAGTTTGTCCTCCGAGGATTACGTCTTTTGTCTAGGTCACTCGGGCGCAAAGTATACAGGAAGGGTCAGGTGCAACGCTTGCGCCTAAGCCTGCCTGAACAAGCCCAGCGTTGAGCAACCAACGTGCTGCGCACTGCCTCGCCGATTCGTGAGATGACTCCACGAATACGTGAAAAGGCGTGTCACGCTGTCTTTGTTCACTACAAGCAACCTGCAGGGGCGCGTGCGGCGCGCCCTCTCATCTCAGCCTGCTTCCTCCCGGGAGGGCAGCGCAGAAGGTGAGATGCTGCGCTGTGCATCGCCTACTCATGCAGCGCTCTCTTTATGGTATCATCGTTAAGCCCGCTTTAGCACTCAAATCAATAGAGTGCTAAGCGGCAAGGGTGAACTGTGCGATGACCGAGTTAACGCCTCGCCAACAACGGATCTTAGGGCTAGTGGTGCAGATGTATATCGACACGGCTGCGCCCGTTGGCTCGAAGGCGCTGATGGAAGCCAGCGACCTTGGGGTGTCGAGCGCCACGATCCGCAATGAGATGGCGGTGCTGGAGGAGCTCGGTTACCTAACGCACCCGCACACCTCAGCCGGGCGTGTGCCTACGGACAAAGGCTATCGCTACTTCGTCGAACGTCTGATTGACAACGTCGAGCTGCCCCCAGCGGAGAAGAACACCATCCGCCATCAGTTCCATCAGGCGCGGATGGAGATGAGCCAGTGGATGCAACTTGCGGCAGCCGTGCTTGCGCGGGTCTCGCGCAGCGCGTCGCTGGTCACTGCACCGCGCTTGGAGCGCCCTCGCCTGCGCCACCTGGAGCTGATCTCGACCCAGTCTCACCTCGTGTTGATGATCGTCGTCTTCCAAGGTGGCTCGGTGCGCCAGCGCATGCTCAGCTTGCAAGAACCGATCAGCCAACCAGAGCTCAGCCAGATCGCTGCGCGCTTCAACGAACAAGCCGTCGGCATGGATGCCGAAGCCATCCGCCAGCGTTTTGCTGACCTTGCCGGCTTTGAGGGCGAGGTGATGCATATCTTGCTCGACCTCATGACGGATGCAGGTCAAACCAGCAGCAGCGAAGTCTATCGAGACGGCTTGACTGAAGTGCTGCAAGAGCCTGAGTTCAACCGCTCTAGCGACATGAACGCCTTGGTGAATGTGCTCGAGCAGCCTGGGTTCTTGAACGACGTGCTGAGCGCCCCTGTCGGCACGGTGCAAGTGATCATTGGCGGCGAGGGTCGCTGGCGCGAGTTAAGCGCATGCAGCGTCGTGATCGCGCGCTACGGCGCAGAAGGCTTCGCCACTGGCGCCCTCGGCGTGCTCGGTCCAACCCGCATGCCCTACGGACGCGCTATCGGCGCTGTCCGCTACGTCGCAGACATCATGAGTGATCTGGTGAACGAGCTCTACGGCGAATCGTTTTGAATGCCCCAGCGAGGTGAATGTGCATGGAAGCAACCCCTGAAAAGCAAGTGATCGAAGAGGCTATGCCCCAGCCCCCCGCAGATGGGCAAGCCGAGGCTCAGCCTACGGCTCAAGCAACCGCGCAAACGGTTGAGAGCGAGCTAGAAGCGGTGCGCAAGGCGCTCGATGAGGCGCGCGCCCAAGCAGCCGAATACTTGGATGGTTGGCAGCGCGCCCGCGCGGAGTTCGCTAACTACAAGAAGCGCCAAGAGCAGCAACAAGCTGAACTGCGCGCGTTCGCCACGCTCGACTTGGTGCGGAGATTGCTGCCTATCCTGGATGACTTCGAGCGCGCCGCCAAGACCCTGCCCCAAGGCATCGCCCACATGACCTGGATCGAGGGCGTGATGCTGATCCAGCGCAAGCTTCAGCTCGTGCTCGAAGCGGAGGGCGTTAAGCCAATCGAGGTCAAGCCTGGCGATGCCTTCGACCCGCTCTATCACGAGGCGGTCACCCATGATGAGGCAGAGGGCTTCAACAGCGGACAAATCATCGAGGAGCTGCAACGCGGTTACCTCTTGGGCGAGCGCGTGATTCGACCGACCCTAGTCCGCGTCGCAAAGTGATATAATCAAGGAAAACTAAAAATGGGCAAGATAATCGGCATTGACTTAGGCACGACGAACAGCGTCGTTGCTGTAATGGAGGGCGGTGAGCCTGTTGTGATCACCAGCGCGGAGGGTTCACGCCTGATCCCCTCTGTCGTCGCTGTGAACCCGAAGACTGGCGAGCGGCTAGTCGGTCAGGTCGCTAAGCGACAGGCAGTGACCAACCCCGAGAACACCATCTTCTCGATCAAGCGCTTCATGGGGCGTAAGTTCAACGACCCTGAAGTGCAGAAGGCGCTCAAGGTCGTCCCCTACAAAGTTGTCCCCGCGCCGAACGGTGACTGCCGAGTGATCATGGGCGGCAAGGAGTACTCGCCACAGGAGATCAGCGCGATGATCCTCCAGAAGATCAAGGCAGACGCCGAAGCCTACCTCGGCGAGCCTGTAACCCAGGCTGTGATCACTGTGCCTGCATACTTCAACGACGCCCAGCGCCAAGCAACGAAGGACGCCGGCAAAATCGCCGGGCTAGAAGTGCTGCGCATCATCAACGAGCCAACCGCCTCCTCGCTCGCCTACGGCTTGGACCGCAAGAAGGACGAGACCATCGCTGTCTACGACATGGGCGGCGGCACCTTCGACATCACCATCTTGGAGATCGGCGATGGTGTGTTTGAGGTCAAGGCGACCAACGGCGATACGTTTCTCGGCGGCGACGACTTCGATAACCGCATCATTGACTGGCTGATTGACCTGTTCAAGAAGGAAACAGGCGTTGACGTTCGCGGCGACCGGCAGGCGCTCCAACGCCTGAAAGAGGCGGCTGAGAAGGCGAAGATTGAGCTCTCCACAACGATGGAGACAGAGATCAACTTGCCCTACTTGACCGCTGATGCCACTGGGCCGAAGCACCTGGTGGCGCGCTTGACCCGCTCACGCCTCGAGCAGCTTACCGAGGATCTGATCCAGCGCAGCCTCGCTCCATGTGAAATGGCGCTGCGCGATGCGGGCATCACCAAAAACGATATTGATGAAGTCGTTCTGGTCGGCGGCATGACGCGGATGCCAGCGATCCAGGAAGCGGTGCGCCGCTTGTTCGGCAAGGAGCCAAACCGCAGCGTCAACCCCGACGAGGTCGTGGCAATCGGCGCCGCTGTGCAAGCGGGCGTGCTCGGCGGCGAGGTGCGTGATGTGCTGCTGCTCGACGTCACCCCGCTGACGCTGAGCATCGAGACCCTTGGCGGTGTGGCAACCCCGTTGATCGAGCGCAACACCACCATCCCCACTCGCAAGAGCCAAATCTTCAGCACTGCCAGCGACAACCAGACCAGCGTCGAGATCCACATCGTGCAGGGCGAGCGTCCAATGGCTGCCGACAACAAGTCGCTCGGCAAGTTCATCCTGGACGGCATTCCGCCAGCGCCGCGCGGCATCCCGCAAATCGAGGTGACCTTCGACATCGACGCGAACGGCATCCTCAACGTCTCGGCGCAAGACAAGGCGACAGGCAAAACGGCACACATCACCATTCAGCCTTCGTCTGGCTTGCAGAAGGATGAGATCGAGCGCATGGTGCGCGAAGCCCAAGCTCACGCGGCTGAGGACAAAGCCCGCCGCGAGCGCGTCGAGGCGCGCAATGAGGGCGATAACGCAGCTTACCAGGCTGAGAAGTTCCTGCGCGAAAACGGCGACAAGATTCCAGCGAATCAGAAGAGCGACCTCGAGGAGCGCATCAAGGCGGTGCGCCAAGCGATCGCTGGCGAAGACGCTGCCTATATGCGCCGCACGACGCAGGAGCTGAAGAGCCTGCTCAGCCAGATCGGCGCGGCAATGTATCAGCAGGCTCAGACCTCGAAGGGTTCAAGCGACGGCGGCAGCGCCCAAAATCCACCGCCTGACGGCGACGTCGTCGAGGGTGAGTTCCGCGAGAGCCGATAACTAGACGCGAGTGAGTGATGGCTTCGAGCAGCAAGCCTGACTACTACAAGGTGTTGGGCGTCTCGCGCGACGCCAGCCAGGAAGAGATCAAAAAAGCCTTCCGCAGGCTGGCGCGCCAATACCACCCCGACATCAACAAGTCGCCCGACGCTGAGGCGAAGTTCAAGGAGATCAACGAAGCCTACGAGGTGCTCAGCGATGAGCAAAAGCGCGCTGCCTATGACCGCTATGGGCATGCGGCGACTGCTGGCGCTGGGGCTGGCTACACCGACTTCACCGACATCAACGATATCTTCAACGAGTTCTTCAGCGGGTTTGCACGCGCAAGCACGCAGACCCGCCGCGGCCCTCGGCGTGGCGCCGACATCAGCCAAGAGGTCAAAGTTGACTTTCTGGAGGCTGTCTTCGGCACGGAGAAGGAGATCGAGGTCGTCCGCAGCGAGGTCTGTCCGCGCTGCGGCGGCATCGGCGCAGAGCCAGGCACTTCGCCTGTGCGCTGCCAAACCTGCGGCGGCAGCGGGCAGGTGCGGCGCGTGCAGCAGAGTATCCTGGGGCAATTCGTCAGCGTCGCCACCTGCCCGACCTGCAGCGGCACAGGTGAGGTGGTCAACGTGCCGTGCAAGCAGTGCGGCGGGCGCAAGCAAGTCCGCGTCACCCGCACGCTCGTGGTCAACATCCCGCCTGGAGTGGACAACGGCACACAAATCCGCCTGAACGGCGAGGGTGAGCCAGGCATCAATGGCGGACCGCCTGGGAATCTCTATGTCAATATCAAGGTCAACCCGCACCCCTTCTTCCGCCGCAAAGACACCGACATCATCGTTGAGGTCTCGATCAACGTCGCGCAAGCTGCGCTCGGCGACGAGGTCGAAGTGCCGACCGTTGACGGCAAGGAGAAGCTCGCCATTCCTGCGGGCACCCAAAGCGGCAGCGTCTTCCGCCTGAAGGGACGCGGCGTGCCCTATCTGCGACGCCCCGGTCGTGGCGACGAGATTGTGATTGTCAACGTGCAAATCCCACAAACGCTCACCCCCGAACAGCGCAAACTCTTCATGGAGCTTGCGCGGACGATGGGCAAAGAGGTCGTGCCGCAACAAGAGAAGGGCTTCTTCGACAAGCTCAGAGATGCGTTCGGCATGTAGCCTGCGCCTGGCGAGTGCCCTTGCCTTAGCGCTGGCTGTTGGCTGTGCACCTGCGGCGCTCGAGCAGGGTGCAATTGACCCGATCCCTTCTCCTGTCGCGTTTGTGCCTGCCGCGCCGCTGCCGCAGCCAACGCCGACGGCAACGCCGGTGCCGCTGCCAACGGCAACGCCGCTTCCGCCGACGCCTGTGCCAAAGGCGCTGCCCGTCGAGACCACAAAGGCGATCGGTTTGTGGTCTGACCGACTCTCTGATGCTGAAAGCTGGCAGGGCTTCCTCGACCTGGCGGTGGGCAAGGCTGCACTGGAATACCAGCAGCGCCGCAACCCGTTGCTGGTGACGCTGGCACAAGCTCAGGTCTATGCAGGCGCGCCCGAGCTGCGCGAGTCAAAGCCGGACTGGCTGCTCTACGATCGCAACAAGCGCCCTGCGCTCGCAAGTGCGGACAACGCCTCGCCGCTGCTCGACATCCGCAAAGAGGAAGTGCGTGCCTATCTTGCTGAACAAGTCGCTTCAGCGCTCGCCGAGGGGCCGTTTCAAGGCGTGATCCTCAGCAACGTCGGCGAAGACTTGATCCGCACCAACGCAACGCCAGTCTTCACAGGCACTAGAGGATTTACCGAAGACCAGCGCCGTGACGCAGTGGAGGGGCTATTACGCGCAATCCGCGCCAAGACACCAGATCGCCTGCTGATCATCGGAGGATATGCCTGGCGCGACGGCACAGCCTACGCCGCAAGCCCTAGCGCTGCCCAGCAGCTAGCAACCTTTGCCGATGGCGTGCACATCGAGGCTTTCCTCCGCTCGCCCATCAGCAAAACAAACGAGTTCAAGCCCGAGGCTGCCTGGAAGCGCGACGTGGACTACCTCAGTGCGATCTCGCAAGATGACAAGGTTGTGCTAGTGACAACGCGCCTGCCTGCTGGCACACCGACAGACCTTGCCCAGCAATGGCTGCGATATAGCGTTGCCTCGTATCTACTGGGCAAGAATGGGGCACACACCTACTTCCAATTTGACGCGGGAGACCCTGTGCTTTCCAACGACCCCTACCTGTCCGCGCCGATTGGCTCGCCTGCTGGCGCATACGTCAAGCTCGACAGCGGGGTGTATCTGCGTCGCTTTAGCAACGGCGTTGCCATGGTCAACCCCACCGGTGAGCAAAAGCGCGCAGCACTAGACGGCAGCTACAAGACGCTCCAGGGCAACACTGTGGACGTTGCAGTCACGCTCGGCCCGCGCACGGGCATCGTGCTGCTGAAGCCATAGGCAGTTACAGGCTCAGACCAGTCAACAGTTTCCATAGCTCGCTGTACGCTATCCATGCCGCAACCCCTGCAGCAAGGGCTACCCATCGCTTGCGCGGCTGCGCGCCCCAAGCAGCCGCGATCAGCGCCGCAACGACCGCGCCTGAGACCAGAATGACCCCTTGCACCTCGAACAAATAGACAGATCCGCGCAGGTAAGACTGTTCCAAGAGTGTCTGAGCGAGGGGCAAAATCGGAAGCGGTAAAGCCCAGGCAAAGGCTCGAAAGGCAACTGCTCCGAGAGCTAGCCACATCGCGTGTCGCCAGCGCAGCCAATACCTCGGTGATGCTGAGGGGAGCAGTGCTGCCGCGCCAGACCCGAAAGCGAATGCTGGCAGCCACTCATTTGGCAGTGGGGTTGGCGCAAGCAGCCAGGAGATCAGGTAGCCAAGCATGAAGGGCTTCAGCGAGCTAGTCATTTCTCTAGAAATGCTGCTCGCGCTCACGATTGTGATTAAGAGCGCTGGTAGCCCCCACAGCACTGAACCATACAGGCTAGCCAGGTATGCCCTCGCCAGCAGCATTGAGGTTTGAGATTTGGCACCAAGCGCAGCAGAGGGGGTCAGTTCGATCACCAGTGCCGTGAGCAGCAGCAAAAGGAACCCGTATACCCAGAATGAGGCTCGGGCAAGCCTGTTGGCGAGTGCTTTCAGGCTTGGCGTGAGATTCTGAAGCAAGCCCAGCGCAACGAGAAACGCCGGCCACCCAAGTTGCGCGTTCGCAGACTGTGCGGCCCCAAAGTAGTTTTGCACCAACTGCACTGTGAACGCAACCGCTGCTGACAGCAAAGACAAGTAGCGCGCACTGAACGTCGTATCGCGCATGCGCTGCTGCAGGCATACGCTGGATACGCCAGCGAGGAAGAGGACTGCAAACACCCCTATCGCTGTGAAGCGGGCTTGAGGGCTTGGCATTACCCACGATAGCAGTTCGTAGTAGCGAACGAGCAGTGTTGGCTCAAGGATAGCGACAAAGCTTGCAAACAAGACGAGCGCGCCTGCCAACAAGAGCAGTCCGAGCAGGAAGCGCGGTGGGATCACGTTGCGAACGACCAGCGCCCTGCGCCCAACAAAACGACCTACCTGACCTCCTGTGTTGACGAGGTTGGCGCCAAGCCATATCCACAGCGGCACGCTGAGCTGCCAACTACCCCGCAGGCTCAGCACGATTTGAGCGCCGACCTCTGTGCTGCCCTGAGCCAATCCTAGCAGGTAAGTCAACGTCAGGCTGGCGAACAGCACACTCCCGCGCACTAGATGGGGGAAGCGGTGCTGATCCCACTGCGGCAGCGACAACACCGCAAAGCTCGCCAGTGCTTTCATCAGGATGCTTGCCCACAGCGGCAGAGAGGGGAAATGAGGCGGAAACTGCGCGAACAGAATTGCCCAGCCAGCTCGCCACAGCGGGTTTGTCATTGAAGAGCTGCGGCGAGTGCGCTCGTACAGGATGAGCGCAGCCCAGGGCAAGAGCAAAACCGCAAGGGGCAAACCTGCCCCAAATACCGGCGGCCCTGCAAGGTGGTAGAGGGAGTAGTAGCCAACAAGAATTCTCAGAAGCGTTACCGACCTGTCGTTGACGGTGATGACCAAAGTCCACAGGAAGGGCACCCAAACCGCGAGCAGAGAGGTGCCCAGCGGGGCTTCCCAGAAAGACGACCCGTCGGCGGGTATAGCAAGAAAGGCGAATGCGCTCGCCAAAAGCGAGCTAACCGAGAGGGCAAACCACCCAGTGCCAGATCGACCCCGTTTGAGCAAGAAAACGAGAGCTTCTATTCTTCGCCGCCATGTGTCTACGATAAAGAGTTGAGTCCAATCACCAATCGCACGTAGCAGCTCCTTTAGAGCACCTGCAACCAGGTTCATCTTTGCTGCTTCTGACGCCTGAAGGCTATGGCTTTTCCCCTTGCGCTAGACGGCGCTCGATGCGCGTGAGCGCCTCGGGGAGCTCCCAAATTCCGTCAATGATTTCATGCGCGCCAGCACGATAGAGCTGCTCTGCAGCGCACCGGCGCAAGGCGTCGCGCCGTTCAGGCGCGAGTGCGTTTACCTCATGCTCGCGCAAGCCGACAAGACTCCCCGTCAGCGCAACGCCAACACACCACATCCCAGCGTTTAGCCCCTCCTCTACGTCGGCAGGCGTGTCGCCGACCTTGACGATTGCTTCGTTCGGGTAGACACCGAGCTGGATGGCGTTCTGGTAGCACATCCACGGGCACGGTCGTCCGGCAGGTACCTGATCGGGACAGACGATACAGTCTGGCGTGTAGCCCCGTCGTGCAGCTTCTGTGGCGAGCACTGTCATCATGCCGCTTAAGTATCCCGTCGTCGAACCGATCTTGACACCGCGCTGGCGCAGGTCTTGAACTACCTCGAGCAGACCTGGGATCGGCTCCGCATGTTCGGCGAGCAACGCTGTTTGCAGGGGCACAAGCTGCGCGAACATTGCCTCGACCTCCGCTTCGCTTGGCAAGCAGCCCCGAGCCATCTGCCAAGCCTCAGCGACGCGCTGGCGCGCCAAGATCGCGCGCAGGTGGTCTTTCTTCATCAAGCCCATACCGGTGCGCGCGTCCTCGACAGTAATCGGCACGCCCCACTGCTCAAACAAGCGCAAGAGAGCCGCGACCGGCGCGAAAGACCCATGGTCTACCGCTGTGCCCGCCCAGTCCAGGATCACTGCCTTGATCTTGCCTCGGTAGGCGCGCCGAAAGACAAAATCCATCCTTGCTGCCTTGCTCGCTGACGTGTGTGGCTCGCGCGATTTACCTGCTTCTAGCGCGAAACGCGCAATTCTCCTAACGATTGTATGGCAAGGCGCTCTTGCGCCAGCCAACAGGCTACGATCTCGTGGTCAGGAACGGACACTGCATCGATGGGGTGTTGCTCCCCCTGAGCACAGAGCTTGTCAGAGTGGCAGAGCTAGAACGGCAGTGCGCTGAAGCCGCCGAGCAGCGCGCCGCCGAGCTTGAGGCAGAGCTGGCACGGCTACGCCAGCAGCTTGGCGCGCGCAGTTAGCTCGGTTGTTGGGCACGTGCCTGTGCTAAGCTAACGTTCGATGAACGCTCCACAACTGGTGCGTCTGCGTCGGCACCGCCAAGCATCCACACGCGACAGTGCCTTCCGCCGTGTGCTCCGAATAGCCGCGCTCTTCGTCGTTGGGATGACCGTTCTCTCAATCGCCATCCCCATCGGTGCTGCTGTCGCGGCAAGCGCGGTTTACACCAGCCTCACCCGCGACTTGCCCAATCCAGACGAGATCGTGAAAGTCCGCGAGGACTTCGAAACGACGAAGATTTACGACCGTCGGGGCACCTTGCTCTACGAGATCATCGATCCAACTGGCGGCGACCGACAATGGGTCAAGCTGGACGACATCTCGCCTTACTTGATCTGCGCCACCGTTGCGATTGAGGACAAGACTTTCTGGGAGAACCAGGGGTTCGATGTGCGCGGCATCGCGCGCGCGTTCGTGGCTAACCTTCGCGGCGGCGCAGTGCAAGGTGGATCGGGCATCACGCAACAGCTTGTCAAGCAGGTCATCCTCCCGCCCGAAGAGCGCGCTGGTCCGAAGCGCACTACGGCTGTCAAGATCAAGGAGGTGCTGCTTGCCGCGGAGGTCACGCGCCGGTACAGCAAACGTGACATCTTGGAGTGGTATCTGAACACAAACTTCTACGGCAACCTAGCCTACGGGATCGAGGCAGCGGCGCGGGTTTACTTCGGCAAAAGCGCGCGCGACCTGAACCTGGCGGAAGCAGCGATGTTGGCTCATATCCCCCAGTCGCCGCGCCTTAATCCGTTCAACAGTCCGAACGAGGCGAAATTCCGCCAATCGCTCGTGCTGGACCTCATGGTGGAGCGCACGCGCTTTGGCGTGCCCGGCTGCGCTGTCACCCCGCAGGAGGCTGCAGCAGCAAAACGGCAGCCGCTCACCTACGCCAGCCGCACACAGCGATTCGCCATCCGCGCGCCGCACTTCTCGATCTACGCCAAGGACAAAGCGATTGAGGTGCTGGCAGACCACTTGGGGATCGGCACAGAGGCTGCGACTAGCCTCGTCGAGCGCGGCGGCTTGAAGATTTACACCACGCTCGACCTGGAAGTGGACGAGGCTGTGCGCCAAATCGCCAACGCGAAGATTGCCGAGCTTCAAGCCAAACGACGCAACGTCAACAACGCTGCCGTCGTCGTGCTCAAGCAAGACACGGGCGAGATTATCGCCATGGTCGGTAGCTTGGACTACTTCAACGACAACATTGACGGCAAGTTCAACGTTGCACTTGCTCCCCGCCAGCCCGGTTCAGCGTTCAAGCCGATCACCTACTTGGAGCTGCTGCGTCAAGGCGCATCTCCCGCGACGCTGTTTTGGGACGTGCGCACTGCGTTCGACAGTGGCAGCGAGGTGCCTTACCTCCCCGAGAACTACGACCGGGAGTATCACGGCCCAGTGCTGATGCGCGAAGCCCTAGCGCGCTCCTACAACATTCCAGCCGTAGAGGCGCTCAGGCGAGCGGGGATTGGCAACGTCATTCGCCTAGCCCACAGGCTTGGCATCACCGACCTCGACGCGGGGCTGCGCTACGGCTTGCCGCTCGCGCTTGGCAGTGGCGAGGTCAAGCTGCTTGATTTGACCTACGCCTACGCCACCATCGCCAACGACGGCAACATGATCGGCGCGCCGCGCCCGTCCTCGCTGCGCAAATTCGGACACCGCGAGCTCGACCCCGCCGCAATCATGCGCATCGAAGACCGCAGCGGGCGTGTGCTCTACGAATACAGACCAGCCGTCAAACCAAACCTGCTCGGGCCTGACAGCCCGCGCCTGACCTATCTGCTCAAAAGCATCCTGTCTGACCCGCAAGCGCGCGCGGCAGCCTTCGGCTTCCCCTCCGTGCTTGACTTGAGCAACCGACGCCCTGCGGCAGTCAAGACTGGTACCACAAACGAATACCGCGACAACTGGACGCTCGGCTTCACCACAGACTACACAGTCGGCGTATGGGTCGGCAACAGCGACGGTCAGCCAATGAGCCGCGGCGTCACTGGCTTGACCGGCGCTGCGCCCATTTGGAAGGAGGTCATGGAGCTTCTGCACCGCGACCTGCCCATCCGACCGTTCCCTGTCCCAGAGGGATTGATTCGCGTGAGCGTATGCGTGATTGACGGCATGCTCGCCAACGATGTTTGTCCCTCGCGCCTGGAGTGGTTTATCCCAGGCACCGAGCCGACC
Source organism: Thermoflexales bacterium (assembly GCA_025054635.1). Lineage (GTDB taxonomy): Bacteria > Chloroflexota > Anaerolineae > J036 > Brachytrichaceae > DRWP01. The sequence continues at coordinate 17,295 of JANWZM010000008.1, forward strand.
CAGCGCAGCACAACAGTGCAGAACTTCCCAATCAACCGCGAGACAGGCAAGCTGGCGTTGCCTGGGACGCCGCCAGAGCTTGTTGAGCTGCGCCCAATGTATGTCTTCCCTCCCCAGGCGATGGACTGGTATGCCTCGCTGCCTGAGGAAGAAAAGGCAAAGCTGCCCCTTGCCCCCACAGACTTCGACGCCCGATTCGGCGGAACGGTCACCGCAGGCGATGTCGCCATCATTTCGCCCCGCACAGGCGCTTTTGTCAGCGGTGTGCTCACCCCAACGACAGGGGCAGATCCAGCTAATACGCCGCCAATCGGCGTTGTTCCGATCTTGGGCAATGCGCGCGGCGGAGAATGGCTGCTCTACCGTGTGTTCTTCGCCCCTGGCTGGTCGCCAACCCCTGAGCAGTGGCAGCAGATCGGCTCTGACCACAGCAACCAAGTCAGCGAGGGGCTGCTGGAGAACTGGAACGTCGCGGGGTTGCCCTCTGGTCCGTATTCCCTTAAGGTCGTGCGACAGGAGACCAACGGGCAGGTTACAGAATTCGTCACCCGAGTGACTCTGGACAACACGCCACCAGCGTTGCGGCTGCTCTGGCCGATCAACGGTCAGGTATACACTGTCCCAGACGTCGAGTGGGTTGACTTCGTGGTGGATGTGCAGGACGACTACGCCATCGGCAAGGTCGAGTTTTACGCCAACGGTGAGCTGTTCGTGACAAAGACGGCTGCGCCCTTCACGGTCAAGTGGATGCTGCCGCGTGAGGGAGGGGTGTTTGAGTTCTACGTCGTAGCCTACGACGGTGCAGGCAACCGCAATGAGAGCCAGCGTGTGACGGTTGCTGTGCAAGCGCGCCCAAATTAAGCATCGGGTCAGGGCACTTGCGTTAGGGCTTAGCCTTCACCCCCTTGCGCCCTCTTCTCGTCGGAGCGCTATTCGGGGTGAGGGACTTTGTTTCAACGCATGCCTCAAGGTGTGGCGGCGAACTGCTTCTACAGGGCAGCTCGCCTCTAAAACACGTCTACTAGCCCTGTCGCTTGGACGACGAACCACAGCAGCATGATCAGGGCGAACAGCATCTCGAGCATTTGACCGAGCACACAGCCGGCTAAGTAGCGCCCGCCTGACTTGAGCGCAGGCTTCAGGCGGCGCTGGCGATACCCCTCGACGATGAACACACCAGCGATCCCTCCCAGCACAGCGCCAATCACTGACCCGATGACAGGCAAGCCGAACGTCAGCACAACTCCACCGACAACGCCGCCTATGATTGCACCGGCAACGGTCAACCATGAAGCGCCTTCGCGGCGCGTCATCGAAGCGGTCATCCACCAATTCGCTGCCCACCCCGCAACCATGACAATACCCATCACTGCCAGCGCAGGCGCGCTGAGCCGCTGAAAACCGTCACCTGCAGACCAAACGAGCGCGCCGATCCAGATCAGCAGCAGCCCCGGCAGCACAGGCAGAAACACGCCAACTAAGCCGATGAACATCAAGATTAGCCCAGCAGCTTGCAGGAAATTAGCAGGGTCAAGCAAGACGATTGGCATGTCCTACGCTGACGTGCTCGTAGTAAGCAGAGACTGGTAGAGGGCTTGGGTCGCGCGGGCTGTTTTTTGCCAGTCAAACTGCGCAGCGCGCTGCCGACCGCGCTGCGACAAGTCGCGGCGCACGCTCTCGTTGCTCAGCACGCTGCGCAAGGCACGTGTCCACTCGCTTGGGTCAGTCGGTGGAATCAGCAGCGCGGCATCGCCGAGCACTTCGGGCATCGCGGCTGCGTTCGAGGCGACGACAGGCGTTCCGCACGCCATCGCCTCCAGCGGGGGCAGCCCAAACCCCTCGTAGAGCGAAGGGAACGCCATCACGCTTGCCAGCCGATAGAGCGCTGGTAGGTCTTCGTCGTCTACTCGCCCGACGAAGCGCACTAAGCCGGTGAGTCCGAGCTCGTGCACCATGCGATACACGCCTTCATGCAACCAGCCCTGCTTGCCGACGATCAACAGCTCCTCAGCGAGGTCAGGCGCTTGTTCGCGCAGGGCTTGGAACGCTTCGAAGAGCACAGGCAGATTCTTGCGCGGCTCAATCGTGCCGACGAACAGGACAAATCGGTCGGGCAAGTGGTAACGCTCACGCACCCGCCGCAGCGTCGCCGAGGGGATGTCGGGTGAGAAGTGGGGTTCGACACCTTCATAAATGACGCGAATCTTCTCTTCGGGCACGCGGTAGTGCTTGACTGCGTCGCGCTTAGTGTGCTCGCTCACGCAAATGATCGCATCTGCGCGGCGCAAAAAGAGCGGCATGGCGAGCTGCAAGAACAGGTAGTTGCGCGGCAAGTGGTAGCGCGGGAAAGCCTTGAAAATCAGGTCGTGCAACGTGAGGACCGTCCGCACCCCACTCAGACGCGGCAGCAAATGCTCAGTGGCATGGAACAAGCGGGGCTTAACTGCGCCGCTGAACAGGTCGTTCTGCGGTCGGTTGAACCAATGCGCCAGCAGCGTGCGCAGCCGCCAATCGTAAGCCGATTGGGTCGTCGTCACGCGCGGCAGCGTCCGAAGCTGACCTTCCGGTTCGACCTCCTCAGCGGCGTAATAGAAGATCGCGTAGCGCTCACGGGCTTGCTCCTTTGTGTCGGCTACCAATGCCTCAATGAGCGCTTGAGCATAGCGCCCGAGCCCAGCTTTGCGGTGCACTGCTGGCGAGGCATCGATCACAATCATGGGTGCATTAAGCGCAGCGGACGAGGCGCTGGGTCAATCCAGAGTCAAGATTCGATACGGATGCACGTTTACCACGCGCGTTTGTCCCAGCCAGGTCTCTGCTGGCTGCTGCGGATTGTAGTTGCGGTGCTGGTGACCGTGCAGCCATAAGCGCGGCTTGAATGTCTTTGCCAACCAAACAAACGCATCGAATCCGGTGTGAGCATGGTCTTGACCGTCGTGAATGCCACGCAGCGGAGCGTGGCTGAGCATGACATCCACCCCGCGCTTGAAGCGCACTAGCCCTGGCGCGAGCTTGCGCGCAAGCCAGAAGGCGCGCAGCCATTGCTCGTCTTGGGTGTATTGGAAGGGCGCATCAGGCTTGTAGCGCAGGCATCCCTCCAGCCCCGCAATGCGCACTGCCCCAGCGCGACAGGTGTGCAGATCAACGTTAATCCACCCCAGCAAGCTCTCGGCTCGACCGTTGTATCGCGCGTCATGGTTGCCGTGCACGTAAAACCCGGGCTTGTTCAGCGTCGAGATCACAAACTCCAAGTAGTCCGGCGGCAGGTCTCCGCAGCTCACTACAAAGTCCACATCCGCACACGTCTCGATGAGGCGCGGGCTATGCAGCCAGGGCACGACTTCGTCGCTGAGCGCCAAAATCTTCACCGCCATCCCACAAGCTAGTTTGCTGGCATCTTCTTGAGGTATGCCTCCATGAAGGCGTCCAAGTCACCGTCCAGCACGTCGTAGACCTGGCTGGTCTCGTAGTCGGTGCGCGTGTCCTTGACCAGTTGGTAAGGGTGAAGAACGTAGTTGCGGATCTGGTTGCCGAACTCCGCCTCGACGTATTCGCCGCGCAGTTGGCGCAGCTCTGCCTCGCGTCGGCGCTCCTCGAGCTCCTGCAAGCGCACCTTTAAGACGTGCAGCGCGCGCTCACGGTTTTGTAGCTGGCTGCGCTGGTCTTGGCAAGTGACAACAATGCCCGTCGGCAAGTGGCGGATGCGCACCGCAGTCTCGTTCTTCTGGACGTTTTGACCGCCCGCGCCTTGCGAGCGAAAGGTTTCAATCTCTAGGTCGTTCGGGTTGATCTCGATCTTGATCTCGTCGTCCTTGAGGTCAGGGTAAACCTCGACGCGGGCAAAAGAGGTCTCGCGGGTGTTGCCAGCGTTGAACGGTGACAAGCGCACCAAGCGATGCACGCCGCGCTCGCTGCGCAAGTAGCCGAAGGCATACTCGCCGCTGATCTGCAGGGTGACATGCTTGATGCCCGCTCCCTCTGCCGGGATGTAATCGATCTCGCTCACGCTGAAGCCGTGGCGCTCCGCCCAGCGCACATACATCCGATACAGCATCTCCGCCCAGTCCTGGGCATCTAGCCCGCCTGCGCCGGGATGGATGCTGAGGATGGCGTCTGCGGCGTCATGCTTGCCGCTGAACATCAGCGCGAACTCAGCTTTCTCCAGCGCATCGAGCAGTGCGGGCAGTTCAGCATCGGCTTCTTGGAGCAGACTGAGATCATTCCCCTCGTGAGCAAGCTCGATCAGCACGCTGATGTCAGCGGCTCGGCGCTCGAGCGCACGCTGCGCCTCAACCTTTGCCTTGAGCGCAGCCATCTCGCGCATCAAGGCTTGAGCGCGGATTGGGTCTGTCCAAAATGTGGGGGCTTCGCTAAGTCGCTCGATCTCGGCAATGCGCGCCTCTTTCTTGGCGATCTCAAAGGCGCTCCCGCAAGTTAGCCAGTCGCGCTTCAATGTCGGCTAACTTGTCTTTCAGTGGGATAAGCAGCTCTTCCATCGCAGGCTGAGATCATACAAGCGCGGGATGAGTCGGGGAAGATCGCGAGGAAGTGTTTTGGCTCGGACACGTGGTGCTCGGTGGCAAGCAGCCCGCAAAGCCCAGGGGAATGACATCGTTGGGGCGCGCCGCGCGCGCCCTGCGCTCCTCCCAAAGGGCTGCCTGAGATGTGGGCAATCCTGAGGGAGAGGTGGGCAGGGGCGAGAGCGGTTTGACAAGCCTTGCCACATACTCCCGATCTCGGTCTAGTTTGGAAATAGTTCAGAAACCCCCGGTGCATGAGCCCTCGCGGAATTCAGCACTTCCCCAACCTACGTTCAGCGCTTGAGTAGAATTAGAACGTGTGTTCTACTTCTGCGCTAAGCAATCTACTCCACTTAAGCCAGGCAGCGATCTTCGAGCCAGCGGAAGAGGTGTCGCCTGTGCCGGGCGTTGCCCCGTGCGGCTACGACCCAAAGGCGCTGCAACGCGTCTTCGGCGCGCAGCCCGAGCGCGCGCTGGTCTCGGCAACCGAGCCTAAGAAGAACTCGCTTGGCATCCAAGACGCGCTGATGCCAGGCGGTAAGCGGATTCGGCTGCTGAAGACGCTGCTGACCTCTGCTTGCGAGCGCAACTGCTTCTACTGCCCGTTTCGGGCTGGGCGCGACTTCCGCCGTGCCACGCTCAAGCCGCATGAGATGGCGCAGGTCTTCGCTGAGCTGCACCGTCGCCGTCTTGTTGAGGGGATCTTCCTCAGCTCGGGCATCGTCAACGGTGGAGTAAACACGCAGGACAAGCTGATTGACACCGTGGCAATCCTGCGCCAGAAGCACCGCTTCGGTGGCTATGTGCACCTGAAGCTGATGCCCGGTTGCGAGCGCGATCAAGTGCTTGCTGCGATGAGCGTTGCTGACCGCGTCTCGATTAACTTAGAGGCGCCGAGCGCCCCGCGCCTGGCGCAAATCGCACCGCGCAAAGTCTTCGAGGGTGAACTGTGGCAAGTGCTGCGCTGGGCGGCTGAGATTCGGCGGACGCAGCTACCGCCACCAGGACGGCGCTGGGCTTCGCTAGTCACTCAGTTCATCGTCGGCGCCGCCGGCGAAAGCGACCTGGAGATCCTCGGCACGACTGACCGCGCGCTGCGCGAGTTTCGCCTCAGCCGCGTTTACTTCTCCGCCTTTCACCCGGTGAACGACACACCTCTTGAGGGCAAGCCAGCGGAGTCGGCTTGGCGCGAGCACCGGCTGTATCAAGCGTCGTTCTTGCTGCGCGACTACGGCTTTAGGGCAGATGAGCTTCCGTTCGACGCCAACGGTCGCCTGCCGCTGAACGAAGATCCGAAGTTGGCTTGGGGCAAGCGGCATCTCAGCGACAGCCCTGTCGAGGTCAATCGCGCCGACCGCGAGCTTCTGTTGCGCGTGCCGGGGATTGGGCTGAAAGGCGCTGAGGCAATTTTGGCAGCGCGGCGTCAACGCACATTGCGAGAGCCGTCACAGCTCGCAGCGCTCGGGGTCAACATACACCGCGCCTTGCCGTTTGTCTTGCTGGATGGGCATCGTCCCGAGCAGCAGTTGGCGCTGCCGATGTGATGCGCATCCTCTCTCCTCCCACAGGCTATCCATTACCCACAACGCTGCAAAGAAGCGCATCCGACCTGTCCAGCGTCCACGTTTGAGACACAAGCGGCGAGAGACGCACAGGGCAAAGGGGAATGACACCGTAGGGGCGCGCTGCGCGCGCCCGCGTTCTGGCACGACGGGGCGCACGCAATGCGGGGCGCACGCCATGCGCCCCTACACGCTTACCAACCCGAGCCGCAGTAGAGGCACGCTGCGCGCGCCCGATGCTCATCCCCTGCTCTCCTCCCAGAGGGCTGCCTGAGATGTGGGTGAGCTCCTGGGGAGATGTGCGCAGGAGCGAGTGCAAGCCACAAGCCAACAGTACTAGAGCCTAGACAATCTTTGCTCAGATACTGCCCTTCTGGGTTGGGATACGATCAGCG
>JANWZM010000045.1 GCA_025054635.1 Thermoflexales bacterium
GCAGGGGTGCAGCCCATTCCGTCTATGCCTGATGAGTTTAAGCTGTGCTCGCAGCTCCCCCGCTAGGACAAGCTGGTCGTGCGCTGGCTCTTTTGCCGATGCGGCAACGCCATCGGCTCGAAATAACTCAAGAATCCACCCGCTGCTTCGGCGAATGAGGTCGTCGCCTCGAAGATCGGCGCATTCTTCAGGCAATTTCACGATGAGGTTTACGCTGCGAGGTGTAATCTCGGCGTAGCGATGGGGATTGCCCTCGCTGTGAACCTCGCTCATGATCCGCAGGCGAGGCTTGACCGATGCCCCCTCGATTTGCCGCGTTTGCGCTATATCGGCCCTCTCAAGCTGCGAGAGATAGGGCGAGAGCTTCTCCTGCAGTTCGGCGGGGACTTCCGCTTGGTCAAGCACCTGCTTCCATAACGCTTTGAGCAGCTCGTTGTTGGGCAGCGTCTCAAAAAACGTCCCCTGCACAAGCGACAGACGGCACTCCCTTGGCTCAGATTTGCGCGTGCGAACCAAATAGAAGCAGTCGCGTTCATCTGGTCTCTCATCGGGTCTCAGTGAGGCACAGCGCTCGTATCGATCTACAGCGTCTCTGACTAAATCGGTGAGCGTGCTGATCCGTTTGCGCGCTGATGGCAGGGTTGAGTTGAATGACGCGATTGACTGATCGCGTGAGTCCTTGAGCTCTACCAGTGCACCGTCGCCAAGGATCCCCCTCTCCTCCCAGGCCAAAACGAAATCAGGAAATGCGCCTGAGTCAACGCGCCAGTCGGATCGACCATACCATCGCGCGGCAAGCGCGCCAGAGGTGATGTCGCTCGTTTGGACGAGTGTTGCCTTGCAGGAGCGCAGGCGTTCTGCATCGCGGACGACAGCCGATGCGAGCATCTCCCGACTTCCGATGTAAGCGTAGGGAGAGTAGACGGCTGCGATCCTCTCTAGCGGGCTGTCGGCAAGAGAGTCGGGGTGAGAAGTCAGGTGCTGTGCTATCTCCGCGTAGAGCCTAAACACGCCCATACGCTCTGCCCTGCTCGAACAGCCGAAACTGCGCTTCGGGGGCTTGAGTGCATGTGCTACCCCCTCCCCAAATGTGGTCAAGGTCAGGGGTAAAGCGGTAATAGGGCTTGAGGTTCTCCACAGAGTCTGCCTCGCGCTGTGCTGCGAGCCGCCAGCGAATGCACGCTACGTTCTGCTGGTCAATTTCAATCGCAACCGAGTGTCGTCCGAGCTGGCGCGCGACGATGGCTGTTGTTCCTGTGCCCGCGAAGGGATCAAGTACCCAGTCTCCTGGCGCAGTTGAGCTAAGAACCACACGAGCCAGCAGCGCCACGGGTGACTGCTGTTTGTGAAACCGACCTCCAAACTTGTCGCGGATTGCCTCTTCGCCTGCAAAGTAGCCTGAGGTGAGCTCACGGATGTCATCCCAGACATCAGTAACGTATATCCCTGCCTCGCGGGGCAAGCGGTGTTCTGGGCGGAGCGGCGCATCAATGCGAAGGCGATGGAAGAGACGCGGCTTATGTCCCTTCGTCGCAAAAGCGATAATTTGGTATTGCTTCCCGTAGCGCCATTCGCAGGGAACAGCAGAGGTGCGCTTAGCCCAGATGATCAAGTTCTGCAGCGTCCACCCTGCTTCCCGCAACGTGCGCAGCACGTGCTCTGTGTTTTTCTCGCGCTGCATGAAGTAGATAGCGCCGCCGTCCAAAGTAAGGCGATGCACTGCTTTGCAAACGTCGCCCATCCAGCGCCAATAGTCCTCTTGTGGCAGGTTATCGTTGAAGTGAGCATATTCCTTGCCTTGGTTAAAAGGAGGGTCAAGGAAGGTGAGCGCAAACCGATAGCCCTTGTCCGTCAGGGTCTCCATCTGCTGCAGGCAGTCCCCTTGCAGTATTTCTGTCTCAGGCTGCATGGCGCCATCTTAACTTAAATCTTGCGCCCATAGTAGAACGAGCGATGGGTTACCTCTAGGCACTTCTTGCGTTCTCCGTTGCCGGTGCTCATGCTGCTCGCATCCCCGCGTAAACAAGATGTTCCGAGTGATAGAATGCCTAGAGGTAGGATCTGCCATGGCGTCAGAGTATGCTGCTTTCCGCTCCTTGATCGAGGCACTGCAAGCGCACCCTGAGTGGCGCGCTGAGTTACGCCGGCTTGTGCTAACCGATGAGCTTCTGGAATTGCCAGCCCTCGTGCGCGAGCTCGTGGAGGTGCAGCGGCGCGTGGAAGAGCGCATTGCGCGGCTGGAGGCGGCTGTGGCAGCGCTAACCGAGGCGCAGCAGCGCACGGAGCAGCAGCTTGCAGAACTGGTCAAAGCGCAGCGGGGCGCAGAGGAGCGCATTGCGCGGCTGGAGGCGGCTGTGGCAGCGCTGACCGAGGCGCAGCAGCGCACGGAGCAGCAGCTTGCAGAACTGGTCAAAGCGCAGCGGGGCGCAGAGGAGCGCATTGCGCGGCTGGAGGCGGCTGTGGCAGCGCTGACTGAGGCGCAACGGGGCGCAGAGGAGCGCATTGCGCGGCTGGAGGCGGCTGTGGCAGCGCTGACCGAGGCGCAACGGGGCGCAGAGGAGCGCATTGCGCGGCTGGAGGCGGCTGTGGCAGCGCTGACCGAGGTGCAGCGAGGCGCAGAGGAGCGCATTGCGCGGCTGGAGGTGGCTGTGGCAGCGCTGATTGAGGCGCAGCGACGCACAGAGCAGCGCCTCGACATGTTCATGGCTGAGTTCCGAAGGTTCCGAGAGGAAGAGTTCCAAGAGCTCAAAGCCAAAGTCGACCGGCTACAGCAAACCTTTGGCGCCACGCTTGAGGAAGAGGCTGCCAGCGTGCTTGAAGTCGTCATGCGCAAGAAGGGCTTCCGTGCCCTCGGACCAGAGACCACCCTCAGCGTAGACGGCGAAATCGATGTGCTGATGCCGTTTGAAAACCCGCAAGGGCAGCGAGTGTGGATACTTGTTGAGGTGAAGGCGCGCTTGAACCAGCGCGATGTGCGTGCATGGATACAGCGGGCACGCGATGCAGCATGGCAGAGCCGCCTAGCTGAGCGCGGCGTGGACAAGCTCTATTGCCTGTACTTCTACGCCATTCGGGTAGATCTAGGCGCGCTCGAACTGATTGAGTCGTCGGAGGGGGTAGGCTTGCTCAAGAGCGAAGGTGAAATCGTTGCGCCGCGTGGATTGACCTCACTGCTCTAACTCCAGGTTACCCTCTCCGCTGAGCCGTAGTCGGCTTGTTCTAGTCCAGTGCGATAAGGGCGGCACAAACCAGTCGGTGCAACTAAACGTGTTGCTGGTGCTGAGCTGCGCCTGGTGCGCTAACCCGGTCGCGAGGTGACTAGACCGTGCTACTAACCTTTGGGCAGACAAACTGCTGTGCACTGCTTGCGCGCGAGCTGGCGTGTCAAAGCACTCAGTCAAGTGCATAATCCACCTTGTTGCTAAGACCGATGAATCAAAGCAAAACTCTAGGCTACATCCTTCTCGGCATAGGCGCTGCGTTGTTCCTGGCTGGGGCAGCCTGGGCGCTGGGTGGCTCAATTGAGACGCAAGGCGGGCGCATCCTTGCCCTGTTCTTTGTCTTGGTGCTCACTGCGCCGTTGATCGGGCTCGGCGCCTACACGTTGAGCCGAGGCAAGGTTGAGGCAGTTGAAGAAGCGCACATTAAGCGGCAGCAGAGGCTGCTCAGCATGGTGATGACACAAGGGCGGGTTGAGCTGAACAACGCCGCAATCGAGCTTGGGCTGACGCGCGACCAGACGCGCCAGCTCGTCTATGACCTGATCGGCAAGCAGCTCTTCAGCGGCTATGTTGATTGGGACTCTGGCGTGCTTTACTCCGCCGAGGCATCGCAGATCAAAAGCGGCACATGCCCGAAGTGCGGCGGTCAGGTAGAACTCGCCGGCAAAGGTCTGGTCAAATGTGCATATTGCGGCAGCGAGGTCTTCCTCGCGTCGTGAACTTGAACCACAAGGAGACGAAACATGAGTTCGACGTATGACCGAATTAGCCGCGAGCGCGGGACGCTTGAGCGCCTGATCGGCAAGATCCCCGGCTACCGCGGCTACAAAGAGAAAGAGATGCGCCGTGAGGCAGACCGGCTGCTGCGTGAGGCGTTGACGCGCGACTTCGCTGCTCAGCTCGACCGCATCACCCTGGTGCAGAACCGCGTGCTGGACACGCTTGGCCTGGAGTGGATGAGCGACTTCGGCGCAGTTAAGACTGCGCTGCAAACGCTGATCGATCGCATCCGCTTCGCCCCACAAGGCTACGCTGGCTTTTTCGACGCCATTCGTGTCAAGGAGGACGATCTGGACGCGCTGGAAGCGTTTGACCTTCAGCTTGTCGACCAACTGCCGCGCGTGAGCGCCGCAATTGACGCGCTCGACACAGCCGCTTCCGACCCTGTCGCGCTCAAGCAAGCCCTTAACGACCTTGCAGTAGTCATTCAGTCCATCGCCCAACTCTTCGCTCAGCGCAGCAAGGTGATCACAGGGCTGTGAGGCGAGTTGCCCCCAAGTGTTTTTTAGGAGAGACAACTGATGGCAAGAATCATTGACGTGATCGAGTGGCCCGACCAGGGCGCAAACGAAATTGTGCAGCGCGTGCCCGAGCAGGGCGCAGGTGACATCCGCCTCGGCTCGCAGGTGATTGTGCGCACGGGGCAAGTCGCGGTGTTTTACCGCGACGGCAAGGCGTTGGATGTGCTCAGCGAGGGTCGGCACACGCTGACCACGATGAACATCCCCTTGCTCGCCAGCCTGATCGGTCTGGTGACAAACGACCGGACGCCCTTTCCAGCCGAGGTTTACTTCGTCGCCACAAAAGAGTTCATCGATCTAAAGTGGGGCACGCCAGCAGAAATCACTGTGCCCGACTCGATCCTCGGTATGGTGCAGTTGCGCTCGTTCGGCACCTACTCCATGCAGGTCAAAGACCCGCAGCGCTTCGTTGGTCAGGTCGTCGGCGCGCAAGGGATATACACCACAGCGCAGATCACCGACTACTTGCGCAGCATCATCGTCACCGAGTTGGCAAGCGTGCTTGGCGCGCTAATGAAGACGCGCTCGCTGCTCGACCTAGCAGCGCTCCAATCCAACCTCAGCGCAGCACTCCAAGCAAAGGTCAGCGACGACTTCGAGGGGCTCGGGCTGGCGCTGAGGCGGCTCTACGTCGTCAGCATCCAGCCAGGCGAGGAGACGGCGAAGGCAATTGCAACGCGCAGTGCAATGGGGGCGGTTGGCGCAAACTACATGCAGTACCAAGCAGGGCAAGCCATGCGCGAGGCTGCCCAGAATGAGAGTCAGGGCGCAGCTGGGATCGGCGCTGGGCTTGGCGCTGGTGTCGGCATCGGTCAAGCGATGGCACAAGCCATGATGTCTGGGCTGCAGCAGCCTGCGCCGCAACCTCAGCAACAGGCATTAGGCAACGCACCATTGACGAAAGCGCAGATCCGCCAAGCGCTCACAAACCTAGACATTCGTCTTGCCAACGGCGAGATCAGCGAGGCAACCTACAACCGTCTGCAGGAAAACCTGAGAAAGGCACTTGAGACTGCGCCAGATTAGGGCGAGGCTGCTTGCCTGCAAAGGCTGAGCGCATCGCGCGCTTCGCGAACGCGTGAGAGGGGGCAAATAGGCATCTGCCCCTTTCGTATGTCTGCTGGCGCGGATCAATCTCCCAGCCTAGCCGATGGGTGCACAACTACGCTTTGCTCGTGGCGGGCTGCTGCGCGCTGCTTGCGCTGTCTCTAATCATCTGGTATGGACAGAGGTGGACACCATCTGGTACAGGGGCAGATGCAATCTGCCCTTACCGATCAGCACGCTGCTGGACTGCACTCTGCTCGCAAGGAGCGGCTACAATCCACGTGTGCCTTCAGCCGCACCCGAGCCGTCTCTCGCAGGCCGAAAGACGCGCTTGTTCACTTTGGGCAAAACCTGCATCCCTCAACCAACCCGCATTACCCATGCAAGTGCAAGCTTTTCTATCTGCAAGTGCAATCGCCTCGCTGCCGTGTTGCTGGGGCTGCTCTGCGCCAGCTTGCTGCAGATTCGCTCTGCCCACGCTGAGATTCCGATTCTAGAAACCCACACGCCCAACGGCGACTATGGCTTGCTCGAAGACAGCCCATACATCGAGGAGCCATGGTTCATGTGGTTCGTCCTCGGTGAGCTGAGTTCTGCCCGGGACGTGGACATGGTGAAGTTCGACTACAAAGGTGGCGACCGCTTCAAAGCAGTCATCTTTATCCCAGGGCATGAAGAGCTGCGCGCGTTTAACCCGACAATTGCGCTGATCGGGCCTGGTTTGCCTGTTCCGGAAGGACCGCTGCCCTTCGACCTGCCAGCAGGCTACGGAGTAATCACGGCGACAAGTGAAACCACGTACGACTATTTCGACATCTTCACCCAGATGGTCTACTTTCCGCGGGCGCAAATCGAGCTTGATATGCCGCAGACAGGACGGTACTACGTGGCAGTCTGGGGCAAGCCAGTCGGCATGGCACGCTACGCGCTGGACATCGGCATCATGGAGAACTTTGCCCCGCATGTGCTGGCGCGCTACCCAATCAACTGGTGGGAGGTGCGGGACTACCTGCGCTGGGGACACCGCCCTGCCGTCTTGGCGCCACCGCTGTTTGCGCTGGCTTTGTTGCTCGCGTTGCGCCGTCGGCTGCCAGCCTCTGCGTTTGAACGCGCTGCGCCTGCGATCAGTTTGTTCGGTTTGACAGGAGCGCTTGTCTTCCTTAACGCGCAGCAAGCAACCTGGTCTCTGGTTCAACCGATCACGGCTCTGGGCATCAGCGGCGCAATTGTCCTAGCTGTCCTCGGCGCGATTGTGTGGAGCGCCTACTTGCTCACGCCGCTGCGTGAGCGTTACAACCTGCGCGAGGCAGCGGGCAACGGCAACTTCGCCTGGGTCGATGGCTGCGCACTGCATTACAGCGACGACGGCGCAGTGAACGTGCCTGCAGCAGTGCTGATCCACGGCTTCGCCTCCTCGATGTTCACGTGGCGACATGTGAAGGCGGACTTACTACGGGCAGGCTACCGCGTAATTACGGTGGACTTGCTTGGCTACGGCGCTTCAGCGCGCCCTGCCGAACCGGTGTACAGCACTGAACATCAGGCTCGACTGGTGCTTGGGTTGCTCGACCAGCTTGGCGTGGCGACGGCTTCGTTTATTGGGCATTCGTTCGGCGGGCGCGTTGCTCTGCAAGTAGCGCTGTTAGCACCAACGCGCGTGCGCAGCTTGGTGTTGCTGTCCCCCGAGGCGTTCACAATTGGGCGTCCGCGCGAGTCGCAGTGGGTGCGCTTGCCCATCTTGGGCTACGTGCTCGCGTTCTATTCCACCTCGCCGTTGCTGGTGCGCCCGGGGTTGCGCTTCGTCACCCGCCGTCATGAGTGGATCACGCGCGCGGTT
>JANWZM010000073.1 GCA_025054635.1 Thermoflexales bacterium
ACTGCTCGCACTGCCTGCCGATCTCGTTCGTCCTACCAACAGCAGCGTCACGAGCAACTCCCACAGGCAAGTGAGGCAAGCCGATTTGACAAATTCCGCAAGCGCGTTATAGTTGTAAAACCGATTTACTTAGTCACCCAGCGGATGAGCGACAAGGGTCGCAACCTGGAGACACCAGGAGGTGATGTGTATCGAAGTGCGGACAGGTAAGTAGCCCATCTGCGCCCTAGGGTGGGCTCAGGAACGAAACGATCACAATCCATGCGCACCTTGTGCGCAAACTGTTCTAACTTTCAGACCCGAGACCAAACAACAGCAGAGGACTGTTCTGAACCATGAAGTCGACCAAGCTACTTTCCGTTTTGACGGGAACTGCGTTCGTCCTTGCGGCGTGCGGTGCACCTGCACCGACGCCCACCCAAGCGCCGGCTGCGCCTCAACCGACGGCGCCTTCGGCTGCGATTCAGGCTCAGGAAGCCACGCCAACCCCTGTGCCAACCCTAGCGCCTCAGACCAAATTCAAAGAGGCGCCCGAGCTTGCCAAGCTGGTCGCTGAAGGCAAGTTGCCTCCCGTGGATCAGCGCCTGCCCGAAGTGCCTGTGGTGACGCCTGTGCGCGAAGGGATCGGCAAGTATGGTGGCACTATCCAGACCGCGAGCTGGTGGCCTGGGGTTGGAAACGTGCTGCTCTACATCTCTGAGCCGCCCATCAAGTGGAAGGCAGACCTGACTGGGTACGAGCCTGGGCTGGCTGAGAGCTACGAGTGGTCAGAAGATGGCAAGACGTTCACGCTCAAGCTGCGCAAAGGTTTGAAGTGGTCTGACGGTCAGCCCTACACCACTGCGGACTGGAAGTTCTGGTGGGAGGACATGGTCAAGGACGAGAACTACAAGGGCTCAGTGAGCCGCCCCGCTTGGCTGCGCAAGTCGGACGGCACGCTGATTGACATGGAGTTCCCCGATGACCACACCGTGGTGTGGAAGTCAGACAGACCGATGTGGGTGGATCCGTTCTACATGGCGCAGGGCTTCTGGGAGTTCGCTAACCCAATGATGAAGCCAGCGCATTACCTGAAGAAGTTCCACCCCAAGTACACGCCCGGGGCGACCTATGAGGATCTCCAGAAGGCAGACCAGTGGTGGTTGAACCCAGAGTTCCCCTGCCTGTTTGCGTGGTGCCTGACCGAGCTGTCAGCGGATGGACAAAACTACAAGTTCACTCGCAATCCTTACTACTGGCGCGTGGACGAGCAGGGGCAGCAATTGCCTTACATTGACGCGATTGCTATTGAGATCGTCCAGGATGAGCAAGTGCGCATCTTGAACTGCACGCAAGGGAAGTACGACACTGCCTTTCGCATCTGCGGCGGCCCGAACGAGATCCCCTTGCTCCGCGAGCGCGCTGACGCCGTTGGCTACCGTTTCTTGGAGAACTACTTGAACGGCGCTGGCGCCTGGCCTGGCTACATGGTGAACCAGGACTACGTCGAGGGCGGCAAGAACTACGAGGAGGACACCCCAGAGATGGCGGAGGTCGTGCGCGGCGTGCTGCGCGATAAGCGCTTCCGCCAGGCGCTCTCGCACGGCATTGACCGCCAGCGCATGGTCGAGGTCGTCTGGGGCGGCATCGGTGAGCCGAAGGGCTTCACCATCAGCCCGCAGTCGTGGCACTTCGCCAGCCCAGAGGGTCAGGAGGTGTACAAGCGCTGGGCGAGCGCCCACATCCAATTCGATGTGGACAAGGCAAATGCCCTGCTCGACGAGGTGGGCATGAAGAAGGGCGCGGATGGCTTCAGAACGCTGCCCAACGGGAAGCCTTTTGAGCTCGTCATTGACGTCACAGACTGGGGCGGCAGCCTGAAGGTGCAAGTTGACGCCGCAGCCGAGGCAAAAGCCCAGTGGGAGAAGAACCTCGGCATTAAGGTGCGCGTGAACAACCTGCAAGGTCAGCCCGAAGTGGACACGCGCGCCAACGGGGGTCAATACATGCTCCGCGCTGTGCACGTCGCCGAGGTTGACATCTGGACGTATCCTGACTGGATCTTCCCCATCGTCAACCGCTACTACTTCCCCTTGCAGGGTCGCTGGTATGCCTCAGGCAAGGATACCTGCAAGCCCGTGGAGGGGCAGAAGTACTCCTGCGGCTTGAAGCCCGCCCCGGATAGCCCAGCCGCCAAGTTGCAGGCGCTGTACGAGAAGGGCTTGAACACGCGCAGCATCGAAGACCGCCACAAGGTCGTGTGGGAGGCAGTTGATGTCCACATCAACGAAGGCCCGTTCGTCATCGGCATCGCTGGCGACCAAGCCATGCCCATCGTGGTCAAGAAGTACATGCGCAACGTGCTTGACTTCGGCGTGGTCGGCCCGTGGGCACCTGCGACGCCCGGCAACCAGATCCCCGCGACGTGGTGGATGGACAAGTGAGCCAAACTGAGGCAGCCCGCTCGCTGAGCGGAAGCCTCCTCCTTGTCTGAGCATAGTGAAATGGCGGGCGCGTGAGTTCGCCCGCCATTTTTCACCCTGCTGCCTTGCTGCTGCGCCTTCTGCTTGCCGAAGGGAGACGCTCCAGATAGTAGGGGTGCGCTGCATATGCCTATCCATGTCTGCGCATGGACAAGCACAACGTGGTGTTGCAGTTCGCTGTTGAGATGCCCTCGCTCATGTGAGCGCAGAGGCAAGGCGGAGAGGCACGCGCGCTTGGAAAGCTATGCTTTACTTGAGCTACCTGAGAATCTGTGACATCCTAAGAGGCGCCTATGGTGAATTACATCATCCGCCGGATCGGCTATGCCCTGATCCTGCTGGTGCTGGTTTCGTTTGTCAGCTTCGCGATTATCGAGTTGCCGCCTGGTGACTTTCTGACCCAGAAGATCGAGCAGTTGCGCGCGCGCGGCGACCGCAGCGCCGAACAGCAAGTCGAAACGCTGCGCAAGCGCTACGGCTTAGATAAGCCCTTCCTCGAGCGCTACGTTAACTGGGCAGTGAACTTTTTGCGCGGCGACTTCGGCGAATCGTTCGAGTTCGAGCGCCCGGTCAGCGAAATCTTGGGCGCACGCCTAGGCTACACCATCATCCTCGCCATCGCAACAACTGTGGTGACTTGGGCGCTCGCTATTCCCCTTGGGGTTTACTCTGCCGTCAAGCAATACTCCATCGGCGACCAGATCGTCTCGGTGATCAGCTTCATTGGCTTGGGGATGCCCGGTTTTCTTCTGGCGCTGATCATCCTCTACATTGCAGTGATCGTCTTCAACCAGGACGCGATTGGGTTGTTCTCGCCAGAATACCGTGACGCGCCGTGGAGTGTCGGCAAAGTGCTTGACTTGCTCAGCCGCTTGTGGATCCCCGCCTTGATCAGCGCGGTCACAGGGATCGGCGGGCTAGTGCGGATTATGCGCGGCAACTTACTAGATACGCTTGGTCAGCCCTTCGTCGAAGCAGCGCGGGCGCGCGGTCTGCGCAATCGCACTGTGATCTGGAAGCATGCCGTGCGCATCGCCATTAACCCGCTAGTTACCATCCTCGGCTCGGACGTGTTTCCCAGCATCGTCGTTGGCTCGTCGCTAGTCGCCATCGTGCTCAACCTGCCGACAATCGGTCCAGTCTTCGTAGACTCACTGCGCAAACTAGACATGTACTTGGCAGGCACGTGCATCGTCTTTCTGACGCTGATGCTGCTGATTGGCAATCTCGTCGCCGACCTGCTGCTTGCTTGGGTCGATCCGCGTATCCGACTTGAGTGACCATAGGTCTGACTGCTTAGTCAAGGAGTCGTAGAGATGGCTGTTGCAACTGCCCCGCTTGCTGTCCCCGCCAAGCGCAAGCCGATCAGCCAGAGCTATTGGAGCTTGGTGTGGTATCGCTTCAAGAAGAACAAGCTTGGTGTGTTCGGTGGGGTTGTGCTGATCGTGCTTTACGTCAGCTTCACACTGATCCCAGAGTTTCTCGCCCCCTACGCTCTGGAGAACCGCAGCTCGTTTGCTGAAGCACCGCCGACCGCAATTCGATTCGTAGATGCCCAGGGTCAGCTCCAAGCGCCGTTCGTGTATGGTTTGGAGCGCCGCATTGACCCTGTGAAGCGGCTGCGCACCTGGGTGGACGACACCGAGCGGAAGTATCCTGTGCGTCTTTTCGTGCAAGGCGATGAGTACTTGTTCCTTGGGCTGATCCCGATGAACGTTCACCTGTTCGGGATCGACGCTGACCCGCGCGAGGCGCGCATTTTCCTACTCGGCGCGGACGCACTAGGACGCGATTATCTCACCCGCATCCTATACGGCGGGCGCTTGTCGCTGCTGATCGGCTTGATCGGACAATTCCTCACCCTCGTTCTCGGCGTGACGCTCGGGGTGATTTCCGGCTACTACGGCGGCGCAGTGGACATGTTTGTCCAGCGCTTCACCGAGTTCCTCGCCGCGTTTCCAAACATCCCGCTGTTCATGGCGTTATCGGCGGCAATACCCGCGTTCTGGTCGCCGATCGCGGTCTACTTCATGCTGACGGTGATCCTCGCCTTCCTGAACTGGGGCGGTTTGGCGCGACAGGTGCGCGGGTTGGTGTTGTCGCTGCGCGAGCGCGAGTATGCGCTTGCCGCAAAAAGTTTCGGCGCGAGCGACTGGCGCATCATGTTCCGCCATCTAATGCCCGGCACAATGAGCCATGTCATCGTCATCGCCACACTGTCCATCCCTGGCATGATCCTGGCTGAGACGGCCCTGAGCTGGCTTGGGCTTGGGTTGCGCCCGCCGTTGACGAGCTGGGGCACGCTGCTGCAGGACGCGGCAACAGTCCGCGCGATTCGCTTCACGCCGTGGCTGCTGTGGGTGGTGCCGCCGATCCTGGTCACCATCTTCGCCTACAACATGCTCGGCGACGGCTTGCGCGATGCGCTCGACCCATACAGCGGACGCTGACAAGGAGTGCACCAATGACTCTAACAGCCCAGGAGACAGCCCCAACAACAACGGACGGGCGTGAGGTGCTGCTGGAGGTGCAGGACCTCAAAGTCGAGTTCAACATTCGGGGCGGCGTGATCAAAGCCGTGGATGGGCTGACGTTTGACATCAAGCGCGGTCAAACCGTCGGCATCATCGGTGAGAGCGGTTGCGGCAAGTCGGTGACTGCGCGTGCCATCTTGCGCATGGTCCCGAAACCCGGCCGCATCACCGGTGGGCGGATTCTGTACTACCGCCGCCCGCGTCACCCCAAGCCCGGTCAACCCCAAGATCTTCAGGTAATTGACCTGACGACGGTTGACCCTGACGGCGAGCTAATCCGCCAGATTCGCGGAGGCGAGATCGCCATGATCTTCCAAGAGCCGATGAGCTCGCTGACGCCAGTCTACACCGCTGGGACGCACATCAATGAAGCGGTCAGCCTGCACCGTCTGCTCCCCTTGAAGAAGCTCGGAGACCAGATGGCTGAGACGATCATGGCGTATCGCCATGTCACCCGTGAGGAGGCGCGCGAGATCGCTGTTCAGATGCTGCGGCGGGTAGGCATCCCTAAGCCTGAGCAGCGCGTGGACAGTTACCCTCACCAGCTCTCTGGGGGTCAGCGCCAGCGCGTGATGATCGCGATTGCGCTCTCGACCGAGCCTTCGATGCTGATTGCCGATGAGCCAACGACGGCGTTGGACGTCTCCATCGAGGCGCAGATCCTTGACATCATGCGCGAGCTTCAACGAACCGCGAACATGGCGATCATGTTCATCACCCACAACCTTGGCGTGATCGCCAGCATGGCAGAGGAGATCGTGGTGATGTACATGGGCAAACAAGTTGAGCGGGCAAAAGTGGTGGACTTGTTCTACAACCCCAAGCACCCCTACACCAAGGCGCTGCTGCAATCTGTGCCTCGGCTCGGGCCGAAGACAGGTCAGCGGCTGGCGTCAATTGAGGGGATGGTGCCTGACCCGCTTAACCTGCCAACAGGGTGCGTGTTCCATCCGCGTTGCCCGGCGTTTATGCCCGGCAAATGCGACAAGATTGTGCCGCGCTGGAACCAGGTCGGCGAGAATCACTGGGCGCGCTGCTTGCTTTACGAGGAGTGACCAGTCATGTCAACATCCGCACCGAACGGTCGCATCGGCGAAACGCTGCTTGAAGTCAAAGGACTCAAGAAATACTTCCCGATCCAGCGAGGGCTGCTGCGACGCACCGTAGGCTATGTGAAGGCTGTAGACGACGTTAGCTTGTATGTGCGCGAGGGCGAGACGCTTGGCTTGGTCGGCGAAAGCGGTTGCGGCAAGACGACCGCTAGCCGGTGCATCATCCGTCTCTACGAGCCGACCGCTGGGCAGGTGCTGTTCAAGACGCGCGCCCTTTCGCCTGATGGCTCGCCGCAAGTGGTGAACTTGCTTGAGCTCAACCGCGAGCAGATGAATCGCGTGCGCGAGGAGATCGCCATGATCTTCCAGGATCCGATCAACTCGCTCAACCCGCGCATGACAGTCTCCGACATCATCGCCGAGCCGATGGTGATCCACGGCAAGTACCAAAAAGGCGTCAGCGAGGAGCGCATCATTGAGCTGCTGCGGCGCGTGGGGCTGCGTCCAGATCACCTGCGTCGCTACCCGCATGAGTTCTCCGGCGGTCAGCGGCAGCGCATTGGCATCGCTCGAGCGTTGGCGCTGAACCCGCGCCTGGTGCTGTGCGACGAGCCAGTGTCAGCGCTCGACGTGTCCATTCAGGCGCAGACGCTCAACTTGCTGCAAGACCTGCAGCAAGAGTTCAAGCTGTCTTACATCTTTGTCGCGCATGATCTCAGCGTGGTGCAGCACATCTCGGATCGCGTGGCGGTGATGTATGTCGGCAAGGTGGTGGAGATGGCAGGCTCGGAGGAGCTATACGCCAACCCGCTGCACCCCTACACTGAGGCACTGCTCTCAGCAGTGCCCAAGCCTGACCCGCTCTACAAGTCTGACCGCATCATCATGCAGGGCGATGTAGCGGATCCATCTAACCCGCCGAAGGGATGCTATTTCCACCCTCGCTGCCAGTACGCGATTGACCTGTGCCGCCAGAAGACGCCCGAGTTCCGCGAGCTGAAGCCAGACCACTGGGTTGCGTGCCACCGCGCAGAGGAGTTGAAGTTGCGCGGCATCTGAAGAATGCAGGCGTGGCGCGCACGGGGCGTGCAAGCACTGGTGTTTGCCTTGTGGCTGCTCACCGCCCTCGTGGGGCTGTGGGAAGTGCGCGCGTTGTATGAGCTCTTTGGCTGGGCATACGCGCACCTGGTTGTGCGCGGGCTCGCAGACCATCGTGCCGGCGAGGCGATTGGGCAAGCGCTGCTGATCCTGCTGGCGCTTGCCTACCTTGCTTTTGCTATCGTCACGGCTGAGTTTCGTCGCGCGCACTGCGGCAAATGGGTTTCGTGGCGCGTCTTCGGCGTGACGTTGGCAGTGCAGGCAGCTGTTGCGTCACTTGCGCTCGTCACTGGCACAAGCATCTGAACAGAGCTTGGCAAATCGTCATGAGCACACAACGAGACAACTCACTCAAGTGGTGGCAAACCACTGTGTTCTATCAGGTGTACCCGCGCAGCTTCGCGGACGGCAATGGGGACGGCATCGGCGACTTTGTTGGGTTGACCGCAAAGCTCGATTACCTCAAGTCGCTCGGCGTCGGCGCACTGTGGCTGTCGCCCCACTTCCCCTCACCAAATGCCGACTGCGGTTACGACATCTCGGATTACACCAACGTTGCGCCCGAATACGGCACGCTGGACGACTTTCAGCGCTTCCTTGACGAAGCCCATCGGCGCGGGCTGCGCGTGCTGCTTGATTTGGTGCTGAATCACACCTCAGACCAGCACCCATGGTTCATCGAGTCGCGCAGCAGCCGCGACAATCCCAAGCACGACTGGTACGTCTGGCGCGCCCCAGCACCAGATGGAGGCCCGCCGAACAACTGGATCTCACCCTTCGTGGCTCTGCTTGGACGTTTGATCCGAGCAGGGGTCAGTACTACTTGAAAGAGCAGCCCGACCTGAACTGGCACAACCCGCAGGTCAAGCAGGCGATGTGGGATGCCGTGCGCTTCTGGCTGGATAGAGGCGTGGATGGGTTTCGCTTGGACGCGATCGGCACGATCTTCGAAGACCCTGCTCTGCCCAACCACACGGCGAAGGTA
>JANWZM010000153.1 GCA_025054635.1 Thermoflexales bacterium
TCCAGCAGCATGACTGGGAATCGCCCCAGCCCAATGCCACGCAGTAAGTCGGGCGTCTCCCCGCGCATCACATGCAGCATCGGCGTCAGGTCGAGCGCCTCGTCATAGTAGAAGCCAGGCAGGTGGAGTTGATGCAGCGCAATGCTCAGGAAAAGCGCAAGTGCTGCAGCAAGCGCAACCAGAGAGAGCGCGAACGCCATGCGTCCATGAAAGCTTCGACTCATGCGTATCGCGCAAGCATAGCGCACAGCTACCGCTGCGTATCAGACGTAGCTACTACCGCGACATCTCTCGTGTACGATCCAGGTTACAGACATGGCTGACTTTCTCATCCGCGGCAGCCTTGCCGATGTTGACCCTGAGGTCGCAGAGCTGATCCAGCTCGAACACGCCCGCCAGCTCGACAAGTTGATCCTGATCGCGAGTGAGTCCTACGTGCCTGCCGCTGTGCGCGAGGCGGAGGGCTCGGTCTTCCAGAACATCTACGCTGAAGGGTACCCCCATGCCGAAACCATCGGGCTGACCGAGGCAGAGGTCCTGGACTATGAGCGCCAACTGCCGTTTTATCGGCGAAACGGCGACCGGCGCTACTACAAAGGCGTGGAGTACTGCAACTTGGTCGAGGCGCTCGCCCAGCGGCGCGCTGCGGAAGTGTTTTGCCCCCCGAACTTGACGCCCGAGCAAATCTTCGTCAACGTGCAGCCGCTCAGCGGCGCGGTCGCAAACCTAGCGATTTACGAGGCGCTCACCCAGCCAGGCGACACAGTGATGACGCTCGACCTGCTCCATGGGGGTCACCTCTCGCACGGCAGCCCGGTTAGCGTCACTGGACGCCGCCAACGGATTGTGCATTACCAGGTGAACGAGGAGACTGAGCTGCTCGACTATGAAGAGATCTACGAGCTTGCACAGCGCGAGCGCCCGAAGATGATCATCGCGGGCTACACCTCGTATCCTTGGGCGCCAGACTTCCAGCGCTTCCGCGAGATCGCCGATTCAGTCGGTGCCTACCTGATGGCGGATATCGCGCACACGGCGGGCATGGCTGCAGCAGGCGTCTATCCCAACCCAGTGGGGATTGCGCATGTGACCTCGTTCACCACCCACAAGACGCTAATGGGGCCGCGCGGCGCGATCATCATCACCACAGACCCAGAGATCGCCAAGAAGATCGACCGCGCTGTTTTCCCTGGTCTGCAAGGCGGCCCTCACTTCAACAAGATCGCTGGCATGGCGACGATGCTCAAGATTGCCAAGACCGATGCCTTCAAGGCGCTGCAGCAGCAGATCGCGCGGAACGCAGTCGCGTTGAGCGAGGGGTTCAAAGCAAATGGCTTGCGCGTGGTGCACGGCGGCACAAACACACACATGGTGCTGTTGGATTGCAAGTGCATCGCCCAGCGCGACGGCGTGCCGCTCATGGGTAATCCCGCCTCACGCATCCTCGACCTAGTCGGCATCGTATGCAATCGCAACACCATCCCCGGTGACAAGGACGCAGCTCATCCCAGCGCCTTGCGCTTTGGCACCCCCTGGGTCACGCAACGCGGGTTGACCGAGGGCGACATGCGTGAGATTGCTGACGTTGTTGCGCTTGTGCTCAAGACGGCTGTGCCGTTCGCTATCCAGGGACGGCGCGGCATGACCTACTCGGCGCGAGTTGACTTCGATGCGCTGCGTGAAGGGGTTCGACGGGTTAGTGCCCTCGTCGCGAAGGCAGGACGGGACTACACGCTGCCGCCTTTAACTTATCCGCATGTGTGGCACCGCGGCAACGGCAAGTCTGTCCTCGAGGTGCGCGGCGAGCATGCCCCCGCCTTCCTGGACATCGTTCTAGCGCAGCCTGTCTCTGATTTGCGCGTGGGTGAGCGCAGAGAAGGTCATTTGCTCGGGCGCGACCGTGTGCCGCACTGCTCTGCCACGGTGACCCGTACGGTGCAGGGGTATGCGCTCGACGTGCCTGCGGAATATGCGGACTGGGCGCGCCAGTGGTTGCGCGCACTGAGTGATGGCTTTGTGATTTTCGACCAGTCGTGCGTAGACGAACCTATACCTGGACCAGTGACCGTTGCCTGAAAGGAAGAGGTTTCCCCGCGGATGACCCCTACGGGATTCGAACCCGTGTTTGAGCCTTGAGAGGGCTCTGTCCTAGTCCACTAGACGAAGGGGCCTTCGCTGGCATGATACCACACAAGTGCGAATGGAAACCTCTTCGGGATGGCTAGGCTCGAATGCATGGTGCGTAGTGTGTTGCCCTGCCCTCATCCCTGCGCCCCTCTCGCCCTGCGAGCTATCAATTAACCCACGACGCTGCAAAGAAGCGCATCCACCTGTCCAGCGTCCATGTTTTTGAAGCACAAGCGGTAAGAAGCCCGCAAAGCACAGGGGAATGACAGGGCAGAAGCGCGCCGCGCGTGCACGTGTTCTGGCATGGCAGGGCGCACGCAATGCGCCCCTACGTGCCTGTTAACCCGAGCCGCTGCAGGGGCGCGCCGCGCGCGCCCGATGCTCACTTCCTGCTTTCTCACAGAGGGCTACCTGGGATGTGGGCAACGAAAAGCCCTACGAGAGAGGGGATGGAGGTGAGGGGCAGTGTGACAAGCCCTGCCATGGGTTTATGCTTTACCTCACTTTGCGCTGCCGCAGCGCCGCCTCGAGCACGTCAGAGGCGCTGGCACTGCGAGCAAGCCTTGCCGCAGGTGTTCCTGTCGGCAAAGTGGGTGCAGATGTGGAGTACGCATTACGCATTCGAGCGGACTCACGAGTCATGATCCAAGAGGAGCGGTTGCAGCGCAGTTGCCTTGAGCTTCGCGAGCGCCTCTGATGACTGAAGCTCCTCGAAGTGTGCGCCCATTGGCGGCAAGGTGGGATGAACTTCCACCTGCTCGAAGCCGAGCCCGCGCACGAGCGCAGCAACACTTGCTGCTGCTTGCTGACCTGCTTTGTGCAACAAGTCATTCTCGATCGCTGCATTGACCAATGCCTCCATCGCCTCGCGGCGCGCCGAGTCGAGCAGCGAAATGTCCTTTGCGGTCAGCCAACCGACGCGGTGCGCCAACACGCGCGTCAGTGACTCGTCCACGTAGACCATCAGCACCTTCGTCGGCGGTAGGGTGATTGAGACAGATCGGCCTTGAACGCGCACGTCCTCTTCGCGCAGGTGCATCAGGTTGACCCCAGCGATCACACGCACGCCCACATCCATGACGAGCTCCTCGCCGAGCAGCCGATCATGAATAACCTTGAACGGTGACCCTGGGTGTGCTGTGTCTCGCGCCTTGTGGATGCTCACTGTCCCGATTTGGCTGTAGGTGACTAGGGCTGCTGCGCGCACTTCGTTGACTACGACCTTTGGCGTGAGCAGCGTGGTCTGAATTGCTCTTGCCTCGGACGGTGACTCGCTGCGCTGCGCAGCGACGAAGAGCACAACCAGCCCAACGAACACGACGACTGCAGCAATCACAGTCAGAGGTTGAGCGGCGACGACATTCAAGGTGAGATAGAGCAAGCCTGCCCCAGCCAAGATCAGCACAAACCAGAGCCAACCTAGGCGCACAAGCGATGCCATCTTGCGAATGAGCGAGCGCACGCGGCAATTGTAGGGCTGGCTAGTGGGAGGCTGCATTTACTGCCGCGAGCCAGGCTCGATACTCAGGCGTGTCGAAATGGGTAATGGTCATGATCAGCGCGTCCTCGCGGTTGTCTTGGTAATACGCTTTGCGCAGCCCGACGACCTCGAATTGGTATTTCTGGTATAGGCGCTGTGCGACCAGGTTGCTCACGCGCACTTCGAGCGTGACGATGCGCGCACAGTGTTGTTGTGCCGTGAGGAGCATCGCGCGCAGAAGCTTGTCGCCGACACCGCGACCGCGGAAGTCGGGGTGCACGGCAATCGTCGCGATGTGCGCCTCGTCAACCTGCATCCACAGCCCTGCAAAGCCAACCACAGCATCAGGTGCGTTGTCTGTGCGTGCACGGCGAATCCGCAAACGTCCCAGAGCGCTCGTCTGTTTTGCAACGGAGGCATGCCCGTCTAGGCGTGCGACAACAAAGTGCGCGTTTGGGTTCTGCGTCAGCTCATACCGGTAGGCGCGCTCGGGCCAGGGGCGTGAGAAGGAGCTGCGCTCAATCACCATCACCTCTGGGATGTCCTCCAGCGTCATCGGCTCGATGCGCACGTTGAGGTACCCCTTTGCGTCGGGCTGGCTGGGCAAACTCATGGCTCTGCTGGATAGATCGCAGCGAGGCGCGCGGGATCGTTCACCTCGCCATGTTGCAGGCGATCGAAAGCAAGGTCAGCCAGAAACCCTGCCCTGCGCAAGTTATGAGCAGGCGGTGCTACAGCGAAGCCGCGTCGGCGCGCCTGCTCAGCGAATTCAGTTGGCAGTTCGCCACAAACCCACATTGGCGGCTCGATCTTGTCGAGCAGCGTTTGCCAGCTCTCGATCCACCACTCGCTCGCAGTGATCAACGTGCTGTCCTGCCACTCGTAACAGCAAACGGCTGCGCGCGACCGACCAGCCTCAATCGCAACGAGCATCGGCCAGCTTGACCGCGGTTGAGCACTTGCCAAAATCTCGAACGCAGTCGCGCCAATGATTGGAACGTTGCGCACGAGCGCGATTCCTTTTGCGATCGCCAATCCGGCGCGGACGCCTGTGAATGACCCTGGTCCGAGCGCGACTGCGACTGCGCCCAGGTCGTTGGGCTGAATGGCACAGGCGTGCATCAGCTCTCGAATCCGTGCGCTGATCAGCGCGCTTTCGTGGCGTTGCGCTTCCCAAGTCATCTCAGCGCGCAAGGTGTGCCTATCGCGCAGCGCAACGCTTGCCCGGCGCGTGCACGTGTCGATCGCAAGCAAGATGGACATACTCAAGGCGACACGCCCTAGACGCCGAATGCGCCCTTGCGCAAGGCAAGCAGGATTTGCCAGGTGCGTGTATCCTGGGTTGAAAAGGTGAGCTGGCGCTTCGTCTCGCTGATCGGGATGAAGCGGACACGAATTGCCTCAGAGCCGATCAGGTGGGAAGCGCGCTCAGGCCATTCAACGATGGACACACTGCGCTCATCGTCGAGAAGCTCAGCCAAGCCAATCGTGAGCAGCTCTTCTTCGCTGTTGATGCGATACAAGTCAATGTGATAGAGCACGGCATCGTCTACCTCGCGGCGGTGCTGCTGCACGATAGTAAACGTTGGGCTGCGCAACACCTGTTGCGCACCCCAGCCCTGCCCGACCCCCCGAGCAAAACAAGTTTTTCCAGCACCGAGTGGGCCTTGTAGGGCAATCACCGCGTGTCCCGTCAGCAAAGCGCCCAGGCGAGCGCCTAAGCGTTGGGTCTGCTCCTCACTGTGGCTCGTGCATTCGAACGACAGCGGCTCCAACTGTGCCATGCTTCGCGCGCGATTATCTCGCAGCGTTTGGACCTTGCACCTGTATATGGAGCGCGACGCGCGTCTCTAACTTTTGTCTGCGCTTTCGTCTTGCGTGGGGTTGGGTTGGCTTTGCTCTTGGGCGGCACGCGCAGCACGCACAGCGTTCAGCCATAGCGTGCGCGCGCCGCGCCCGCGCGCATAGCACTCCAGCCAGTGCTCGTGTCGCTGCACAATTAGCCGTCGCGAAGGCAGAACCAACACCCCAACTAAGCCGAGCGCAGCTAGCGCGCTGCCCAAAGCGAGCGGCAGGATTCCAGGCTGATACGAGGCATCAACAACGGCTCCGATTGTCGGTGCAAAGCGCAGGCGCACATCGCCAACCTGTATCTCTGGCTGTATCTGAGTTTGAAGCAAGAGCTCTCCCGTCGGTAGGGCGAACACCTCAACGAGCGGTTGGTCGTCAGCGCGCGGTGCGCGCAGCACAACAGCGACTGCGCCATCAGGTGCAGCCAAGAAGTGCTCTGGATCGACTTCGCTGAAAAGAACGCGTATCTCGGGCTGAGCTGGTCCGAAGCTCGAACGGTATAACTTCAGGGGGACGTTTGCTCGCTCGGCACTCACGCGATAGCCCGATAAGCGCTGACGCACAAGCAGCGATACACCGTCGAGCGTCGTGGCTGTCCCCGATCCAGGGAGCGACACAGGTTGTCGGCTGGCGAGCGTGACCTGCCCAGATTCGTCCAGAACAAGCGCGCGTCGATCAGGCAGAAGCAAAGGGGCGTCGGGAATGAGCCGTCGTTCATACAGTGACCAACCCCAGCCCGCTTGAATGATCAAGCCGACGAACAAAGCGACCAGTCCGGCGTAGAGAGTCGCTGAAGCCAACACTGCTTGCGAGGGCGGCGAGGCGATGAGCGTTGTTTCGCCTTGCTGTTCTACCTTCAAGCGCTGTGCGTGCAACGCATGCGCCAGCGCTGCTGTTGGTGGCGCGTC
Organism: Thermoflexales bacterium; assembly: GCA_025054635.1. Classification (GTDB taxonomy): domain Bacteria; phylum Chloroflexota; class Anaerolineae; order J036; family Brachytrichaceae; genus DRWP01. The sequence continues at coordinate 6,367 of JANWZM010000153.1, forward strand.
ATAGATCACTTGCAGACGCTCTTCGTCGAGGCGAGGGTCTGCCTCTCTTCGGGCAAAGACTGCGTCGCCAAGTAACCCAAGTAGGCGCAGCGCGCTCAACGCGATGCCCAGCCCTAATGCAACATGCCACCATGCAGCTCGCGCGATGTTAGTTAAGCCCAGCGCATTGACGATCTCGAAGAGCGCCCCGTATTGGCGAGCGAGCGCTTCCCAGCGGCTGTACGCAATCGGATCGGCTGTGGCGTCGGGCGGGGTCTGAGGCAGCAGCAGCAAGGAAAGCGCACCGACACCCGTGACTCCAAGCACGAGCACAAGCAACCCATTGTTGGTGAGCGGACGCCAGACTTCTCGCCACAAGTCGCGCACCTCGAGCGCGTCTCCGCTTGCCAATGCGTTCATGTGTAGTTTCCTCCAAACCCCTATCAGGGTAGCCTAACGTCAGGCGGGTAGGATAAAACGAACGATCAAGGTGGGCAAGCCCGGTTGATTCGTGACCGCTTTGCCGCAGGCTTGCCAAGGAGAGAGACATGAACAGGTTCAAACATCTGCTGATGACAGGCATCATCATGAGCGGACTCGTGCTCCTGTCGGGATGCAGCGCAGCCATGTTGTCCGAAGCCCTACAGGAGGCTGGCGCTCGCGCTCGCGCAGCGGCTGAGGCAGTTGCAACCGCACTGGCGACAACTGCGCCTGCCGCGCGTGCTGCAGAGCCTGAGGCTGCGCCAGCGCAAGCCACACCCCGCTCTCCGCGCGGGCAAGCTGCAGTGCCGACACTCCAGCCAACCCCAACCGCTTTGCCCCGCGAGGCGCGCAGCGCACTTGATCAAGAAGAGCAAGTGCTGATCAACTTGTATGAGCGCGCAAATCCAGCGGTTGTCTTCATCGAGGTGCGGCGCGGTGCAGTGCGCGCTGGAAATGGCTCGGGGTTCGTGATTGAGCCAGACGGCTTCATCGTGACGAACAACCACGTCGTGGAAGGTGCAACGCGCGTTGATGTCATCTTCGCCGACGGTGTGCGCACGCGGGCACAAATTGTCGGGCGAGACCCATACAGCGATCTGGCGCTGCTCAAGGTCAACCGCACTGGGCTGCCTTTCTTGGAGCTAGCGGATTCGAACGAGGTCAAGGTTGGACAGCGCGTAGTTGCGATCGGCAATCCGTTTGGCTTGGCAGGCACAATGACGCTGGGCATTGTCAGCGCGCTTGGGCGCACCCTCTCCGAGGCAGCCAGTGACGGGGGCAGCTATGCCAACCCAGACATCATCCAGACCGACGCTGCGATCAACCCTGGTAACTCGGGCGGTCCGTTGCTCGACTTGCGCGGGCGAGTGATTGGCGTGAACACAGCGATTCGCACCTCAGCGCCAAGCGTGCTTGGACAAGCGGTGAACAGCGGCATCGGCTTCGCGGTGCCTTCGAACACTGTGCGGCGCGTGGTGCGCGCGTTGCGCGAAGAGGGGCGAGTGCGCTATCCCTTCCTCGGCATCCAAGGTGCAGTCCGCGTAAGTGAGGTCGCCGAAGAACTTGATATTCCACTGACCGACGGCGTCATGGTTCTCGGCGTCCATCGTGGCGGCCCGGTAGCCCGTGCCGGTTTGCGCGGCGCTGAAGTGGACGCGCGCGGGAACATCGTCCGCGCAGGAGACGTCATCATCGCTTTCAACGGCAAGCCAATCCGCGACTACGAAGACCTAATCTCAACCCTTGTGGCTACTACCCAACCTGGCGACAAGGTGAAGCTCAAGATTTGGCGGGAAGGGCGAACGTTGGAGCTCGAGGTAGTCCTAGACGAGCGTCCTGAGTGAGCCAGATGACGACCTCACCGCTGGATGCAGCCGATGCGCAAGAGCGCGCCCGCCGTGTCCGAGCGATGTTCGGGCGCATCACGCGCCGCTATGACCTGATGAACCGCGTGATGACTGCGGGTCAAGACCAGGCATGGCGGCGCGTCGCAGCGCAGGAGCTGCACCTGTCACATGGCGGTCTTGTGCTAGACCTAGCGACTGGCACAGGCGATCTCGCGTTTGCAGTGCGCCAAGCCTATCCTCGCGCGCAGGTAGTAGCGATGGACTTTGCCGAGCCGATCCTGCGTGAAGGCGTGCGTAAAGCGCAGCAGCGCGGAGAGCGCGGCGTGCTCTGGGCTGTCGGCGACGCGCTCAGCCTCCCCTTCCCCGATTGCACATTTGATGGCTGCACGAGTGCCTTTTTGCTGCGAAACGTCGTCAACCTGACCCTGTGCTTGCAGGAGATGCGTCGGGTGGTCAAACCGGGGGGACGCGTCGTGTGCATGGAGATCACGCATCCGCAATCGCCCTTGTTTCGGCATCTTTTCAGGGTTTACTTCTATCGCGTCGTTCCTCGAATCGGTGGTCTGATTGCGGGTGACCCGAGCGCCTACAGCTACCTGCCGAATTCGCTCACCCTCTTTCCGCCGGCTGAGCCGCTGCGTCAAAAAATGCTCGCTGTAGGTTACCGCGAGGTCTACTATCGCCTGCTCGGGTTTGGGACGATGGCAATCCACGTCGCCATCGTCTAGGTGCTCGGGTCAGGATCGGTTGACGAAGCGCAACCCGTGGCCGCGCATTGTAAGCACGTACTCGTGCTCTGTATCTATCTCGCGTAAGCGTTCGCGCAAACGGCGCACTAAGGCATCCAGGGCTTGGGGGTAGCCGTCGTAGTCTGGCCCGCGCAGCAGGTCGAGGAGCTTGTCCCGAGAGACAACCGCCCCGTTTGCGTCCATCAGCGTGACGAGCAGCAAATACTGTTGAGGCGATAGTGGAGGCAGAAGTTCCTTGCCGTTGATGAAGATGCGTCGCGCTGCGCGGTCAAGCGTGAGTCCGACCGGCGGAGCGATCTCTCGCCTGGGTATGCTTCGCATATCATCACCCAGGACGGGCAGTGTGGCGTCGCCCAACTGAAAGAGCAACTTGACCTTGAGCGCGATCTCTATTTCGTCGCGGTCGCACAGCGTGACGCGCCCCATGACGAGCCGCCCGTTGACACGAGTGCCGTTGCGGCTGTTCAAGTCGGTCAGGTGCCATGCGCCGTTCTCAAATTCGAGCCGCGCGTGCTGGCGCGACACCTCAGGATGAGGCAAGACGATGTGACAGGTCTTCGCGTCTCGCCCAATCATCACAGAGTCTTGAGTGATCTCCCACAGTTGCTCTGCCGAGTTGTCGTTTGAAACGATCAGGGTCGCTCGCACCGTTTCCATTTCTGAGAATTGTACTAAGAGCCTCTCACTTTGCACAGCGCGTTGAGCGCTTCAGGGCTGCGACCGGCCTTCGCCTGCCCCGTGTTTGGGTCTGGGTATATGTCCATCATTTGCTAGGAAGGCAACGTGAACGTAAAATTGAGGCATCTCTCGGCGTGACCCGAGCATTCGAATCACACAACTTGGAGGACACAGAAGGCATGAGTGACTTCAACCAGAAACTCACCCGACGACAAGCCTTGAAGCTGTTCGGGATGGGCGCAGCCAGCGCCGCGTTGGCTGCCTGCGCTGCTCCAACCGCTCAACCAGCCCAACCCGCGCAGCCTGCCCAGCCAGCACAACCAGCAGAACAACCCAAGCCTTCGGGCGGCAAGCTGGAGATCTTCTCGTGGTGGACCAACGGCGGTGAAGCTGATGGCTTGAACGCCATGTTCGAGGTGTATCTGCAGAAGAACCCTGGCGTCGAGATCATCAACGCGACTGTGGCGGGCGGCGCAGGCACGAACGCAAAGGCTGTGCTGCAAACGCGCCTTGCGGGCGGTCAACCACCGGATAGCTGGCAAGTGCACGCTGGACGCGAGACGCTCTCTTACGTCAACGCAGGTCAGCTCGAGCCGCTAACGCAGTTCTTCACCGAGAAGGGCTTCGACAAGGTGATGCCGCAGTTCTTGCTCGACCAGCTCAAGATCAACGGCGAGATTTGGACGGTGCCAGTTAACATCCACCGGTCGAATGTGCTCTGGTACAACCCCAAGGTGCTCGCGGAGGCTGGCATCGAGCCGAAGTTCCCGACTTTGGATAGCCTGTTCGCCGCGCTGGACAAGCTCAAAGCTCAAGGCAAGGTCATCCCCATCGCAGTTGGCGGCAAGGACAAGTTCGAGGCATCCCACACCTTCGAGAGCATCCTGTTGGCAACCTTCGGCGTGGACGACTACATCAAGCTCTGGGACGGCACTGACGCCATGTGGCAAGACCCGCGCGCAGCCGAGGCGCTGAGCACCCTCAAACGGCTGTTCAGCTACTCCAACAGCGACCGCTCCGCGCAGGGCTGGGCTGACGCCATGACGATGGTGCTGGAAGGCAAGGCTGCCATGACCATCATGGGCGACTGGGCGCACGGCTTGGGCATCAGCAAGGGGCTGAAGGTGAACCAGGACTATGGCTGGATGCCTGCGCCCGGCAGCGACGCCTTCATGTGGCTGAGCGACAGCTTCGGCTTGGCAAAGGGCGCGCCGAACCCCGTCCAGGCTCGCGCTTGGTTGGAGGTGTGTGGCTCGCGCGAGGGACAAGATGCCTTCAACCCCAAGAAAGGCTCGATTCCAGCTCGCACCGACCCCGACCTGAGCAAGTACGACGATTATTTGAAGGCGGCGATCGCCGACTTCGGCAGCAAGCCGCTCGTGCCTAGCGCAGCTCACGGCGCCAGCACGACCAATGCTTACCAGTCCAAGTTCCACAACACCCTCGAAGTGTTCTCGAGCGACTTGGACGAGAAGTCGGCGCTGGAGAGCCTCAAGGAAGCAGCTGAGGCGAACAACCGCTAGGCAGAATCACACAGACAAGCTGCGTGACTCAGGCAGAGGCGCGCTCCTAGTAGCCGCCTCTGCCTGTTGATCAACCCACCAATGCGTCTAGACCTTGCGCTCCCACAAAAGGCAGCGGCGCGCAGTCGGCGGCTCTCGCGCGACCGCTTGACCGCTTTCCTGATGCTCCTGCCCTCGCTGGTCGCCATCGCTGTCTTTGTGTACGGCTTTATCGGCTACACTGCCTACGTCTCAATGTCGAACTACACCACCGCGCGAATTGACCTCAGCTTCGTCGGGCTGGACAACTACCTCAACTTGTTCGGTCAGCGCCGCTTCCAGGAGAACATCCGCAACCTGATTGTCTTCACCAGCCTGTTCCTGGTGATCTGCTTAGTGTTTGGGTTGGCACTGGCGCTGCTTGTGGATTCGGGGGTGCGCGGGGAGTCGGTGTTCCGCTCGATTTATCTCTTCCCAATGGCGGTCTCGTTCATCGTCACGGGGGTGGCGTGGCGCTGGCTATTCACGCCAGGCGACCTTGAGCCAACAGGGTTAAATCTGCTCTTCGACAGCCTTGGGCTGGGCTTCCTCAAAGCGCGGTGGATCGCTGACACCAGCGTGTGGCCGAACATCGAGGTTCCTGGACTGAAGGTGAAGCTGCTCGTGCCGCTTGCGGTTATTCCCGTCGCGCTGGCTGCCGTGTGGCAGATGTCAGGTTTCTGCATGGCGATGTACTTGGCAGGGCTGCGCAGCATCCCCGACGAGATCAGAGAGGCTGCGCGCGTGGATGGCTGTTCCGAATGGCAAGTGCTGCGCCACATCACGCTGCCGATGTTGCGCCCGATCACCCTCAGCGCGATCATCGTGCTCACCCATGTCTCGCTCAAGACCTTTGATTTGATCCTGACCATGACGGGCGGCGGACCAGGCAACAAGACTGAGGTGCCGAGCCTGTATATGTACGAACTGCGCTTCAGCCAGTTCAACACCGCGGAAGCCGCTGCCGTCGCCACAATCCTGTTGATCTTGGTCAGCCTGCTGACCGTCCCGTATTTGGTTTACAACCGCCGCGCCCAAGCTGCTGAGCAATGAATGCGCCTTTTACGCTTTCGAGACAGGCTGCGCCGCGCCTTCGCCTGACGCGCGTGCTGCTCTACGCGGTCATGATCGCGCTTGCTGCTGCGTTCATCCTGCCGGTGTATCTGCTGATCATCACTGCGCTCAAGGATTTCAGCGAGGTCAGCCTCAGCCGCATGTGGGATCTGCCCAGCCAGTTCAGCCTGGAGAGCTTCAACCGCGCGTGGAATGGCGGGCAAGGCACAACGGGAATGCGCGGCAGCTTTCTGAACAGCGTGATCGTTGTCGTGCCAGCGACGATCATCTCCTGCTTGCTTGGCTCGATGAACGGCTACGTGCTCTCCAAGTGGCGCTTCCCGGGCAGCGAAACCCTGTTCACGCTCATCCTATTCGGGATGTTTATCCCCTACCAGAGCATCCTTGTTCCGCTGGTGATGGTGTTGTCGTCCATCGGGCTATACGCCACGCTGCCAGGGTTGATCCTCACCCACGTGGTGTATGGGATCCCGATCACCACGCTGATTTTTCGCAACTACTATGCCAGCGTGCCGCGCGAGCTAGTTGAAGCAGGGCAAATTGATGGTGCGGATTTCTTCGGCATTTACCGCCGCATCATGCTGCCGCTCTCTGCGCCTGGGTTCGTCGTGGTGGCGATTTGGCAATTCACCTCGATCTGGAACGAGTTCTTGTTCGGGTTGATCATCACCAACGACCCGCGTCTGCGCCCAGTTACTGTGGCGCTGCAGAACATGTCGGGCAGCCAGTTCACACAGTGGAACGTGCAGATGGCAGGTGCGCTGATCGTCGCTGTGCCGACGCTACTGGTATACATCTTCCTTGGGCGCTACTTCCTACGTGGCTTGTTAGCAGGCAGTTTGAAGGGGTAAAACGATGTCAACCTTGGAGACGCTGCGCGCGATCTGGGCTTCTGGTCGCGCCGTAATCAACGGCTGGTGCACCATCCCCGGCGCTTGGGGCGCGGAGATCATGGCGCGTGCGGGCTGGGACACGGTCACAGTTGATCTCCACCATGGGCTGGTGGACTACCGCGACGCGGTGGGGATGTTCCAGGCGATTCAGCTCGGCGGCGCTGTGCCCCTAGCGCGCGCGCCGTGGAACGAGCCAGGCATCATCATGAAGCTGCTCGATGCCGGCGCATTGGGAATCATTTGTCCGATGGTCAACTCAGGCGAGGAGTGCGCGCGCTTCGTCGGCGCCTGTCGGTACGCGCCGCAGGGCTACCGCAGCTACGGCCCGACGCGCGCTCGCCCTGCCTACGGTGAAGCCTACGACCAGTCCATCGGTCCGCAAGTGCTCGCCTTCGCCATGGTTGAAACTGCCCAGGCGCTGAATAACCTCGACGCCATCGCCAGCGTGCCTGGGCTAAGCGGCATTTACGTCGGCCCTGCTGACCTGAGCTTGAGCCTGGGTAGTCCAGAGCGATCCGACCCGACCGTGCCACACGTCGTCGAGGCAATCGAGCGTGTGCTAAGCGTGTGCAAGCAGCGCGGTTTGATCGCCGGCTTCCACTGCGGCTCACCGGCATACGCTCATCACATGATCGCGCGCGGATTCCAATTTGTCACAGTTGGCTCGGACGGCGCCTTCCTCGCGGCAGGTGCGGAGGCAGCCGTGCGCGCAATGCGCAGCGATGTCCCTGCCGCGCAAGCGTCAACTGCGCTCTACTAGCGCAAGAATCACAGAGACCTGAATGGGCAGCCGCAGGTGAGGGTGGGGAGTGTGCATTTTGCGTGTGCAGCCGATGCGCTCATGGACGCGAGCGTGGACGCGCCAGAAACAGCGCGTAGGCAAGCGCAGCCGCACCTAATAGCCACGGCAGAATCTCCCCCCAGCCGGCGAGATGCCCGATAAACGCTGGCAGGAAGAAGAACAGCACAAACGACGAGAGCGTGAGCAGCAGCCATGGCAGCGCCTCTTTGATGTTGCCCGCTCGGAGCATGTCGAGCATCTCAGCCGTGCTCCTCTCGGCGTATAACGAGAACTCACGTCGCACGCGGCGTGCGAGACCACTTCCGGTCTCGCTTGACTCTTGCTCTGTCTCGAGTTCACCCTGACGACTGAGCAGCACGAGCCCTGCGATGAGCAACAGCACGCCTAGCGCCAGCCCTACAATTGAAACAGCCATGCCGCCAGCGTATTCTATAGCCCCCTGCACACAGGGGATTATTCATGCACAGCTCGAGCCTCCGAGGCTTCGCGCCCGTGGCTTGAGGCAAAGATAGTGGGTAATCGCCGAGTCCAAGAAATCATTCAACCCATCCGGCGAGTCAACCTCCCAATCGCCTGCACCTGATCTGCTGCAAGCACCGCTTGTATGGGGAGCTGATTCTTGCTACTGGGCACTGCGATGTGTTCGCTCAGGCGGCACAAGTAGTCAGTTGCCACAACCTTGTTGCAGCTACTCAGAGCTTCTCACTTCCCAAACTAGCTGCACTGGCGGGTTTGTGGCTTTGTCCAGAATTGCCACGAGCAATCTCTGCCAACCTGCACCCACTCACCAGGTTATGGCAGCGGCTGACCCATCCTTGCAGCTTGCTCTGGGCGCGTCTGCCGTGCGATCTGCTATCTTTAGGCTGCTTGGAGGCTTAAGTGAAACGACAGACAGTGCTCATCCTGAGCGTGCTTATCCCGGTAGCCCTCTTTGCGCTGCCTGACACAGCTAGCGCGCAAACCAAATCACTCATCTGGGAGCGGCTGGACACCGACATCACCGTCGAGCCGAACGGTGACTTAAGGATCGTCGAGACCAACGTCATTCGCTTCACCGAGGGGCGCTTCACCTTCGGCTTCCGCGAGTTTGACTTGTCGCGGATGGCAGGCGTCGAAGACCTGCGCGTCAGCGAGGGTGACATCCCGCTTGAGATTGAGACAGAGCGAGACAGCAACGCGCTGTTAGTGAAGTATTACTTCGCAAGCCCTGCCGAGCGCGAGACGCGGACGTTTACGCTGCGTTATCGCGTGCGCGGCGCGCTGCGCTACTACCCCGACGGTGACCAGCTTTGGTGGAAGGCAGTCTACGCTGACCGCAGCGGCTTCGCTGTGCAACAAGCCCGCGTGACGGTGAGGCTGCCCGCTGGTGCACAAGCAGAACGCGCTGAGGTTTATGGTGTGCGTGCGGAGCTGCGTGGGTTGGGTGAGTCGCTCATCACCGCTGAGGCACTGGAGGCAATCCCAAATGGGGATGAGATGGAGGTCCGCGTGCAATTCCCGCACGGGGTTGTCAGCGGCGAGCCAGCGCCCTGGCAGCGCGCATTCGACGAGCGCCAGCGCTTCGTCGAAGCGCAGAAGCCGTTCTTCGACGCGCTCACGCTGCTCGCTTCGCTAGCGATCTTCTTCGGCGGTCCAGCCTTGGCAGCCGTGCTCTATGTCACGCGCGGGCGCGATCCAAACGTCGGACTGGTCGCCGAGTACCTCACCGAGCCACCGAGCATCCCACCGGGACTGGGCGGTGCGCTGCAAGACGAGTTTGCTGACATCCAAGACATCGTCGCCACGCTGGTTGACTTGGCGCGGCGCGGCGTGATCACCTTGCGCGAGTTTGAGGGCAAGCACCAGATGGACTGGCAGATCGCTTCCAGCAACCAGAGCGCAGCAGCGGAGCTGCTCCCGTATGAGCGTGTTCTGCTCAACGCGCTTGGATTGCTATACAGGAGCGAGACCTCTATCGCAAGTTTGCGCAACACGTTCTACATGCGTCTGCCTGAGATTCAGAACGCGATATATGACGAGCTTGTGCGCCGCGGCTACTACACCACCTCACCCGAGCGAGTGCGCGCGCGCTACCGAGCGCTTGCTGGAGCGCTCGGGCTAGTGACGCTCTTCGTGGGAATTGCTTCAATCGTTCTGCTGGCTGAGCTGACGAGCTTCGCGATTTGCTTGCCGCTCGCGCTGGGCGTCACAGCGGTTGGGTTCTGGCTGATCGCGCCGCATATGCCCGTGCGCACTCGCGCTGGCGCTGAAATGCGCATGCGCGTAGCTGCCTTCAAGCGCTACCTGCAGAACATCGAGAAGTACACTGAGCTGGACAAGCACACCGAGCTATTCGAGCGCTACTTGCCGTGGGCAATCGCGCTTGGGCTGCGCCAAAGCTGGGTGAACAAGTTCAAGCCCCTGCCTGTGCCACCGCCTACCTGGTATGCCCCCTACCCCACCTGGGCGCATGGCTCACCGCTGCCCACCCGTGGGATGCGCGAACCAGTGCTTGCAAGCGCTGGCAGCCCTGGATCGCTGCCGCGCCAGGTTGACATCAGCGAAGCCGCGCACAGCAGTGGGGGCTTTGCAGACTTTGAGCGCAGCCTAGGCAGCAGCCTAAGCTCGCTGGAGCGCAACCTGGGCTCGATGTTCGACACACTCGCGCGCAATATGACCAGTCAGCCTGCCGCTTCAAGGAGCAGTCGCAGCAGCTTCGGTGGTTGGAGCGGAGGCGGCAGTTTCGGCGGCGGGGGCAGTGGCGGCGGGCGCGGCGGGTTCGGTTGAACTGAAGCCCCCTGGAGAGCAAGTCGCCTCTGCATACAGTGCCGCATCTCATCGTCCTTGCGACTGGGTTTGGGCTGTCGGTCTGCCTCACCGCAGTCGCAATTCGGCTGGGCTTAAGGTTCGGCCTTGCAGATGCGCCAGGCGGTCGGCGCAAACATGCGCGGTTGACCTCGCGCTTTGGCGCGTTGCCGCTGTTTGGGGCGTTTACCCTCTCCGCGTTAGTTGGGCGCGCGCTTGGGGTGCCCTCGCTTGATCCCAACGAGCCGACTCGGTTTGCTGCTTTTCTGCTCGGCGGCGTCGTGTTGTTTGTGTTAGCCGTGCTGGATGACGCGCGCGGGCTGTCGCCTGCGCCGCAGCTTGGCTTGCAAGTCCTCGGCGCGAGCGTGGCTATCAGCGGTCAAGTGTTCATCGAGCGTTTCACCAACCCGTTCACTCGCGCAGAGGTTGTCCTGCCCGACCTGCTCGGTTCAGTGCTTGGAACCATTGCGGTTGTCGGCATCAGCTTGTTTTGGTTTCTGGGCATGATCAACACGGTCAACCTGCTCGACGGCGTGGATGGGCTGGCTGCCAGCGTGGGGGTGATCGCCTGCGCGGTGACTGCCGTTCACATGCTGCGCGAGGGGCAGGACAGCGTCGCCCTGCTGCC
>JANWZM010000155.1 GCA_025054635.1 Thermoflexales bacterium
AAAACGAGCATCGCCATCGTTGTTACCGCGGCTGCTAAACCCAAAAGTACGAATAGCCAGATTGCCTCAGGCATTTCTCGCTTCACACCTAAGTTTTGCTAGACATTAGACTACACTGTGGGCTTGCACTAAGTAAATCAAGCTCTCTGCCCTCTCCAAAAAAACTCGCAGTTCCGACTCAACCTTGAGACTTTCGCGAGAGGATCATGCAGCGAAAGTGAGGGCAGACGCGAGGATGACCGCCAAAAGCCAAACGCGGTGCCCGCGTTCCAACTTGAGGAGTGCCTGCGCCGCCCAAAGCGTCAGCACTGTAAATGCTCCAACTGGTTGGCGCGTGAGCACGAGTAGCAACACCACCACGACGCAGCCAGCGTTGTGCAGTAACGCTTGCGAGCCAAGCAATCCACCGTAGGCAATCCCAAGTGCGAGCGCAACAGCAAGAAACGCCAGCCCAAGCTCAGCCATCAGGCTGTGTCCAAGGACTAGCGGCAGGGTGACCGTTTGAAGCCCCCGGAGCGCCATCTGCAAGTGCTCAAACTGGCTGCCTAGGAGAAGAGCGAGCTGGGCAAAGAGCAGGGCTGTGAACGTCAGCACGACTGCCCATTCGTTAAGCGCAGCCGAGACGGCCAGGGCTGTGCCGGCGCTAATCGCTGCTGTGATCAGCGTCTCACCGTGTGCAGGTAGTAACGCGCGCCGTGCCCACGCTGCAAACAGACCCAACTCAACAGCCGCTCGCTCGGCGAGCGAACCAGGCTGAGTGTAGGGCAGGTAGGGGAGGGGACGCCCCTGCGCCCATCCTTGCCAGATAGCTAGGATCGCGCGCCAATCGGGCGCAGCAAGGGCATGCCACAGGACTTGCCAACTCAGCGCAACAACTGTGCCCAGCGCAAAGCCCAGTTCCCATCCGGGCGACGCAGCAAAGCGCGATCCAGCGGCTGCGCCGCCTGCAACCGCCAACAGCGCGGCTATCCCCTCGTGCGCCAGCGACGGACGTACTGTCTTCGTGAGCGGCGAAGCGCTCATCGGCTTGGTGTCGAAGGAGCTTCTGGCGCTTTGCCCGTTTTCAGATACTCGACTGCAGCATCGAGCTGTGGATCGCGTTTCTTTTGCTGGTCGTCAGGGGTGTTCACTACGATGAAATCAGGGACGACCCCCTCGTCCTGAATGCTGCGATTGTTCGGAGTGAACCATCGCTCAATCGTGATGCGCAGTTGAGCGCCGTTGGAGAGCGTCTGGGGGGATTGCACAGAGCCTTTGCCAAAGGTGCGCTCGCCGATCAGCGTGCCACGTTGACGATCTTGAATTGCCCCAGCGACAATTTCGGATGCGCTCGCAGACCCGCCATTGACCAGCACTACTAACGGGATGTCCTGACCGATGCCGCGATTTGTGGTGCGGCTGACCTTTTCGTTGCCCTTGTAATCGCGTTCGATGATAAAGACGCCCGCATCGAGGAAGAGGTCACCGACCTCGCGCGCCTGGCTGAGCAAGCCGCCAGGGTTATCACGCAAATCAAGGATCAGCCCTTTGGGCTTCTTGCTGAGCAGCTCGCGCAAGTCGCGCTCGAGTTGGCGGCTTGCCGGCTGACTGAAGTCAAACAGGCGGAGATAGGCGATCTCGCCGTCAATCATTCGGCTTTCGACGAGCGGGATGGTGATGCGGGCTCGGGTGAGCACCACGTCGAACGGCTTTGGCTGATCGGCACGGCGCAAGGTGAGCCGCACCTGCGTGCCGCGCGGTCCGCGCACCATCGCAGCAACTTCAGTTGTGTTCAGCCCCATTACGCTTTGACCGTCCACTGCCTCGATGATGTCTCCAGGCAGGATGCCTGCTTTCTCGGCAGGTGTGCCAGGCAGCGTACGCACGATCTGAATGCTGCCCCCTGGGGTCTGTTTCAGCGTCGCACCGATGCCTTCAAAAGTGCCACTGATGTCCTCATTCAGGATTTTGGCAAAGCGCGGCTCCACATATTGGGTGTAGGGGTCTCCAAGTGCGCTGACCATGCCCTTGATCGCGCCGTCAGTGAGCTTCTCGCGTGAGGGCAGCTCGCCATACCACTGCTCGCGCAAGCGGCTGAGCACGTCCTCGATGAGGGCATAGTCCAGCGGGCTCTCGGGCTGAGTTGTGCTGCCGTGGCGGGTGTCGCTGGTCAGCGTTGAGAAGGCAAACGGCGAGGCACTGCCGAACAAGGTCGCGCCGGGTCGGCTGAGCACCATGCCTACCGTCAGCCCCATCACAAAGATGATGGCGCCGATAAACATGCCAAGCAGGCTGAGCGCCGTGTTGCGGATCGCGTTTGACATACGGGTCTGAGCGTCTTCCATTCCTAGGGCAATCCCATCCGATGCAGATACAAGTCTGGTGCTATCGCGCTGCTAGAGACGGGGCAAGCGCGTTGAGGGCAGCGCGAAGCTGTGCTTCGGCATCGCCCTCGACAAGAACATCTGGCGTCAAGCCGTTTCCATCCAACGCTTGTCGGGCTGAAGTCAGCCAGCGTGCCGCCGTCACCCGGACAGCCGAGCCATCGCGGAGCTCAAAGACGAGCTGAACCGAACCTTTGCCGAAGGTGCGTTGACCCACCAACAAGCCTCGTCGCTGCGCTTGCACTGCCGCAGCAACGATTTCAGCAGCGCTTGCGGTGTGCTGGTTCACCAGCACAACCAGCGGCTTGCGCTGCGTCGGGCTGGTGATGCCTGAACGGGTGCGGTGCAAGATCTCGGCTTGACCGCGCCGTTGCTCGATAGCGACAACTGTTTCAGTGACCAAACGACTGGCGACGTCGACAGCGGACGAGAGCAAACCGCCGCTGTTATCGCGCAAGTCGAGCACGTATCCTTGGACTGCGCGAGCCTCGAGCGCCTCAATCGCGCGCTGAAGCTCTTCATCGGTGCGCTCGGTGAACGCGCGCAAAGCGATGTAGCCGACGGGGGCAGTAGCGTTGCCGACTGTTGCCGTGACTAGACGGTGCTCAACAGAGGCGAGCTCAATTCGCGCGCGGATGATGGTGAAGCGCAGCCGCTGACCACGGCGCAACACCTCGATGGTAACGGGCTTGCCTTCCTCGCCCCGCAACGCAGCCGCATCTTCGAGCCGAGCTGGCGAGGGCAGTTGCTGACCATTGATTGCGATCAAGATGTCACCCTCCTGAACCCCAGCTTGTGCAGCCGGCCCATCAGGTCGCGGCTTAAGTATGATTTGCCCCTTGTCGTTGAGGGAAAACTGCACGCCGATACCGCCGAACTCGCCGCGCATGTGGTCGCGCTCGATTGAGCGTGACAGGGGCTCGCTGAACGTAGTGTAAGGGTCGTTTAGCGTTGCCAGCGCGCCACGAATAGCGCCATACTCGCGCACAGTGTCGCTCGGCACGACGCCCACGAAGTGCTGCTCGACATACGCCCACGCCTCATCGAGCAAGGCATGAGGATTGCTCCCGCCGTAGATTCGCTCAACGCGAACTTCAATCGGTGAGGTAGCCCATCGAGCAACATACCCCGCGGCAAACATCAACCCGCTCCAAGCGAGGAGTGCAGCACCGACGGCGATCTTCGTGGCGCGCATATCTGCAGCGGCACTAACGGTACTGCAGCCCCGTCGGTCGGTATAACAACTCCACAGGCACGCCTAAGGCTTGCAGCACTGTGCGCGTGATCCGAATACCTGCGAGCTCAAGGAAAGGTGACGAGCGGCGATACTCGATCACGCGCGGCTCGCCAGCGATCCCACCACGCTTTGCCGCCTCATTGACCGCGTCCTCGAAGTAGCCAAGTTGATCAACCAGGTTTAACGCCAGCGCCTGACGCCCCGTGTAGATCCGTCCGTCTGCTAACGCTTTTGCCTGCTCTACGCTCATCTTGCGATTCTGTGCTACGAGCCTGACGAAGTTTTCGTAAACCTCATCGATCACCGTCTGCCAGAGCTTACGGTCCTCTTCGGTGAAAGGCGAGGTCGGGTTGCCGAAGTCCTTGAACTCGCCAGACTTGATGACCTCACTGCGCAAGCCGAGCTTTTCGTAAAGCCCCTGAATGTTCGTGAACTCGCTGATCACACCGATGCTGCCCGTGAGGGTGTCGGGATGGGCGACGATGTGCTGCGCGGCTAGGCTGATGTAGTATCCCCCCGAGGCAGCCGTCGAGCCCATGTAAGCGACCACGGGTTTATCGACTTTCTTGAGCGCATGGTAGATTTCATCACTGCCAACAACGCTGCCACCAGGGGAGTCCACGAAGAGCACGATCGCATTGACTTCACCATTTCGTGCTGCCTCGTTGATCAAGCGCGCGATGACTTCAGAGGCAGCCACGCCGATATCGCCGAAGCCGAAGTCATCGCCGCGCCCGCTGACGATCACGCCTGTGGCGCGAATGACGGCTACCGCTGGTCCGGTTGCTGGCCCGGAAACCTGTCGCGTAGTAACCCCTGAGCTGTCGCCCATGGCAACCGTCTGGATGTTGCTCGTTATCGAGCCTACCCCAGAGAACACGGCTGCAGTCAAGCAGACGCAAGTGAAGATAGGCAGCAGAAAGCCGACCAGCACGCCGATGATCGCCCATTGACCAGCTTTGCTGCCGTTAGCCTGTGGTTGTGCGGACATCTGAAGACCCTCCTGTATAAGCTATGCTAAGGTTGCGTGAGCACAGTGCCTTGGTAACTTGCGCCAAGCACTGCGACAAGGCTATGGTAGCTCAGATGCCTGCTTGATAAGCCCGGCAGGGGTGCTGGCAAGCGTATATGCGCTATGGCTGCTTTGCTGCGCCTAGAGGCCGGTTGTGTTGGCTCGGCACGGCAGATGCGCCACAATTTGCGTCCCTGCACCAGGCGCGCTGGAAATGCTCAGTGTGCCGCCAACTGCCTGTGCGTGCACCGACATTGAGAGAAGCCCGATGTGACCTGCAGCGCTCGCTTGCTGTTGCGTTGCCTCATCGAAGCCGCGACCGTCGTCGCCGATCTCAACTTCTAGGAAGCTCTCCAATGGACGGAGGTGAACCCAAGCATGTTCGGCTTGGGCATGGGCTTCGACGTTATCCAAGGCTTGTTGGATGATGCGATAGGCTGCATAACGCACCTGGGGATCGAGATGGGCGTCGAGGTGTTCTGGGAGCTTGAGATCGATTTTGACTCCGCTTCGCACGCTGAAGCGATAGGTCAGCTCGTGCAAGGTGTGCTCCAGAGATATGTCGAGCTGAATTGCCGAGAGCTCCCGGCGAATTTGGCGCAGCTTG
>JANWZM010000204.1 GCA_025054635.1 Thermoflexales bacterium
GGCAAAGCTGGCGCGCTACCTGCGCAGCAATGGTCGCAAGCCGCTGCTTGTTGCGGCTGATGTGTACCGCCCAGCCGCAATCACGCAGCTCGAGACGCTGGGCAAGCAGCTCAACATCCCCGTCTTCTCCGAGGGCACACACGTGCCGCCAGCAGACATCGCTCAACATGCCGTGCAGAGGGCAATTCAGCTTGCTGCCGACGTTGTGATTGTGGACACGGCAGGGCGACTGCAGATTGATGAAGCAATGATGCAGGAGGTCGAGCAGATCAAAGCCCGCGTGAAACCCGCCGAGGTGCTGCTGGTTGCCGACGCCATGACGGGTCAGGAGGCAGTCAACATCGCCGACGCCTTCCACAAGCGGCTCGGGCTAACAGGGCTAATCCTGACCAAAGTTGACGGCGACGCGCGTGGTGGGGCAGCCATCTCGATGCGCGCGGTCACTGGCGTGCCGATCAAATTCCTCGGCAGCGGTGAGAAGACCGATGCGCTTGAGCTGTTCCACCCTGACCGGCTCGCCTCGCGCATCTTGGGCATGGGCGATGTTCTAACGCTGATCGAGCGCGCCCAACAGCAGTTCGACGCTGAGCAAGCCGCCAAAGCCGCCGAGAAGATGATGACGGCGCAGTTCGACCTGGAAGACTTCCTCGCCCAGATGCGCCAAATCCGCAAGATGGGGCCGCTGCATGAGCTGATCAGCCTGATCCCCGGGATGCGTCAGGCAACTGCGCAGCTTGCGCCCGACCTAACCGAGAAGCAGTTCAAGCGCGTTGAGGCGATGATCTGCTCGATGACGCCTGAGGAGCGGCGCAACCCCGCGATCTTGAACGCCTCGCGCAAACGCCGAATTGCCAGAGGCAGCGGCACGACAGTGCAAGAGCTAAACCAGTTACTCGACCGCTTCCGCGAGGCACAACGGATGATGAAAGACCTCTCGACCAACCCTCGCCTGCGGGCGATGCTGGGGCTTGGTCAGCGCGCGCGCCGAAGAGGGGCGTAAGCCGCGCTCACGGCTGCGCGATTGCAATTGGCAAATGCGCTCGGTAAGTCAGGTTGACCACCTGCAGGGTCACCGTCACGGGGGCGCTTGTGCCACTTGCACTGAACGTGGCGATGCCCTGATAAATGCCTGGCGTGGTGGGCAGTGCGCTCGGGACAAGCTCTATCTGAGCTGTGCTCGGGGTTGTTCCTGAAGCAGGGCTGACTGATATCCACGGATGGCTTGTGCTCACACTCCAGGTCAATACGTCTGTGTTACCTGTGTTGCTGAGCTGGATATCAACTGGCGGTCGTGGGTATGGCTGATTCATGGAGAGGTCGTACAAAAAGCTCAACGTAGCTGGCGTAGCAGTGAGGTCCGGCGCGGAGGTTGTGAGCAGGATCGTGTCGCAGGCGTTGAACGTCTGTGAGCCGTTCGTGAACTCGGCGCAGACCTCGCGCACGCCCTGCACCCAGTTCAACGTCCAGTTTAGTGTATTGGTGAACGGCTGCCACGCGCTCCACACGCCGCCATCATTGCGCAACCGCATCTGAGACCAAGTTCCGTAGATGTAAACGGTCACGTTGGGGCTAGCCGTGCGCGAATACTCGCGGTTAATCACGAGGGGATACACGTTGAAGCGCCGCCCAAAGTTTTGCACCCAGTAACGGCTGTAAGCACCGCCTAGCCCATCAAAGCCCACGCCGATCTCTCGAAAGTTTGTGCTCTCAATGTTGTTGCGGTGGTATGTAGAGCTTAGCCAGGCGTTCATTACCGAATGCGGCGAGGAATGCCCCGCAGCAATGTTCTCGCCTATCGAGCTCCAGCCTGGGTAATGGCTGCCAATGCGAGTGTGCCAACTGCACACAAATTCCGGCACACCGTTAACTCGATCACGCGTGTCATGGCTAAAGTAGTCGTCCTCTCTCATGTCGCGGGCATGGTACCGCGCAGCTTCGTCGAGCAGGGTCACGCGCTTAAGCGGCGGACGATTGACCGAGTGCCGATGGTCATTAACCAGCTCAACGACTTGTTGTTCAAAGTCAGGGTTGACAGGCAAGAACACCTGCACTGTGCACCCACTGAAGGAAGGCTGGAGTAGGAAGGGCTCTGGCGCTACAAGTTGATGCTCAAGGATTACAGGCAGTCCGAGCAGTTCTTTCTCGTGTGCGTAAATCGGTGTGCCCTGCGTGGTGAGCACTAGCGCACCCGATGCATACAGAGCAGCCCAGAATGCAGCTCGGTGGTTGTGCCTCATGCGTAGACCTCCTTTCGTATTGAGTTGTAAATAAAGTTGCTGTCCAGGTTTGCCAAGTAGCCAAAGAGCGTGTTGTGCCTTTACCGCAAGAAAACAGCAGCCAACGTGTAATTCGAGCGCGCCGCTTGGTTAAAAATCAAGCAGCCTTACAGGTATGCGCTGTAAGGCTGCTTTCTGTCAGCCTCCCGACGCGCCAGGCATCTTCTTTTTGTCGCTGGGAGTGTCTCGTGTTTTAGCTCCCCAATTCAACCACTGCTTTGTGCCTGCCTCGGTGAGGCATCTCGTGCAATTGCACCCCCTTTATAACCTGCCGTTAAACTTGGCGCAATAGCCACTCGGCTAGTTCCCTGGGAGGATGTAGCGCAACAGCGCGCTGTGTGCACGCCTCAAGGGCGTCAGCGAATGTCGCGCCTCGCATCTCTTCTCCCACAAGAGCGATTAGGATAGACACCGTGCGTCTATCCCAGTTGCTCTTCGAGACACTGCGCACGCCGCCGGGAGGGATTTGCGCGCCTGGAGTGCAGCGGTTGGCGCGGGCAGGCTTCGTCCGCGTGCTCCAGGGCAAGCGCCTTGTGCTGCTCCCGCTCGGCGCGCTCACTATCTCCCGCATCAGCCAGGTCTTCCTCGATGCATTAGAAGCGCTTGTGCCACAACCGTTGCTTCTGACACACCTTGCGAGCTTAGGCGAAGTCGTGCGCGCCACGGTTCGTTCGTATCGGCAGTTGCCTGCGCTGCTCTACGCATCTTTGCCCATAAATGGGTCAGCCACGTTGCGGCTGTGGCTGATCGCCCAAGACGCCTCAGCCGTCGAGGCTGTTGAGGGCGCGCTGGAGCGCGCACTGCGCACTTGCGGGGCGCAGGCTCAGCGCGCAACGGCAGAACCAGGCTGGGTGTGGCTGTCAAGCTGCGGCGAGACCCTCTTCGCGCGCTGCTCGGTGTGCGGCTACACCTGCGACGCCCGATGGGCGACGGCGCAACGCCGAGTCGTCGAAGCGCCAGCTCAACCCATCGAGCGCGTAGCAACGCCAAACTGCCCAACCATTGAGTCGCTGGCGCAGTTCCTCGGCATCGCCCCTGCACAAACAGCAAAAGCGCTCTTCCTCGAGGGTCGCGACGGCTCGAACAACCGACTGGTCTTCGCTGTGGTGCGTGGCGATACCTCGCTGAGCGAGGCGAAGTTGTCTGCCGCGACGGGTTTGAGCG
>JANWZM010000225.1 GCA_025054635.1 Thermoflexales bacterium
CTTGTCGCGCTGCTGGTCGCTTGCGCGCCGCGCCCAACAATCAAGATTGCACTAGTCGCGCCCTTTGAAGGTCGGCTTCGGCGAGTGGGCTACGATGTGTTCCCTGCCTTCCGCTTGGCGATCCGCGAGCAAATTCGGCAAAGCGGCACAGGGCGTGTGTTCGTCACCTTCATCGCCTACGACGACCGCGGCGAGCCAGAGATGGCAGCGCGCGTCGCCCGACAAGTGGTGCTCGACCCTGAAGTCGTCGGTGTGATTGGACACTTCGTGCTGAGCAGCACCCTAGCAGCGCTGCCAATTTACGCCGAAGCAGGTCTGCCCCTAGTTGCGCCGCATGTGCCCGCGAATGCCCTACCAGAGCACCCTGCAGTCTTTCGGCTTGGGCCGATGAGTAGCTCTCCGCCTGCCCATAGCTCGCCGCGCGCCTGCAGCGCAGTTGCACCTGCGTTGCCCCTCGGTGAGCCACTTGGCAGATGCATCGGCGACGCGCCAGTGCCCGAAGACCTGCCCGAGGCGCGCGCAGCCCTCGCAGCGTTCACCGAACTATCGCTCGGTCCACCTCCTACACCGCGATCAGTCGTGGGCTATACCGCAGCGCAAGTGTTGTTGGCGGCTGTGCGCGCGGATGCTGAGCGTGCGGGTGTCCCGACGCGCAACGGTGTAGCGTCAGCCCTGCGCCAGGTACGTGTGCGTAGCTTGCTCGGCGAAGTCAGCTTCGACAGCTCTGGGCGTTGGACGAACGCGCCAACCTGGGCATTCGCGCAGCCGTAGCGCATCACTGCTCGCCATTCACAACCCGCTCCACAACACTCGCTGCCTCACCTGTGCCCAAATCCGCTGGTCACTGCGCGTGAGCGCCAGACTATCCACTGACTCGAAGGTTATCCAGGCGCAGGTGGTATACCCTTCGCTGCGCGTCGCAGGAACCGCTTCAGCCAGATAAACCAGCCACGGCTGACGCACAACTCGAAAGTGGGTGAAAGCATGGCGCACCTCGCTGAGCGGATGTACCTCCGCTCCAGAGATGTCCATGCCGAGACGTCGTTGAACCATCTCAGCCAGCGACTCATTCGGAGGGTGGCGTAGCTCACTGCTGACGAACTCCCATAGCCCACCAAGCAGCCCATCTGTTGGTCGCTGCGCGAGCAGCACCGCGCTGCCGGTTACGATGACTGCGGTCAGGACGCAATGCTGTGGCTGAGCAGTGCGACGGCGCGGCTGCGGGTAAGCCTCGGGTGCGCCTGTAGCGCAAGCTGCACAGAAGGGTTTGAGCGGACACTCGTCGCAGCGCGGCGCGCGCGGCGTGCACACGAGCGCGCCGAGTTCGATCAACGCCTCGTTGAAATTGCCAGGGTTCTCTTCAGGCAGCAACGACTCAGCCAGCGTCCAAGCCGTCTCGTCGGTTTGGTGGGCAAACAACCGGCAAATCACGCGCCGCGTGTTGCCGTCCAAGGCGGGAGTGCGCTTGTTGTACGCTAGCGAAGCGATCGCGCCAGCGGTGTAACGCCCAACGCCGGGCAGCGCCAGCAGACCCTCGACTGAGTCGGGCAAGCGACCGTTATGCTCGTGGACAACGAGTTGCGCGGCGCGATGCAAGTTGCGCGCGCGAGCGTAATAGCCTAGACCTTCCCACAGTTTCAGCACTTCATCTGGGGAAGCAGCCGCCAGCGATTCAATCGTCGGGAAGCGCGACAACCAGCGCTCAAAGTACGGGATGACCGTGGCGACCTGGGTTTGCTGCAGCATCACCTCGCTGAGCCAGACACGATACGGGTCGCGCGGCTCAGTTCGCCAGGGCAGATCGCGCTTGTGCTGCCTGAACCAATCCAGCAGCGCGCACCGCAAGGCGCTGATGTTCACGCCTCTTCCT
>JANWZM010000244.1 GCA_025054635.1 Thermoflexales bacterium
ACTTGATGATTCCAGCGCGGCGCATCCATTCGACGCGCTGCTGGACGTACTCAACAGGGACATTCTCCGCCTTTGCCAATGCAGCCCAGTCCGGTAATCCCAGGGGAGCAGTGCGGATCGCCTCGAGGATGGTTTTCTCCAGCTTAGTCAGCTTAATTGGGGTTTGCATGTGCTTCATATCCCAATTTTAGCGCCAGCAACCGTCCCTGCGTGCAGGGGAGGGGGGGCAGCCTCCCCTGCACCTACGAGACGGTAAGGAGGTCTCCACGAAACGACTCACGAACCGAATAGCATCACCAAGCCGTTTCTAGAGTTAAGTTTAACACGGGTTTATGAACTATGCATGAGCAGGTGGTTAGATGTTTAAGAGTCCTCACCCCCGTTCTTAACGATCCAGCGGCTGGCATGTTGGGCAGTAGTAAGTACTGCGCTGGGCGAGCACCGTGCGCATGATGGGAGCGCCACACTTTCGGCAGGGTTGACCAGCGCGACCATACACCCAGAAGTTCTCCTGATAATGCCCGCCTGGGTAAACCCAGTCGAAGCTCGCGCCGTTGGCGGCGATCCCCTCGCACAACACTGCCTGCACCGCTTGATGCAAACGGACAACCTCGCTGTCGGTCAGTGAGGCTGTCTTTCGGCAGGGGTGTATCCCAGCGCGATGTGCAGCCTCGTCGGCGTAGATGTTGCCGACCCCAGCAATGAACGTTTGGTCGAGGAGCAGCGTCTTCAACCGCGTTCGGCGCGAGCGGAGTCGCTGCACGAACACCTCTGCCTCCACGGTCAAAGCGTCTGGGCCGAGCGGCGCAAGCAGGGCAGAGGGACGATCCAACAGCCAAACACGCCCGAACTTGCGCGCATCCTCAAAACGCAGCGCCGAGCCATCATCCAAACTCCAGACCACCCGAGCGTGCGGGGTAAACGCTTCTCGCGCCGAGACCATGTCCAGGCGCCCGCTCATCTTCAAGTGGATCGCCATCACCATCGGCGTTGCAGCTTGGAGCTCGATGAGCAGGTACTTGCCGTGGCGGCGAATTCCTGTAACCGTGCTGCCCGCAGCGCGCTGGGTAAACACGTCGGGTTCAGGGTGTGCCACTTCGCGTGCCCACAGCACATGAACAGAGCTGATCTGCCGCCCTAGGAGCGGTGGCGCACCCAACTCCCCTCTCAAGGTGCGCGCGATGGTCTCGACCTCAGGCAACTCAGGCATCAGGTTTGAAGGGTGAGCCGCATGTGCGTTAG
The DNA here is from genome assembly GCA_025054635.1 of Thermoflexales bacterium. Lineage (GTDB taxonomy): Bacteria > Chloroflexota > Anaerolineae > J036 > Brachytrichaceae > DRWP01. The sequence continues at coordinate 1,243 of JANWZM010000244.1, forward strand.
GGTGCGCAGCGGGCGGAAGCCTTGTGCCTGAAGCGCGGAATGAACGCGCTCGTGCGGGCGTGCGTGCGCCGCGTAGATCGGCTTGCTCAGGAAAAGCTCAAATCGTTTCAACCCCTGCGCGACCAGGGCGAGTGCAGTCTCTTCGTCTGAATCAGCATCAAGCAGCAGCTCTAAATGGTGATAGCTGCCCTCGTAGTTGACCCTAGTCCGAACCGCGCCGCTGCCGTCCTCAGCGACGTGCCACGCCTCAGGGTTGCCGCTGAGCGAATTGAATAGCCACCAGCGAAAGCCCAAACGATACACGTTGCTGTCAAAGGACTCCGCGAAGGTCGCCAACGGCGAGATGTTGGCTTGTGCCAGGGCAAGCACTGTTGCTCGGTCTGACCAACGTGCCGACCGAACCAGCCCGTCGTCTTCATACACGACGCGCTGGGCGCGCACAGGCGCGCGCAGGTAGTGGGTGACTTGAATCAGGTGCTCGAAGCCAAGCTTCTCATACAAGTGCAGGGCGGGAGCATTGGTGATGTCAGCTTGGAGCGCGACGTAGCGCGCTTTGCGCGCGGCTGCATACTCGATGCAGGTCTCGACCAACGTGCGGCCGATGCCACGATTGCGATGGTCAGCGCGCGTGGCTACGTTGCCGATGATCCAGGTGTCGCGCCGCGTGGGATTGCGCTGGATTGAAGCACTGCCGAGTAACTCACCTCCCTCCACCCACACAAAACCCGTGCCAAGCCCAAACGTGATCAGGTCGAACGACCCGTAGTAGCGCAGACGGTGCAACATTCGGCTGCTGCTCTCGTCCAGAGTCTCATCGGCGAACGCTGATTCGAGCAGGTCAGCTAGAGCACGACCGTCTCGCCAGGGGTCAATCGGGCGCACGTGGGGATGGCGACGCTCCGCAAAGCTTGCTCGTGCAATCATGCGTGCAGCGATTGTAGCGAAGCCCACCCGATCTCGACAGCACTTATAGGCGGCTCTCAAAACGTATACAGCCTCAGTCTATGAAAAGTACCCGCGTGAATCCCCCTGACCATTCGTGGCAACGTAGAACTTGGATCTTCTCACCCACAGTTGTATGCCCTCTCGACCGTTTGAGCCGCGCTTGACCCCGCGGCAGCTGCTGCTGCAGCGTGGGGGAAGCAGCTCTATCGGCACAAGCTTCTATACAATCGGCAACTGAATGCCATACACCCCGATCATCGGCACGTTGGGCTACGTGCTCTCCCCAGACCGAACCCACGTCCTAATGGTGCACCGAAACGCGCGCCCTGAAGACCACGCTTTCGGCAAATACAACGGCTTGGGTGGAAAGATGGAACGGGATGAGGACGTCGCCGCGTGCATGCGCCGCGAGATCCGCGAAGAGGCTGGTATCGAGGTCGTCTCCATGCGCCTGCGCGGCACAGTAAGCTGGCCCGGATTTGGCAAACAGGGTGAGGACTGGCTCGGCTTCATCTTCTTAGTGACGGAGTACAGCGGCGAACCCATCTCAGCGAGCGCAGAGGGTGTGCTGGAGTGGGTGAGCTTGCAGCGCGTGCTCGATGCCTGCTCACCTGACGAACTGACCCGATCGCGCGCAAATCTTCCGATGTGGCCTGGCGACAGGTACTTTCTGCCGCTCGTGTTTGCCGAAGACGTCCGCCAGTTCCATGCCGTGATGCCCTACAAAGACGGACAGCCAATCGGCTACCAAGTGAACTGGGTTTGAGTGCAGCCAGGAAAAAGCCGAAGCCCCCAGCGCTTGCCCAAGGCGCCAGGGGCTTCGACTACCCGAGAATCCAACCCGGAGGGACCCAGGAGGAGGAAGTTATCGAACCTATTCTGTCGCCAGCGTTCGGCACATAGGTGCCCTGCTTGGCGCTGCTGCGCGCACACTGCCCAGGCGGCTGAACACCGCCTTCAGCACAGCGAATGCTTTCTGCGCTGGGCTCGGAAGTATCTCCACGTTCGGCCCAGTCGGCAGCGGCTTGCACGCCTCGAGGATCTCCTCGTATCGCGCCTGCGCTGCCAAAATCTTGTCGTAAGTGAGCATCGCTCTACCTCCTTTGTTCCAGCGCTGCCTTGCAGCTCCAGAACTACGCCCGATAGTGTATTCATTCGCACCCCTGAAAAGTTGACTTTTCTTGTCAGGTGGCTTGCCAAGCACAGGCAAGTTTTCTGTGAAGCGGATGAGTAAAATCGGTTTAAGAGGCTGATCCGCGCCTCCTTCTCATGTTGGGTTCAGGTTCTGCAGCAGGGTCGCTGACGTTTGGAGCGCTGCTGCGCCAGCTGCGGCGCCGAGCAGGGCTAACGCAACGCGAACTCGGCTTGGCTGTGGGCTACTCTGAGGCACACATCGCTCGCCTAGAAGGTGGCAAGCGCACGCCCGACCCCGCGAGTGTGCGCGGACGGTTCATCGAGGCATTAGGCATCGAGGGCACATCGGACGCGGAGCAGCTCGTCGCCCTGGCGACCGCAGCCTGGGAGCGCGCTCATGGGCGACTCGTGCAAGGCGAGGGAGGTGTTACCTCGACGCCGCTTGCTCAATCCCACAATCTGCCTGCCCCACTGACAAGTTTCGTCGGCAGGCAACAAGAGCTGCGCGAGGTCGCCGCGCTGATTACAGAGTCGCGCTTGGTCACGCTGATTGGCAGCGGCGGGGCAGGCAAGACGCGCCTCGCGCTGCACGTCGCGATGGAGCTGCTGCCCACGTTTGAACACGGGGTGTGGTGGGTCGAACTGACAACGGTGACGGACGCAAGCCTGCTAGCGGACGTTGTCGCTGCTGCGCTTGGCTTACGCCCGACCAGCCCTGACTCACAAGCAGTGCTGACAGACTTTCTGCGCAGCAAGCGCCTGATGCTTGTGCTGGATGGCTGTGACCGCGTTGTCGCTTCTGTGGCTGCGCTTGCAGCATCGCTGTTGCGCGCTTGCCCGCTGCTTACCATCTTGGCGACCAGCCGCGAAGTGCTCGGCGTGCCCGGCGAGGTGACCTACTTTGTCGAGGGTTTGCCTCTAGCAGAAGCCAAGCGCCTGTTCACCGAGCGCGCGCTCGCTGCTCGTCCAGACCTTGTCCTTGACGAGGCAGATGAAGCAGCGATTGCTGAGATTTGCCAGCAGCTCGACGGCATTCCACTAGCGATTGAGCTGGCTGCGTCGCGCGTGCGCGCCTTGACCATTCGACAAATTGCGGAGCGACTGGCGGATCGCTTCCAGTTGCTCAGCAGCGGTCACCGCGCTGATGTCCCCCACCATCAGACCTTGCGCACGCTGATCGACTGGAGTTACGACCTGCTTGGTGAGGCAGAGCGCACGCTGCTGCGTCGTCTGGGTGTGTTTGTCGGCGGGTGGACGTTAGAGGCAGCTGAGCAGGTGTGCAGCGACTTCCCTGCTGAACCAGAGGATCAGGCTGTGAACGGCAGCAGGTTGTGCTGCGCTCTCCCTGCGGGCAGTGTGATGGAGGTGCTGCTGCTGCTGGTGAACAAGTCATTGGTTATCGCGCGCGACAACAGTGACCGCCCTCGTTACTACCTGTTGCAGACCATCCGTCAGTATGCGCTGGACAAGCTGGCTGAGTCCGGCGAGGTCGAGGAGCTGCGCAATCGCCACATGCGCTTTTACTTCGAGCTCAGCGAACAGATTCAACCCCATCTCGGGCAACCTGAGCAGCGGCAGTGGTTGGAACGATTTGAGGCGGAGAAGGACAACTTTCGCGCCGCGCTCGCCTGGATCGCGGACGGTCATGGACGGGATTTGCTCGAGCGCCCCTGGAACGGGCTACACGCCTTTTGGTCGCGCTGTGGCTACTGGGCAGAGGGCTTCAAGTGGCTTTCATTTCTGATGGAACATACTGCTCTGCCCTCTTTGCGCGCAGAGGCGATGTTCGGCGCTGGCTTCCTCGCCTGGCGCATGGGCGACTACGAAAGCATGCGCGCGCTGCTGCGCACGGGCACTGATCTCGCTCGGCGACTCAGCGATGCGCGTCTGATCGCCCTGTTCAAGATGCTTAGCGGTATCGCAACCGAGCGCTACGAACAGGCGCGTGAAGCGCTAGAGGAAGGACTGCGCATCGCACGTCGCTCTGGTCTAAAGGCAGAAACAGCAGGGTTGCTTACTTGGCTGGGAAACCGCACCCGCGTTCAGAAGGGCGACCGTGAGGAAGCTGCTCGCTTTTACGAGGAAGCTCTCGCCCTCGCCCAGGAGATTGGCGACCGCTACCGCGAGATCACCTGTCTGGGGGAATTGGGCATGTTGGACTTCGAGCGCGGCGATTACGCTAAAGCCCGCGCAGCAATCACACGCTGCGTTGAGTTCATGCGCAGTATGGGTGACCAGACTGGGCTTGCCGACTGGCTGATGCCGTTGGGCATGATCGCCTTCTACCAAGACGATCTCGCCACGGTGTGCAGCGCCGTGTACGAAGGGCTGATCCTGCAGCAGCGCTTCGGCAGCGGCGAGCATCTGCCACACTTCCTCATGCTCGCAGGGAGCTTAGCCCACGCAGCGGGTAAATCGCCAGAAGCCGTGCGCTTGCTGTCGAAAGCTTCCAAGCTGCGCGAGAGCCTGACGCTGCACAACAACCTCGAGCCCCTGCGCTACCGTGAGTTGCACAAGCGCCTCTCCGCTGTTCGCGCTGCGCTGAGCGACGACGAATTCGAACGCGGATGGAACGAGGGGCAGGACATGCCTACTCAGCAGGCTGTTGACCTCGCGCTACAGATCACGCGCGCCTGGCAGGCAACACCTGAGCCTCAAACTGACCGTCGCTCACCTGAATTACAACGTCGTCGCCAGAGTGAACGGCGCTGATAGACCGGACAATACGTCCATCGCGAGCGCGCACGATGGC
>JANWZM010000005.1 GCA_025054635.1 Thermoflexales bacterium
GCGGCAAGGACAGCACGGCGCTCGCAATTTACCTGCGCGACCGCATCCCCGAGCTGGAATACGTCTTCTGTGACACCGGCGAGGAGTTGCCAGAGACATACGAGTATTTGGATAGGCTGCAGAGCTATCTCGGTAAGGAAAGTGGAGACATTTCTGCAGCGATGCAGTCGAATGCCTCTTCGCGACAGGCTAACTGCTGTTGGGACTAGCTCTATAGTCATGGGCTGGTGAAGGGAGCTAGAGTATCCGTGTGAATCTTCGTTGTGGCTAACTTGGCTTGGAATGAGCGCGCTGCTACCACAAGCTCCCCACTTGTCTGTGGCTGCGCTTGCTGCAGTCTTTGATGAGGTTACCAACTCATACAAGTTCTATTGGTTTCTCGCTATTCTGGAGAGCGTGCGAGCAACTGGAGACCGCGTCTTGCCGCTTGATTCCCTGATAGCAACAATGTTAGCAAATGTTTGGTATCCCGTCAACTACTTTCGTTTGTCTTTTGGGAAGCAAGACCAACTTGGCAAAGTAGTTGAGCTGCTCGGTAAGCGAGCCCGGTTAGAGGCAAACACTCCCAAGCGCACAGTCCTGGAGGTTGCGCTGGCACACGTCCGCCAGCGAGATGAGACCAGTAGCGCCATCCTCTCCATTGGGGAGTACGTGCCTTACCGCTTCCTGCGACCTTTCTTTGCACAGGTCTTGCGCGGCGCGAAAGACTGGGAAGTCAACCGCCGCATTCGACAGCTTGCAGACCAGGCGTTCAACTCTCCTCAGCCTTGCCTCTACCGCTTCGTGGAATCACCAACTAAAGGGATTGAGCTTCACCCAGATTGGCATGCGTACCTTCAGGAGCACCTCGCAATCCTAGAGGGCTTCTGCTTGTGGCACTTGGTGAATTACTTGCAGCGCAACAATCCAAACGTACCAAACGTTGCCAACAAGCTGTTTGAGCCACAGGAACGCGACCTGAGCCTAGCGCGTGAATTCTGGACTGTTGCGATCAGGGAGCTCAGGACGGTGCACTGCATTTACTCTGGTCAACCTGTGCCTGCCAAGGGGTTCTCCCTAGACCATTTCCTACCGTGGCGATTCGTTGCACATGACCTGCTTTGGAATCTTGTGCCCACGCTCAAGTCAATCAACTCGTCGAAGAGCGACAGCCTGCCTAACCCGACTTACATAGAACCGCTGGCGAAGTTGCAGTATCAAGCCGTACGAGCAATCTCCCAGACTAAGCCCGCTTTCAGGCTGCTTGAGGACTACATCATGCTTCTAAAGGTGAGCAGCGTTGACGAGCTGCGTGCGATGGACTTCGACGAATTCCATCGCACCCTTCGTTCAGCCATTGCACCACAGATGCAAATCGCAACAGGAATGGGTTTCAGCTCAGGTTGGAGATACGAGCGTGCTGTCTCCTCTGCACAGACTTAATGGCCTTCAACCGACTTGTTCTGACTGCCAGAGATACCTAGAGAGCGGCAGAACAGGGAAAGACCATGATTTGAATTTGATTCAGTGAGTAGATCGTCCATACTGCAACATCCCGTATGTCGTCAAGCACGGCAAGCACTACTGCAGCAGCTCGCTGTGCTAACAGCAGTCTCCCCATCGCTTCCACACCTCCAAATCCAAGACCACACGGCTATCCCGCTAGGCTGCGCCAGTGAGCTACCGCGCTCGCTTTTGACGGACACAGCAAACGCAGCAATGCGCGTATGCTCAACACCAGCCGTCAGACTATGGCAGATTGGGTCAATTCAGTGGGCGAGGCTGTCAAAGCGCATAGGCTGCACCTGTTAGCCGGCGAGGACAGTGGGAGTATCGCTGAGTCAGACGAATTCCACACCTTTGCAGGTCAAAAGGCAGGCTCTATCCTGCAACTGGCGTTGAATGTCGAGCACAGTGCTTGTGGATGAGCGTCCTGTGCATTCGGAGCTGGACTATTGAAACAGCAGGTGTGTAGTCGCACATGGTGAGTCGCAGACCCACGCGATTGAGTGGTATCAGCAGTTGAAAAGGATCACGGGATTGTGCTGGAAAGTAACACGAGCTGCACCCAATGGTCATCAGCGCACATTGCTATGCAGCAGACAGCAAAGCTGATGGGTGCAACAAGTGTTCAACTGCTAGATGTGCCCTGGGCTTGTCGACCCTGTACGTATTCAAACGCCTGCCTGGCAATGGTTTGATAAAATACAAATCCAAGTATCAAGGGAATGTAGTAGTATGGCTCATTCTCCAGGGTACGGCTAATACTCCTCCAGACTGCAGGTGTTGCAGGAATGGGCACTTTTGAGGGCAATGGCATGATCAAGCCCATAACAGACGAAGATAATACACAAGCTACAAGTATAAAAACTATGATAAATAATCTTTCTCTCTCGCCTCTGTTCTCCTCGGTTCTCATGTCCTCCAAGATTCCAACTGCTGCAGAGTACGATATAAGCATTATAATCATGGAATCGTCGAAAAATGTAGCAATAGTTAACTCCATGATTTGTGCGAGCCAGCCTATGAAAATTGAAGTTGCAATTAGTATTGTAGTTGATATGAAGAATGGCATCCACACAGAGAACACTCCGAATCTGAGAATTCGGTAAACCAAGTATGCTTTTATGCATAGTACTACTATAAAACTTATTACAAAAAATGGGTAGGTGTGCGATTTTATTTGATACATTACAGAAGATACTGCGATCAGAAGTAGTACGAAGAGGAGTAGGTAGGCGCGATCTCTATTACTGATGCTAGCTAGTGTCAGTATCAAGTCCATTCTTACGCTCCTTTATCGGTAAGCATTATACAACTGATACACGGATTGGCGTAACCTTAAAGCCTTCTAATCCCACGCACCAGTGTTTGCCTTGGCTCAAATAACTCGCGGTAGCTCCGCTTAGCTTTGTGCAGAGGGAGATTACCCCGCCGAGCTCGGTGAATTCCCCTTGCCCGTCCCTAGTTCCTCGCTGGACAAGACAAAGCACAAATGGCGCCAGCGCCTGGTTGAGAGCCGCGGCGAAGCGCTTAAGCCGTTGCTTGCGCTGCCGTTGCCGCTCAGCCTCAAGGGTGCGCTGGCGGAGACAGCCGTCATTTACTTCGAGGCAAACCCAGGTGTGCTCGACCAAGCCAAGATACGCGCGCTCGCACCGCACCTGCCCACACCAAGGCTTGACGCGCTCATCGCAAAGCAGCCGCCGCCCCCGCCCACCTTCCCGACTGACCCTGATGAGCAGACCGTGCTGGATTGGTTTCAGGCGCAGTATCTGCTCTTCCGCCGCTGGCAGGTACGGCACGGCGACGAGCGCGCCCGAGCGACTGCGGTTGAGAGTGCCCAGCGCTTCGCGCGCTGGTACCTGGCGCGATACCCCAAGTGGCTGCTGCACCGCGAGCAGGGCTGGATCGCCTTCCAGCGCTCGCGCCTGCTGAGCAAAGCGAGCGATGCCCTCGTCCTGTGCGTCGTGCTCGACGGCTTACCAGCCTGGGACGCGGAAGACTTCGCCCGCGACCTCTCGGCGCGCGTGGAGCGGCTGCACCTGCTGGAAAGGAGATACTGCTTTGCGCCATTCCCCACCGTGACTGAGTTCGCCAAGGCTGCGCTGCTGCGCGGCGATCCGCCGCACCTGGCGCAGCCCAACCCGCCGCTTGCTGAGGTGCTCCTTGACCGAGATGACCCCGCCGCCCGTCTGGCAAGCTGCTCGCCGGGCACGATGCGCTTCTGGAGCCTCAGCCAGCCTGACAACGCCTACCACTTCGAGGCAGAGCACAAGCGCGCGGCTAAAGTGCGCGGTGAGCTCGAGAGCCTGATCGAACGGCTGCGCGCCGTTGTCGAGCGCGTGCCCGACGAGCACACCCTACAGATCGTCCTCACTACTGATCACGGTCGGCTGCTGAACGAACGCGCGCCCTGCGACAAGCCGGTGCCAAGCGGCATGCGCGCGCACGGGCGCGCGGCTTGGGGCAGCTCGGGCAGGCGCTTCCCTGCGGAAGGGTTTTGCGTCGAAGACGCGAGCGGGCTGTGCTTCGCCCACGGCGAGCGCTTCGGCGTGCCCGAGGATGTCGCCTTAGTCTGGGATGAGTCCGCCTTCCAGAACGACAAGCGCGCCGGGAGCGAGCCGTATCCGCACGGCGGCTTGTTCCCCGAGGAAGCCATCGTGCCCTGGTTCGTCCTCGAGCGCGACGCGAAGCCGCCCGAGTTCAAGGTGGAGGTCACTGGCGCGGGTGAGTCGGGCGGCAGCGGTGAGCTGAGGCTTGCGGTGACCAACCTGTCGCGGACGGCGCTGGTGTGCGAGTCGGTCGCGCTGTCGCACGCGGTCGGTGCACGCGCTGAGCCTGCGCTGCGCGTGCCGCCGCTGGGAGCGACGAGGCGCGCGCTGCGCCTCGCTCCTTGGCCCAGCCAAGCCGACTGCGCCACGCTGGTTGCGACGTTGACCTTTCGGCTTCCCAACGGCAAAACGATCACCCACAAGGTAAAGCCTGTGCTTGAGGTGAAGGCGCTGTACCAGCGCGACGAATCGCTGCTGAAGGAGCTTGACCTGTGAGCGAGGCGCTGACGACGGAATCCCTCGACCAAAAAGTCGCTGAGGTGTTCGGCGCGCTGGCGATCGACAAGCGCCGCCTGCCCAGCAGCCAGCTCCAAAAGCGCGGCTTGCCCAGCTACGTCGCGGAGTGGGTGTTGGATCACCTCGCCCCAGGGCGCGGGCTGGTCACCTCAGAGGAGATGGGCAAGATCCAAGCCTGGGCGAACAAGTTCCTGCCGCTGCCGACGGACGCTGGGCTGGTCAAAAACCGCCTGCTCAATGGCGAGGTCGTCAAGGTGCTGACCCCCGTCGAGGTCGAGATTGTGCTCACGCGGAGCGCCCAAGAGCGCGTCGCGCACCTGAAGCTGCTCGGCTTGTCGGGCGTGCACATCCCTGATGGGCTGGTGAACGCGCACCCCGGGCTGCTCAAACAGGGGATGTGGGGCGTGGTCGAGCTGGCGAACACCCAGGAGGGCATCGCCATCCTCTCGTTCAAGCCGATGCAAGCCACGGTCAACCTCGACCTGTTCAAGGAGAAGCGCAGCGCCTTCTCGCTGGACGAGTGGCGCGCGCTGCTGCTGACCTCGATGGGCTACAACCCCTGGGCGTTCAACGACCAGGAGCGCACTTACCTGCTTTGTCGGCTGCTGCCGCTGGTCGAGAAGAACCTGCACTTGCTGGAGCTGGCGCCCAAGGGCACAGGCAAGAGCTATCTCTACGAGAACATCAGCCCGCACGTGCGCTTGGTCAGCGGCGGCAACGTCTCGCCGGCGGTGCTATTCGTCAACAACAGCACGGGGCAGTGGGGTCTGCTGGCGCGCTTCGCGGTAGTCGTGCTGGACGAGGTACAAACGCTGAAGTTCGAGAAGCCGCAGGAGATCATCGGCGGGCTGAAGGGCTTCTTGGCGAACGCGCGCCTGACCCGCGGCGGGCTTTACGAGACCGCCAGCGCGTGCAGCTTGGTCTTGCTGGCGAACATCACCCTCGACAGGGAGCAGCGCCCAATGCACACGCCGCTGATCCAAGAGCTGCCTGATTTTCTGCAGGAGACCGCGTTCGTGGATCGCTTGAAGGGGATCCTGCCGGGGTGGAAGATCCGCAAACTGAGCAGCGCCTCGTTCGCGCAGGGGATGGGGCTGAAGGCGGACTTCTTCGGCGACGCGCTGTTGGCGCTGCGCGAAGACTTGAGCGCCAATCAACAGGTCAAGCGCGCGGTCGTCCTGAAAGGCGAGCGGCTCTACAAGCGCAACGAGGACGCGGTGCACGCCATCGCCGCTGGGCTAATGAAGCTGCAATTCCCGCACGGCATCGTCGAGCCAGAGGAGCTGGAGTTCTACTGCGTCCGCCCTGCGGTTGAGCTGCGCCAGCTCGTGTGGGATCAGCTTTACACGCTGGACGCGGAGTATCGCCAATACGACGAGACCATCGAATACGAGATCGTCGCAGCGAGGGCGTGAGGGCGCGCCTGCGAAGTAACTAAATGGCAGGGCTTTTCAGACTGCCCTCACCCCCCGTCCCCTCTTCCTCAGGGAGAGGGACGCAGAGGTGAACACTCCCGCGCTTACGAAGTTGGAAATGGCGATCTACCTAGACCACAACGCGACCACCCCCTGCGATCCGCGCGTCGTGCGGGCGATGCTGCCGTATTTCGGCGAGGTGTTCGCCAACCCCGCCAATGGGCTGCACCCGCTGGGGCGTCAGGCGGCGCGCGCGGTCGAAGCCGCGCGTGAGCAGGTTGCTGCGCTGATCGGCGCAAGCGCAGGGGAGATCGTCTTCACCTCCGGCGCGACGGAGAGCAACCACCTGGCGATCCTCGGCGCAGCCGCATATGCGCCTCCGTCGCGGCGCAAGGTGATCACCTGTGCGGTCGAGCACAAGGCGGTGTTGCTGCCGTTCAAGCGCCTGGAAGCCCAGGGCTTCGCCGTGACCCTGCTGCCTGTGGACGCCGATGGGCGCGTCCTGCTGGCGGAGCTTGAACGGCACTTGGACGAGCGCACGTTCTTAGTTTCGATCCAAGCAGCAAACAACGAGACCGGCGTGCTGCAGCCCGTGCGCGAGGTCGCTGCGTTGGCGCACCAAGTCGGCGCGCTGTGCCACACTGACGCTGCCCAAGCGGTCGGCAAGATCCCCTGCGATGTGGAGGCTTGGGGGATTGACCTGCTTTCGATGAGCGCGCACAAGCTCTACGGACCCAAGGGGATCGGCGCGCTGTATGTCCGCGGCGGCGCGCGCGCGTTGCCGCTGCGCCCGTTGCTGGAGGGCGGCGGTCAGGAGGCAGGCGTGCGCGCGGGGACGCTGAACGTGCCTGCCATCGTCGGCTTCGGCGAGGCGTGCCGAATTTGCCGCGAAGAGCTCGGCGCAGAACGCGCGCGCATCCAAGCCCTGCGCGACCGCTTTGAGCGCGGCTTGCTCGCGGCGCTGCCCAGCGCACGGATCAACGCGCAAGGTGCGCCGCGCCTGCCCAACACCAGCAGCTTGACCGTGCCCGGGATCGAGGCGGACGCGCTGCTGCTAAACCTGCCCGAGGTGATGATGGGGGTTGGGGCAGCCTGCGCGTCTGGGGCAGTCGAGCCCTCGCACGTGCTGTTGGCGATGGGGCTGAGCCGCAAGGACGCCTACGCCACCATTCGGGCGAGCCTGGGGCGCTTCAACACAGAGGCAGAGATTGACCGCGCGATTGTGCTGATCGCCGAGCGGGTGTTGGCGCTGCGCAGAGGAGGGTAACTGCGCGAACACGTAGCAAGGCGCGTCAGCCTGCCTCACCCCTGCGTCCCTCTCCCCGTGGAAGAGGGAACAGGGGTGAGGGCACCAGACGCTCCCCATTCGCGCGCGGAGAGCGCTGCCTAGAGCTTCTTCTCTGAGCTGTGACCGGGGAAGGCGCGCGCCCCGGGGTGCAGGTATTGGTAGGCGAAGTTCACCGCGCGCGCTGCCTGGGCAAAGCCCTCAACGATGAGGTTCATCGGCTCAACCCCCGGCTCAGCGCAAATGTCACCAGCAGCGTACACGCCTGGCATGCTTGTCTCCATCCGACTGTTGACGCGGATGTAGCGCGTGCCCTCCATTTCCAGCCCCCAGTTCTTGATCGGACCGAGGTCTACGCTGTAACCCAGCGTCAAGATCACCGCATCCACGGGCAGCACCATTTCCTCTTTGGTGCGATTATCAAAGATGATTGCCTCTTCGACCTTGCCATTGCCGCGCACCGTCTTCAGCTCATAGAACAGCTTCACCTCAACAGGCGAGTTCAGCAGTTCGGTGACTGAAGCGCCGTGAGCGCGGAACTGGTCGCGGCGGTGGATCAGCGTGACATGCTTGGCGTAATCTTTCAGGTTAAGCGCCCAATCTACGGCAGAGTCGCCGCCGCCGACGATCAAAATCCGCTTGCCGCGGAAGGCCGCCTTCTCCTTGACCGCGTAGTACAAGCCATGACCCTCGTACGGCACAAGCTCGGGCTGGGGCAGCTTCTTCGGCTGAAACGCGCCGACGCCGCCGCAAATGACTACAGCGCGCGTGTAGTGCTCGCCCTTGTTCGTTGTCAGCTTGAACGTGCCATCGGGCTGCTTCTCCAAATTCTCGACACGCTCGCCCAGCACGAACACAGGCTTGAACATGTTTGCCTGCTCGACAAGGTGCTTGACCAAGTCCATCGCGAGGACTTTGGGGTAGCCCGGCACGTCGTAGATGAACTTCTCTGGGTAGAGCGCAGTTAACTGACCCCCCAAATCCTCCAAGGCGTCAATCACCTTGACCTTCATTTCGCGCAAGCCAGCGTAGAACGCACCGAACAACCCAGAGGGGCCTGCGCCGATGATGGTGATGTCATACAGCTCATGTGCGCCATTCGCGCCGTTCGTCATCATCGCGTCAAAAGTCCTCCTTCACCAAGAACAGCGTCACGAGCGCTGCAGAAGCAAACCGCTCGTGCTAAACCTGTTTAACGTATCCCGATTCTAGCATCCTGCGATAGCCAATTGCAGTCCGCACGGGCAGGCGCTGCGACTGTAGATCACCCTCTGGTGTCACAACCAGTGCGTGGTCAACAACGCCTGGACGCGCCCCGCGTGAAAAGTTGTGCTATACTATTGGGCACAGCGCGGGAGTAGCTCAGTTGGCAGAGCGATTCCTTGCCAAGGAATAGGTCGCGGGTTCAAGTCCCGTCTCCCGCTTCAGCAGCCGAGAGCTTCTCTCGGCATTTTCTTTGAGATTCGGGCCTGTGGCGCAGTTGGGAGCGCGCTTCAATCGCACTGAAGAGGTCAGGGGTTCGAATCCCCTCAGGTCCAAGTAGAAAGCCCCACATCCACTGTGGGGCTTTTGCGTTCTATGCCTTGGGTCATAGACACCGATGCCGGCGTGGATGACGCCATCGGCTTGATGATGGCGCTGGCGAGCACAAACTTTGACTTGGCGGCGATCACCACAGTCAATGGCAACGTGCCTCTCGAACGGGTCAACGTCAACGTTGGCGCTGTGCTCGACCTCGTCGGCGCTCCCATCCCCATCTACGCAGGTTGCGACCGACCGATGGTTCAACCTGTCGTGCGCGCTGAGGACTTTCATGGCGCGGACGGGCTTGGCGACGCGGGGCTTTCTCGCACAACCCGCACACCCCATCCTCAGCACGCCGCACTTGCGATAAGCGCGCTGGCGCGACAACACGCGGGCAATTTGGGGATCATCGCGCTTGGGCCTCTGACCAATCTAGCCCTGGCGTGCAACCTAGACCCAGACCTGCCGATGCGCTGCAGTCAAGTCGTGGTCATGGGTTGCGCTTGGCAGGCGCGCGGCAACCAAACCCCCGTCGCTGAGTTCAATGTCGCCGCCGACCCAGAGTCAGCGCGCGTTGTCTTCGACCGATTCGAGCGCATCACCGTGCTGCCCTGGGAGACTGCGCTCGACCAGATGATGCCATTCGAGCAGTTAGCGCAGATCGCCTCAGGCTCGTCGCCGCGCGCCCAGTTCTTCGCCGCGATGACGCGAATTGTGCAGGTCTGGCGCCAGCGCTTTCACCTGCCAGGGGTGCCTCTGCCAGATCCCTTGGCTGTTGCTGTGGCACTTGATGAGCGCGTGATCACTGAGTCGATCCACGCTCGCGTCCATATTGACACCAGCCAGGGTATCGGTCGTGGCTTATCCGCGATTGATCCGCGGCATCCATCCCCAAACGCGCGCATCGTCACCCGCGTGGACGCCGAGCGCGCTTGGGCGATGATCGCGTCGGCGTGGGCGTAGTCCGCCCTCAAGCTGCTGCGCGAGCGCGGCGCGCCAAGACGAACGAGCGCACGTACAGCGCGAGCAGCGCGCCGCACAGCGCAAACATCAACGCATTTGACCAGAACGCTAGGCTGAGTTCGCTCCCCGAAGCCAAGCTCGGCACAAGCCGGCTGAGCGGTGCCAGCACGCCGATCAGCGCGACTACTGAAGCGATGTGCATCGCAGTCTTCGCGCTGCCGCGCATCGCCCAAAAGCCCAGACCGCTGAGGATCACCCCGAAGACCGCGGGGATCAGCCCTGTGATGCTGGAGGCTCCGCCCGCGACGTAGCCGAGGACGCCGAGGGCGATCAGCGCGACGCCAAATCCAATCGTGATCTTGCCCATATCTTCCTCTCTTGCCATTCTCGGGGATTGCCAACGGGGCTGAGCGCTGGATAAGCCGAATTTGAGCTAGATGCCTCTACAATCCGAATGTGGCAGCTATGCCACGCGAACGCTTCCGCAACACAAAAGGAGTATCTGCAATGATTCGCGAGTTCAGAGAGTTCATCGCCCGCGGCAACGTGATTGACCTCGCCGTAGGTCTGATTATGGGCACAGCCTTCGGCGCCATCGTCAACGGGCTGGTCAACGACATCCTGATGCCGCCGATTGGCTTGCTGCTGGGGGGCTTGAACTTCAGCGATCTATTCTTGGCGCTCAACGGACAATCCTATCCCTCGCTGCAAGCGGCAACCGAGGCAGGCGCGCCGGTCATTGCTTACGGTCGCTGGATCAACACCATCATCAACTTCTTGATTGTGGCGCTGGCGATGTTCTTCTTGGTCAAGGCTGTCAACCAACTGCGCCGGCAACCGCCACCCCCGGCTGAGCCCCCTGCGCCGTCAAAGGAGGAGATGCTGCTGACGGAAATCCGCGATTTGCTCAAGGCTCGGGCAGAGCGCTGAGCCATCGTCCATCTACAGGTGGGCGGGGCGCTTGACCCGTGCAAGTGCGCGCACTTGTGCAGCCATGTCTGGTGCAGTGATGAGCGCCTCGCCAACTAACACAGCCTGTGCACCCATTGCGGCGACACAAGCGACATCTTCAGCCGTGAAGATGCCGCTTTCCGAGACGATCACCGCCTCAGCCGAAGCAGCTCGGATTCGGCACGCGCAACGCGCAGTCGTCGTCAAGTCCGTCCGAAAGGTGTGCAGGTCGCGGTTGTTCACGCCAATGAGGCGAGCGCCGACGTTCAGCGCGCGTTCGACCTCGGTCTCGTTGTGCACTTCGACCAGCGGCGTGAGCGAGAGCGATTCCGCCAGCCGATGTAGGTCGCGCAGCGCGGCGTCGTCGAGCGCTGCAACGATGAGCAGAACCGCGTCTGCGCCCCAGGCGCGCGCCTCGTAAACCTGATACGGGTCAACGACGAAGTCCTTGCGCAGCACAGGCTGCGCCACGACCGAGCGAACGAGGCGCAGGTGCTCGAGCGCGCCCTTGAAGAACGGCTGGTCAGTCAACACGCTGATCGCTGCCGCGCCGTTGTCCACATACAGCCGCGCGATTCCCGCGGGATCGAACGCACCTTGAACGAACATGCCTTTTGAGGGAGAGGCGCGTTTGACTTCAGCGATCAGCGCAACGTTTCCGCCAGTTTGGCGCAGCGCAGCGGTGAAGTCACATGCCGGCGGCATTGCCTCGGCAGCGCGACGCAGCTCGGCAAGCGGCAGCGCGCGCATCCGCTCGGGCACTTCGACCTCGCGCTTGTAAGTCAAAATCTGCTCCAGAATCGAGGCTGCCATTTCAGGCTAAATGGTAATATCGCCGAGCGCATGGAGATTGGCGCAAGCCCGAGCACACCGATTGTGCTGACAGGATGCCAGCAGGTTGGTGTTCTGTCGGACACGCACGTGCCCCATCGCTTGCCGCGTTTGCCCGCTCAGGTCTTCGACGCCTTGCGCGGCTGCGATGTGATCCTGCATGCTGGAGATCTGGAAAGTCCAGAGATCCTCGCTGAGCTGGGTCAGCTTGCGCCAACCTACGCAGTGCGAGGCAATTTGCACTGGCAGTTCAGCACAGGCGCCCACGACCAAGATCTGCCTGTCAGCCTCTTCTTCTTGGCTAATGGTCGGCACATCTGGCTCACCCACGGTCACCTGCGCTTCCGCTACTCGATCCTCGACAAGGTCTACGGGCTACGTGCACGGCGAATCCCCGAGGGCATCAACAGTTTGTTGATCGAGCGACTGTCGCGCTTGCGCCCGCCGCAGGTTTCAATTGTCATTTTTGGTCACTCGCACAAAAGCTGCGCAGTTCACCGCGGCGGCGCCCTGTTCTTCAACCCCGGCGCAGTGGCAGCCATCGCTGAGCGCCACCCAAAAGAGCCGCCGCGCATTGGCGTCCTACACTTCCGCAACGGCGGACAGGTCGCCCATGAATGGCGTCCGCTGACCTAGCCCCAAGTGCAGCCATGATCCCAGTCCGTCTCGAGCTTAAGAACTTCATGGCTTACCGCAGTCCTGATCCGTTGGACTTCACGGGGCTGCACGTGGTGTGCCTTGTCGGCGAAAACGGGGCGGGGAAGAGCTCAATCTTGGACGCGATCACCTGGGCGCTGTGGGGTCAGGCGCGCGCACGGCGCGAGGACGAACTCGTCCACCAGGGCGAATCTGAGATGCGGGTTGGCTTCGTCTTCCGTGAGGGCACGCAGGAATACATGGTCGTGCGCACGCGCCGAATCAACCGCGCCACTGCCAAAGGGCGGATGCCAACTTCCAGCGGCACGCTGGACTTGTTCGTGCGCGGCAAGAATCAGGAGTGGGTGCAGCTCTCTGAGCCGCGCATGAATGAGACGCAGCAGAAAATTGAGTCCATCTTGCGCTTGAGCTATGAGGCGTTTGTCAACTCGGCGTATCTCAAGCAGGGGCGCGCGGACGAGTTCACGCTCAAACCACCTGCCCAGCGCAAAGCGCTGCTCGCTGAAATCCTCAACCTAGAGGTCTGGGAGGCTTACGAGGCGCGCGCCAAAGCTCAGCTTGACCGCCTAGAGGCTCAACGTGAACGCCTGCTGTTTGAGTTGCAACGCGCGCAGACAGAATCCGCCCGCTTGCCCCAGCACCAACAAGCGCTCGAAGCAGCGCAAGCTGCCCTCGTCGCTGCTCAGCAGGCGGTGGATCAGGCTGAAGCTGAGGCGACTGAGTTGGAGCGCCAGCGTGAGCGCGCCCGCAACATGCAAACGCAACTTGCTCAGGTCGCTGACCGCGTTCGGCAGTTCCAGGCTGAGCTGACCGAGCTTGCCTCCCAGCGCGAGGACCGGCTTCGGCGCCTGCGCGAAAGCGAAGCCCTGCTCGCCCAGCGCGACACGATTGAGCGCGGCTTCGCTGAGCTAGAGCGCGTGCGTGCGCAAAACGAGGCGATGAACCAAAAGCTATCTGACGTGGCAGAACTGGGCAAGCGCAAACATGCCCTGGAGAACACCATCGCCGACGCACGCCGCGCCCTGGAAAGCGAGCGCGACGCGCAGCGCAGGCACCTCGAAGACCTGCAGCGCCTGGCAGTTGAGGACGATCTGCGCGTGAAGCTAGACCGCATCCTCGAGCAGCTCGCCGAACTTGAAACTGAGGTGGAGCGCTTAGAGCAAAGCCAACAGGCACTCGCCGAGGCGCGCGAGCGACAAGCAACCTTGAGCGCGCAAAACCAGACCCTCAAACAAGCCATGCACGAGCTGAAAGCGCGCATTGAAGCCTTGCGCAAGGTCGGCGCCATTTGCCCCACCTGCGGCAGGGAACTGACCGAGGCAGACCGCGCGCGCCTGCTCGCTGAGTGGGAAGCCAAAGGGCGTCAGATGGGCGATGAGTACCGCGCAAACGAGGCGACGATGCGCCAGATGGCTGAGCAGCGCAGTCGGCTGGAGTCAAACCTCGAGCAGCTCCGCCGGCGCGTTCAAGCCATCCCAGGGCTGCAACGCGAGCGCGCTGCGCTAGAGGAGCGCCTGGCGCAAGCCCGTGACGCCGCAGCCCGTCTGCCTGACGTTCGCGCTGCGCTGTCTGCAACTCAGGCACTGCTTGACGCAGCGGACTACGCCCATGAGGCGCGCACAGCGTTGAAGCAAGTAGAGGCTGAGCTTGCCGCGCTTGGGTACGATGCGGCTGAACATGCGCGCCTGCGCCAACAGATCGTGGCATTGCAGCCCTTCGCCGAGCAGAAAGCTGCCCTCGAGCGCGCCCAGCTCGTCATCGAGGCGGAGCGCGCTGCCCTTGAGGCGATTGAGGTCAAGCAGCAACAGCGCCGTAGCCGCATGGAGAGCGAGCTCCAGGAGCAGCGCAAGCTGGAGACCGCACTTGCCGCGCTCAACCAGACCCTGGCGCGCGAGCGAGAGGTCAAACAAGCGCTGTCGGATGCCCGCACGCGCTTGTTCGCAGCGCAGCGCCGCGTTGTCGAAGCTGAGCAGCAGGTGCAGACCTGCCTGGCGCTGCGCGACTTGTGCCGAAAGCTTCAACAGGAGCTTGACGCGCTTGCTCACCAGCAAGCCGCGTTACAAGAGCTGCGCTTAGCCTTCAGCAAAAACGGTGTGCCTGCGATGATCATCGAAAGCGCCCTGCCCGAACTTGAATCCTTCGCCAACGAGCTGCTCGGACGAATGAGCAGCGGTCGGATGAGCGTGCGCTTCGAGACGCAGCGGCTCACCCAGCGCGGCGAAACAACGGAGACGCTGGACATCCGCATCAGCGACGAGCTCGGCGAACGCGCCTACGAAATGTTCAGCGGCGGGGAGGCGTTTCGGATTAACTTTGCGATCCGCATTGCGCTCAGCCGACTGCTCGCCCATCGCGCAAGCGCTTCTCTACAGACCCTGTTCATCGACGAGGGCTTCGGCACGCAAGACGCCCAAGGGCGAGAACGGCTGATTGAGGCGATCCGCGCGATTGAAACAGACTTCGAGCGGATCTTTGTGATCACGCACATCGAGGAGTTGAAAGAGGCTTTCCCATCGCGCATCGAGGTAGTACGCACACCCCAGGGCAGCATGGCTCGGGTGGTGTGAGTGCGCGTTGACAGCTCAGTAGGGGGTACTGGAACATGAGAAGAATTGCAGTGATTACGTCGGGCGGCGACGTGCCTGGCTTGAACGCTTGCATTCGCGCGGTCACCCGCACGGCGCTGCACTACGGGTGCGAGGTCATCGGCATTCGACGCGGCTACGAAGGGCTAATGAATGGCGAGTTCGTCTCGCTCGACTCGCGCAGCGTCGCCGGCATCCTGCGCCAAGGCGGCACGATGCTCGGCACAGCGCGAAGCGAACGCTTCATGACCGAAGAAGGTCGGCGCGCAGCGCTCGAACAACTGCGCAGCGCAGGCATCGAGGGTATGGTCGTCATCGGCGGGAATGGCTCCCTCGCTGGCGCATACAAGCTCTACGAGATGGGCTTTCCGCTCGTCGGCGTGCCCAAGACCATAGACAACGACCAATATGGCACAGACACGGCCATCGGTGTGGACACTGCGCTGAACACCATCGCGGATGCTGTCGGGCGAATCAAGGACACGGCAACGTCACATCACCGCGCCTTTCTCATCGAGGTCATGGGGCGAAACTGTGGCTACCTGGCGCTCGCCAGCGGCATCATCTGCGGCGCTGAAATGGCGCTCATCCCCGAGCGCCCGGCGACGCTGGAGCAGGTTGCGCACACCATTGTTGAGTCCTATCGCATCGGCAAGGCGCATTGCATCATCATGGTCGCTGAGGGATGGAAGCCTGGGCTGCGCGCGCTGAAGGACTACTTGTGCGACACCAAGTTAAACGAGCGGTTCGACGTGCGCGAAGTCGTGCTTGGGCACATCCAGCGCGGGGGCACCCCAACGGCGTTTGACCGCCTCTTGGCGACGCGCATGGGCGTGCGCGCGGTCGAATCGCTGCTGGACGGCAGCGGGATCGGCAAAATGGTCGCCCTGCGCGGCGCTCAGTCCGTGCTGGTTGACCTCAAGGAAGCAACCTCTCAGCCCAAGCCGCTCCCAGAAGAGCTGCTGCGCATCGCGGACATGTTGTGCCGGTAGCAGGCTACTCGCTGGACGCAGTGTTGTGCCAAAATGCCGCCATGGACAGCACGGCTGAGTTGCACATGTTGGTCGAGGGCAACGCGATCCAACTCAACCCGCGCGATCCGCACTTTTACAACAACCCCTACCCCTACTACGCTGTCATGCGCGCACTGCCCCAACCGTTTTACTGGAAGGACTTCGACTTGTGGTGCTTCGCACGTTGGGAGGAAGTCAACGCGCTGCTGCGGGATCGACGGTTCGGTCGGCAAATCCTACACCTGCGAACGCGCGAAGAGCTGGGCTTGCCGCCCATCCCTGAGGAACTTAAGCCTTTCTACGACGTAGACAACGCCACCATGATCCAGATGGAACCGCCCGACCACACGCGGCTGCGCGGGCTGGTTCAGAAAGCCTTCATGGCACGCCAAATTGAATCGCTTCGTCCACGCATCCAAGCGCTGTGCGACCAGCTCATTGATGCCATGATCGAGAAGGGCGAGGTTGACCTGCTACCAGCCTACGCTACGCCCGTCCCTGTGGCGACAATCGCCCACTTGCTTGGCGTGCCCGTCGAGATGAGCGATCACCTGTTGGCTTGGTCTCACGCGATGGTCGCCATGTATGAGCTTGGGCGCACACACGAACAGGAGCGCCGCGCCGTCGAGGCAACGCAGGCGTTCTACGCCTACATCAGCGACCTCGTTCAAGCGCGCCGCCGAAACCCTAAGGACGACCTGATCACTCGCTTGATCGAGGCAGAGGAAGAGGGACACAAGCTGACCGAGCATGAGCTGATCTCTAGCTGCATGCAACTGCTCAACGCAGGACACGAAGCGACGGTGAACGTTGTCGGTAACGGCGTATATGCACTGCTGACCTGGCGTCAAGAGTGGGAACGTCTGGTAAGCAACCCAGCCCTGAGCAAGTCAGCCGTAGAAGAGTTGCTGCGCTTCGACACACCGCTGCACTTGTTCACGCGCTGGGTGCTTGAGGATTTGGAATACTGCGGTCATGCGTTCAAAGTGGGTGACGTAGTTGCGCTGTTGCTTGGCTCAGCCAACCGCGACCCCGCGCGATTTGTCGCGCCCGACAAACTGGACATCACCCGTGCAGACAACCCTCACGTGTCCTTCGGCGGTGGGATTCACTTTTGCATCGGCGCGCCGCTGGCTCGTCTGGAGCTTGACATCGCGCTCAACACCTTGGCGCGCCGCGTGCCCAACCTGGAACTCGTTGCACAGCCCGAATACCGCAACGCCTACCACTTTCACGGGCTGATTGCGCTCAAGGTGCGCGTGAAGTGAGATTCACCTCGGCTTGCCCAGCGCGCGCTGGTAGGCGCTGAGCGCTGCCTCAAGGTTGCCTCGCCGAGTGTAGGCTAACCCGAGCGCTTCAAAAATTTCTGCGTTAGCTTCCGTAGCAGCCATCCTCTCCAAGCGGTCGATCAACGCATCGAGCGCCGCACCCTCTGCGGACATCACTTCGCGCTCAAACGGATTCTTTGCCGCGCCTGCGCGCGTGCTGCGCGCTGAACGAGCTGACGACTTGGGCTTGCGCGGCGGTTGCGATGCCAGCGCGGGCGACTCCCCCGCGGGCGTCCACGTCAATGGCTCCAGTTGCTCCGTCAGATCGTCGCCCGGCTCTGGAGTGATGGGCACGCGCGGCACGCTGAGCGAAAGCCCCTCTTCACTAGATAGCACATCCACAAACCGCGCCTCGGCTGATCCCGAGGCTGCGCTGAGGTCTTCGGCGCGCGACCATTCGCCAACAATAAAGTCCGTCGCCTCAGGCAACCTGTCCTTTGGGGCAGTCTGCGTCAGCGGCTCGGGCGGCTGCAGCGTTGCTTGTAACAAATCCGCAAGTAAGCTAATCGTCGGCTCGGTGAACCCTGTCTTGGGGCGCGGATGTACCCCATTCGGGCGCTGAACGAGAACTTCCCTTACGCTCAGGGGGGCTTCGAGCTCGAACAACGCAGCCGTCTCGCGATGGTCTGGGTCTAGGCGCTCAACATGAGCTAGATGTGCCTGCTCCAGCGACACAGCACAGGCGCTGCGCCAAATGTCGAACAGGAGCACATGGGCAACCAAGCAGTCAGGCAGCTCGCTGAGCACCGCCCAACATTGCTCACAGGCAGCGATGTGCTCTTGTGTGCGCCACAGCGCCCTCGCGTACGACAGGCGCAGGTCAACCCGCGCCGGATGCTTTTCGACAAGCGCACGCAGGCTAGCTAACCCGCGCGTGGGCAATCCAGAGCGCACCTGTGCTAGCGCAACGCGATACACAACAGCGTCATCGCCAAGTCCAGGGCGCGGGGCAAGCCCCAGCATCCCGCGCTCCGTCGGCAGGTAATCGAGCACTTGTTGAGCGATGAGGCTGGCTTCTTGTGGGCGTCCGATGGTCTGCATCATGCGCGCAGCACTGGTCATCGCGCGCAGGTCGGTCGGCGCGATCGCTAGAACGCGCTCGTAAGCCTCAAGCGCCCGCGCATGCTCACCCTGTTGTTCGAGCGCTTGGGCGTGCAAGCGCCAGACACGCACGGCATCTGGGAAAGAGACAAGCAGCGTCTCCGTTTTTGCCAGCGCTTGAAGAGCATTTCCAGCCTGCAACGCAGATTCAGCCTCTATGAGCGCGCCTTCGAGCGTCAGCCGACCGCTCATGTAGAGCATTTTAAGTTCGGCACTGGCTTCGCGGCTTTGAGCAGGCTCTGATTTTGGCGAGACTGTTCTCAGACGAGCAAGGCGGAGTTTGGCGACATCTCTGCTGGCAGCTCTCCGCTCCGCTCTGTTGCTGAGCAACATAAAACTTCAGGCGATACAAGTCTCCTTCGGAGATCGCTCGTCCAAGCGCAGCGTTGCCCTGGCACCATGCGCTGGACGTCACCCCCTGCTCTCAGAACTCATCCTCGTCCTCAAGGAAGTACTTGTCCGACCGCTTGTCTCGGCGCGGGCGTTCTAACTTTCGCCTGCGCTCTTGGTCACGCGGGCGCCTACCGCGTCTATCGTGCTCCGAGGCATCCATTGACCGCTTCGCACCCGCCGGGCGTAGTGAGGGTTGAGGTTGGCGATTGCTCGGCGCTGCAGGAGAGAGCGCATCAGGGCGTGGACTCTGGCTAGTTGGCTTTGGGCGCGGCTCCTTCGGGCGTGCTAGATCAATCCGCACAGGACGGCTGTCCAGCAGCCGACCATTCAGCGTCTCAAGCGCAGTTCGTGTCTGCTCAGCCGTTGCCATCTCGACGAAACCAAATCCCTTAGAGCGTTGTGTCTCTCGGTCAATGATGACCTCTGCGCTCTTGACTTCTCCAACTGCCTCGAAGAAGGTGCGCAGGGCGTCGCTTGTAGTGTCGTATGACAGGTTGCCTACATACAGTCGGTTGGACATATCAGAACTACCTGGCATCAAGAAGGGTCAGGCACGCACATGCATCCAGCAGGAACAAGCCATGTCGAGGCGAGCTGGCGTTCTCAAGGCAAGCAGAAAGCGCTGCGGGCGCGATGCTGTTCACAGGACACTTCTGGTATAAAGTCGAGTGACAGTCGACTTTGCACGCACACTTCTGAAGTGTGCGAAAGGCGAAGCAATCGAGGAGCAGCACACTCGTGAGGGTGTGAGAGTTGTAGCTGCGTTGACACGCTGGCGCTATCCTTGCTGCGCTTTGCAGCGCTGTTACTATAGCACACCCGTCCAAAGTATGTTTGTGCGCGCCGTCTCGCCATGCATCCACGCCGAAACTCCCTTCCCTCCAACATGCTCTATAGAATATCGTGCACGTGAGCCGCAACGTCAAACAAGTCAAAGCGCGCAAGCGCTGCCCGTCCTGTGGAGCGTTCAACCAGAACGAAGCAGTTGTGTGCGAGATGTGTGGCTACTTGTTCACGGACGCGCCGCAGGCAGCACGAAACAAGGCGACGCCTTCACCGCCACCACCATCGGTGGATGAGGCAACCGAGGAGTCAAACATCTCGCCTCAGCCTCCTGGCACGGCTTTGCCTGGACGCCCACCGAGCTTAGCTTACTGGCGACCGAAGTCTAAGCCAACGGATCGCCTCAAGCGCCGCATCGGAGCTGTTGTCAGTGCCACTGCCCTTATCGTGGCTGCGCTCATCGGGATTTGGCTCATCGTCAGTGGCTTGAATCGCGTGCGTGAGAACCCTGTCGCTGCTCCTCCAACGAGCACGCAGCCACGCCTAGCTACTCCAATGGAGACCAGCGCGCCCGAGCAGGTGCTGCCTTCCAGCGTAAGTGAAGCAACTGCGTCGCCTACCGCTACGCCAACGCTGCCGCCGGCACCTGTGCCTTCGCCATCGCCGACACCAACCCGCCCTCCACGACAAACCTATATCGTCCAGGCTGGCGACTCCTGTTCTGCAATCGCATCGCGCTTCGGGGTAACGGTGAGCGATCTGATTGTGTGGAACAACTTGCCTGACAACTGTCTGATCCGCCTCGGGCAGGAGTTGTTTGTCTCGCCGCCGTGATCAGCCGTGCCGGCGCATGAAGCGGTAGATGCGCTCCAGCGCCTGCTCGATCTTCTCGTAAGCAGTGGCGTAAGCCATGCGCACGAAGCCATCTCCACCTAAACCAAACGCCGGTCCAGGGACAACAGCGACCTGCTCTTCAGTGAGCAGCCGCTCGGCGAATTCGTCACTGCTCATTCCCGTTCGCGCGACCGAAGGAAAAGCGTAAAACGCGCCGCGCGGCTCGAAACACGTCAGCCCAAGCGCGTTCAACCCGCTCACAATCAGCTTGCGGCGGCGGTCATACTCGGCGACCATCTGCTGCACGGCTTCCTCGCCTTCGCTCAGCGCGGCGAGTGCTGCGTACTGCCCTGTAGTCGGCGCGGACATGACCGTGTACTGGTGCACTTTGCGCGCTGCTTCCAAGATTTCGTTCGGCGCAGCCATGTAGCCGATGCGCCAACCTGTCATGGCGTAGTCCTTGCTGAACCCACCCAGAAGCACCGTGCGGTCGCGCATCCCAGGCAGCGAGGCAAAGCACACGTGTTGCATGCCATACACTAGCCGGTCATAAATCTCGTCGCTGATCACAACCAAGTCGTGCTTCTCAGCGACAGCCGCGATCTCCAGCAAGCGCTCGCGGCTCATCACGGCGCCTGTTGGGTTGTTGGGGTAGCCAATGAGGATCGCTTTCGTGCGCGGCGTGACGTGTGCCTCAACCTCTGCCCCAGTCACCTGGAAGTCGTTCTCGACCCGAGTGGCGATCGGCACAGGCGTGCCGCCAGCAAACGTGACTTCTGGGGCGTAAGACACGAAACAGGGCTGGGGGACAATCACCTCGTCCCCAGGGTCAACCAGCGCAGTTAGGGCTAGGTACAAGCCTTCGCTGACCCCCACCGTGATCAACAGCTCGCGTTCAGGGTGGTAGGAAACACCGTAGAGCCGTTCAAGATGGGCGCTCAGTGCTTGGCGCAGTTCGAGCAGACCCGAGTTGCTGGTGTAGCCTGTCTCGCCGCGCTGCAACGAGGCGATCCCAGCCGACAGAATCGGCTCGGGGGTGACGAAATCTGGCTCGCCGATGCCCAGCGAGATCACGTCTTTCATCGTTGCAGCGATATCGAAGAAGCGCCGAATGCCTGACGGAGGCACGGCAGCAACGCGGCGTGAGACGTGCGTTCGCATCGTGCGCTTAGCTTCCGTTCCCATCAAAGTCAACGACGCTGGAGTCGCCGACGTTGAAACGTCGTGGGCGACCGCGCAGCACAGCGTCGCGCCCGATCAGCGAATTTGCCATGACGTGGTCAATGATCTCCGCGCCGCTTTCGATCACGCTTTCGCGCACCACGCTGTTCTCAATCAAGCAGCCCTCACCAATCGAGGCGTTCGGCCCGATGACGCTGTTGACGATGCGCGCTTTGGGGTGAATGTGCACTGGCGGAATGACGACCACCCCCGGGCAACCAGCCCACTGCGCGCTGTTGTCATGACCATGCGCCAGCAGGTATCGGTTGGTCTCCAAAACGGTCTGGGAGGTGCCGCAGTCCAACCACACTTGGACGGGCTGTGGGCGCAACTTGGCGCCGCGCTCAATCATGATGTTGAAGGCGTCAGCAAGGAAGTATTCGTTCTTTATCTTGATGCCGCGCCGCATCAGTTCCTCGCAGGCATCCATCAGCGCTGCGATGTCACGCACGTAATACATACCGATCACTGCCAAGCGGTTCTCCGTCGTGGCAGGCTTCTCCACAAAGCGCGTGATGTAGCCCTCAGCGTCAAGTTGAACAACGCCAAAGCGACGCGGGTCTTCGACTTCTTTGACGAAGATCAAGCCGTCGCACTGGGAGCAGCTCAGTGCACTCAAGTCGGCGTCTGCTAGCGTGTCCACGAAGATGATGAGCGTCGGCCCGCTGACCTTCTCGCGGGCAAGCAGAATCGCCGGCGCTTGACCGTTAAGCTCTTTCTGCTCGACGTATTCGCCGCGCAGGTTGGGATAGGCGTTCTTGACGTATTGCTCGATCTGCTCGCCAAGATACCCGACGACAAACACAACCTTCTCCAGGTCAGGATGGGCAACCACGGTGTCCAGAATATGTCCGAGCACGGGTTTGCCCGCCACGCTGACCAGGGGCTTAGGCTTTGAGTAGGTGTGCGGGCGTAGGCGAGTGCCGAACCCAGCAAGAGGAATGATCACATTCATGGTGCACTTCTCGAACGAACAGCCAAGTCAAGCTTGGGCTTGCGCAAGTGAAAGTCGGTCACCTGCTGGTAGGCGCGAGCGACAGCAAGCACGCGCTGCTCGCCGAGAAACGGGCCGATGATCTGTAGCCCGATCGGCAGTCCCAAGCGGTCGAAGCCGCAGGGGATGCTGATGCCGCACACACCAGCCAGACTGGCAGGAAGCGTGAAGATATCCGCCAAATACATTTGCAGCGGGTCTTCGGTGCGCTCACCCAAGCGGAATGCAGTCACGGGCGAGACAGGCGCAGCGATGACATCCACCTGGGCAAAGGCGCGCTCAAAGTCCTGGCGGATCAACGTGCGCACCTTCTGCGCGCGCAGGTAGTAGGCATCGTAGTAGCCTGCGCTGAGGGCATACGTGCCGAGCATGATCCGCCGCTTGACTTCCGCGCCAAAACCTGCGCCGCGCGTCTTGCGGTAGCTGTCAACCAGGTCTGCACCCTGGACGCGCAGACCGTATTTCACGCCGTCGAAGCGGGCGAGGTTTGCAGAGGCTTCAGCAGGCGCAATGATGTAATACACCGGCAAGCCCAGGTGCGTGTTGGGCAGTTGAATGGTTCTAAGCTCCGCGCCGAGTCGCTCCAGCTCAGCGATCGCCGCGCGCACGGCGTGCTCGACGTCCGGCTGCATGCCCTCGACGAAGTACTCCTTTGGCACACCTACGCGCACACCGCGCAGGTCAGGGGGTTGACAAGCGATTGCCTCAACGTCAATTGGCGTGGCATCTAACGAGGTGGCGTCGTGTGGGTCGCGCCCTTCAATCGCGGCAAGCAAGATCGCTGCGTCGAGGGCATCTTTAGTC
>JANWZM010000134.1 GCA_025054635.1 Thermoflexales bacterium
GCGATTGCTCGCGTCGAGCGCGCCGACGGCACGCTGCTCCGCGACTACCGCCAAACCCAGGGGCAACAGGTCGTCCTGCCCGAGCACGCCTACTTGATCACCAGCATCCTCAGCGACAACGAGGCGCGCGCCAAGACCTTCGGGCGCAACAGTCCGCTGCGCTTATCCCGACCTGCCGCAGCTAAGACAGGCACAACGAACGACTTCCGCGACAACTTGACCGTTGGCTACACGCCTGAGTTGGTTGTCGGCGTGTGGGTGGGCAACAGCGACAACAGCCCGATGCGCGACGTGAGCGGCATCACTGGCGCAGCGCCGATTTGGAAGCAAATCATGGAAGCCGCGCTGGAAGGTCAGCCTGTGCGCGAGTTTGTGCCTCCTGCAGGTGTCGTCGCTGTCGAAATCTGCGCTCTGGGCGGGCGTCAGCCCTCGCCGCGCTGCCCGCCCAACCAACGACGCAGGGAGCTGTTCAAAGCCGATCAACTGCCTTTGCCACCCGACGAAGCCGTCGAACTCGCTGTGGCGGCGAAAGACCCTACCTTGCTTGCAGCTCCGCCGCAGCTCTCTGCGCCAGCACAGCAACCGGACATTTTGGTCACAGTTCCCTCGCTGAGCCAACCGATGACGCGCGGGTTGCTCTCCATCCGCGGCACAGTCAATCCACCCGGCTTCCGGCAATACGTTGTCGAGTTCGGCGCGGGGGAAAACCCTGCCGAGTGGCGCTGGATCAGTGGGCCGCACCTTGCGCCAGTCGTGGACGAGCAACTCACCGTGTGGAACACAACTGACCTGCCGCCAGGTCGCTACACGGTTCGTGTGACTGCGCTGACGGCAGACGGCGCGCGCGTGGGCTACGGTTACCTCGAGCTTGTGCCATGAACAAGTCCTTACGCTGCGCTCAAGCCCTCAGCATGTTTGCCTGCGCGTTGAGCTTCGGGCTGGCGATGGCTACCCTGGACGCGCGCAGCTTATGGGGAGATGAGGCGTTCTCCGTGTGGGCAAGTCGGCAGCCTGCGTTGGCGCTGATCGCTGGTCTCGACGCTCAGCCGCCGTTGTATCACCTCGCGCTTGGTCTGGGGCGCGCGCTTTGGGGCGACTCGGAGTTTGCGGTGCGCTTCTTGTCTGTGCTCTGCGTCACGCTCATGGTTGCTGTCGCCTACGCGATTGGACGACGGCTCGTAGCGCCGAACGCAGGCGCTGCGCTGGCGCTGGTGGTCGGGACCTCGCCTTTGCTGCTTTACTTTGCGCAAGAGGCGCGGATGTATGCGCTAGCGGCGCTGCTCGCTGCGCTCTCAACATGGGCAGTAGCACTCGGCGCGCCGAGCCGCTCGGCGCGGGGCGCGGTTGGCTATGCCGTTGCTTCTGTGGCAGCGCTGTTTACGCACTATTACACGGCTGGGCCGCTGGCAGCAAATGCGCTGGTCAGCGGCGTCACGGCGCTGCGCGCGCGGTCGCCGCGCGTGCTGCTGCGCTGGGCTGCAGCGCACCTGGCGATCGCGCTGGTGTTCGGTGGATGGTTCATCGGGCTGCAGTCGCGCTACGCCGCGCGCGCTGTGGGCGGGCGCAGTCAGCTCCTGCCGCCGCTGCACGAGATGACGGCAAACATCGGCGCTGGGATCGAGGGGCTGGTGTTTGGAATGCGCGCCAATGGCAGCCTGCGCGAGGTAGCGCTTGGGCTGTTTGTGCTCGGCTTGGTTGGTGCTGCGCTTCATCTTCGTGCAGGGCGTCGTGCTGCAGCCAGCTTGGGTGCGCTTGGGATTGCGTTCTCCCTGCTTCTGGTCACGCCTACGGCTTCGCCGTCCGGCATCGTGCCCGACTTCAGCCCGCGCTACTACTTGTTCATCCTGCTGCCACTCGCGTTGGCGGCGACAGGATGGGCGATAAGCCGCTGGTGGATCGCGCGCGCTGGCTTAGGTCTGTGTGTGGCACTCGTTGGGCTCTACGGCACGGCACATCTGCTCGACCCTTCCTGGCAGAAAAGTCGCTACGCAGCGCTTGTGCAGCACCTCCACGCACAACACAAGCCTGAGGATGGGATAGTGCTCGTCAACAGCGACCAGTACTCGCTGGCAGCGTACTACCGCTTGCCCAAGCTGCCAACTTGGGTTGTGCCGAACGACCGTCTCAACGATGCCGAGTTCGTTCGCAACAAGCTGCACGAGCTTGTGCGAGACCGCGCCCGAGTTTGGGTGATCCGCTTCGGATGGGCAACGGCGCTCGGGGCGCAGTCCACTGTTGAGCAACAGCTCAGAGAGACCGGGGTGATGATCGACCAGCGCGGCTTTCAGGACGGGGCGCTAGTGCTTTACGACTTGCGCGTGGGTGCAGCAGAAGGGCAAGTTCAACCTGCTGACGCGCTGTTCGGAGGGAGGATTCGCTTGATGGGTGTGCGCGAGCGGCGCGCCGCCTACCGACCAGGCGAGTCAGTCACGCTGGACTTAGTTTGGCGCGCAGAGCGGCAACCGAACGCCGATTACACCGTGTTCATGCATTTGCGCCGAGCGGACACGGGTGAGCAGATCGCCGCTCTTGACAGCCAGCCCCAAGTGCCGACCTCGCGTTGGCAGCCCGGCGCGGTCTTCACCGACACGCGCGCAGTGCCTATCCCGTTGGATGCCAAACCGGGAGAGTACGTGGTGATCATCGGCTGGTATCTCTACCCCTCTTTCGAGCGGCTGAGCTTGGCGGGGGAAGCTGGGACAGAGTTCACCGCTAGCCGCTTCCGCGTCGGGGAATAAAAAAAAGCCTCCTGCGGTGGGGTCAAGCCGCAGGAGGCACATCTTGTCAAGCTCAGGCAGTCTCCCCTTCAAGCGTTCGACGGAAGTACTCTGGCAGGGCGAACGCCGCGCGGTGGATGTCTGGGTTGATGTAGTCGTTCTGCCCTGGCGGGTAAGGCTTGCCTAGCCCTTCCTGCCACGGGCGGTCGGACATGTAGATGTAGCCAATGCCTCCGCCGGGGTAAGTGGGCACTTGCGCGTAGTAGTAAGCCGGACACTTGACCAGCGTCTTGGCGAAGCGATACAGCCGAACAATCAGGTCGTTGTTGAACATCGGCTGCTCGCACATCGCTGATGCAGCGCCGCCAGGTGCCAGTGCCTTGACCACGGCGGAGTAGAACTCCTCTGAGAACAGCCGCTCAGCCATGCCGAGCGGGTCGGTGGTGTCTGCGACGATCACATCGAAGCTGCCGACTTGTCCCTTCATGTACTCGAAGGCGTCCTGCACGACAAGTCGGGTGCGCGGGTCATCCCATACCCAGGCAAAGGCGGGAAAGTATTCGCGACACACCTCGACCACGCGGCGATCAAGCTCGCAGATGACGGCTTCCTCGACCGAGGGGTAGCGCAGCACCTGTGCTAGGGCTGCACCATCCCCCCCGCCGATGACCAACGCTCGCCTGGGCGTGCCCACCGCCAGCGCTGGCACATGTACCATCATTTCGTGGTAGCCCGCATTGTCGCGCTCAGTGATCTGGATGATGCCATCGAGCACGAGCGTCCGACCGAAGAACTCAACGTCCAGGACTTGGATGCGTTGAAACGCGCTGCGCTCGTCCACCAGGATACGTTGGACGTTCAACCCAACGCGCAGGAACGGGTGCAGTTGCTCAGTCAACCAGATGTTGCTCATGCAGGCACTCCAACCGGAAGCGGCAGGAAGACGCTGTTTGGCACGCGCGCGTTGCGATCCACTTCGTGGAGGTCAACTTGCTTTGCGCCGAAGGCGCGCTGCAGGCGCTGGATCAACGGGCGCAGATCTTTCTCGAGTGCGCACGTGAACAGGTCAATTGCGCAGTAGCCATACTCCGGCCAAGCGTGCAGACTGGCATGAGATTCGGCTAACAGCAGAAAGCTGGTAAAGCCGTGAGGGCTGAACTTGTACAGCCCCTCGTCAACCACTGTTAAGCCGGCGTTGCGCACAGCTTCAGCAAAAAGATTATGCGACCGGTCGCTGTTCATCAACAACGCCCGATCGCACCCCGAGAAGTCACAGATGTAGTGCTTACCGAGTTTTAGGTTGTTCATGTCTCACCTCCAACAGAACAAAGTTCTGAAAACCCCAACTGCCAGAGGTGGCGAAGCCGTGCGGCTTCATCTGGCAAGAGTTGCAATTATCTGGACTTCTGCTGGGTTGTAAAGGCTTATCAGGCGACGCACCTTAAAAACCGCTCGAACGTGCTGTTTCAAAAGACGCCTGCGTCAGCACATGTTGCGGATCACCGCCGTGGCGAACTCGCTGCACTTCACCTCGCGCACACCAGTCATCAGCCGAGCAAAGTCATACGTGACGATCCCCTGGCGGATCGTCTTCTCCAGCGCATCAATAATGGTGTCGGCAGCCTCGACCCAGCCGAGGTAGCGCAGCATCATCTCGCCGCTCAGGATCACTGAGCCGGGGTTGACCTTGTCCAGGTTGGCGTATTTGGGCGCCGTGCCGTGTGTCGCCTCGAAGATGGCATGACCGGTAACGTAGTTGATGTTGCCGCCTGGCGCAATGCCGATCCCGCCAACTTGGGCAGCCAGGGCGTCGCTCAGGTAATCGCCGTTGAGGTTCGGCGTGGCGATCACGTCGAAGTCCTCAGGTCGGGTGAGCACCTGCTGCAGGGTGATATCGGCAATGCTGTCCTTGATCATCAGCTTTTGCTTCCATTTGCCGTTGCCATGCGTGGGCAGGAGCTGCAGGGCGCTCTCGACCTCAGCGCGGATCTCGGCTTGTTGTCCCTCAGTCATCATGTCGTAACCAGGCTCGATCATGCGTGCGTTGTCCTCGATGCTCAGCCCAGGGTAGCGCTCGGCGTTGTCCAGCACCCAACTCTCGCGCTGGGTGACGATTTGGTCGCGGTACTCGCGGCGCGCCAGTGCGTAGCCCCAGTCGCGGAAGGCGCCCTCGGTGAACTTCATGATGTTGCCCTTGTGGACAAACGTCACGCTGCGGCGCTTGAAACGCAGGGCATACTCAATCGCAGCTCGGATCAGACGCTCCGCACCAGGACGGCTGATCGGCTTAACGCCGACGCCCACTTGGTCAATCGCCTCCGCGCCAAAGCGGATCTTGCGGAACTCGTCGGGCATCTCCGTCTTCAGGAAGTTGAGCAGTTTCAACGCCTTCGGGCTACCCGCCTCGAAGTCAATCCCAGCGTAGATGTCCTCAGTGTTCTCGCGAAAGATCAGCATGTCCACCTTCTCGGGATGGCACACGGGCGAGGGAACGCCGCTGAAGTACTTGACAGGGCGCAGGCAGACATAGAGGTCGAGCCGCTGGCGCAGCGCGACATTCAGCGAACGAATGCCCTTGCCCACAGGCGTGGTCAACGGCCCCTTGATGCCAACGCGGAACTCAGCGAAGGCGTCCACTGTTTCTTGCGGCAGCCAGTCGCCAAAGCGCTTGAAGCTCTCCTCGCCGGCGAAGACCTCCATCCAGTGGATCTTGCGCCGATTGCCGTAACACCGCGCGACCGCGGCATCGAAGACACGCACGCTGGCAGCCCAGATGTCTGGTCCAGTGCCATCACCGCGGATGAAAGGAATGATGGGGTTGTCTGGGACGGCGAGTTTGCCGTTCTCAATACCGATCTTCTCGCCGCCTGTGGGGACTTGAAACAGGGAATAAGCCATCGAACGTACTCCTCGGATTAAGGATTTACTCAGGAATTTTAGACACGCCGACGCAAGGTTCAAGTCGGACGAGCCTGTCCCCGAGGGTTTGGCGGCATGCTGTGCTCTAGCCTCGACTTGCGCTCTTTGAGGCTAGGTCCGATAGCGTCCGTTGATCGTCACGTACTCGTGCGAGAGGTCGCAGGTCCAAAGCGTGGCGCTGGCTTCGCCAAGTCCAAGGTCAAGCTGGATCGTGATCTCGCGGCTTTTCAGCGCAGCGGCTGCCTCTGCTTCACTGTAGGGCATTGGCGCGCCCTCGGCGCACACCTGCACGTCGCCAATCCAGAGCGCCAGCCGGTTCGGGTCAATGTCCTGTCCACTTGCGCCAGCCGCTGCGAGGATGCGCCCCCAGTTAGGGTCTTCACCATAGAGCGCAGTTTTGACCAAAGGCGAGCGCGTCACGGCGCGCCCGACTGCCTCAGCCATTGCTTCATCGCGCGCGCCGGTGACCTTGAGGGTGACGAACTTGGTTGCGCCCTCACCGTCGCGGGCGATCTGCTGCGCCAAGTCCATGCATACGCTGGTCAGCATGATTTCAAACTCAGTTGAGGTTGGCGCTAGCCCGCTCGTGCCGTTGGCGAGCACAAGCACAGTGTCGTTGGTGCTGGTGTCCCCGTCAACGCTGATTCGGTTGAACGAGCGCTGCACAGCGCGCCTGAGTGTGCTGGCGAGGACTTCTTGAGAAACCACGGCATCAGTCAGGATCACCGCCAGCATGGTTGCCATGTTGGGGTGAATCATGCCTGCGCCCTTGGCGACGCCGATGATTCGAGCGGCGCGCGCGCTGGGGTCGCTCTTGGCAGCCGCGCTGAGATCGCCAGAGGCGAGCTTGGGACGAGTGTCTGTGGTCATCATCGCCCGCGCCGCGCTTTCCAGCCCATCGGGCGAGAGCGCTCTTGCCGCGTGCGGGATCGCTGCGCGCAGCTTTGCCATCGGCAGCGGCACGCCAATCACGCCGGTGGACATTACAAACACCGCGTGCGGTGCGCAGCCCAGCTCGGCTGCGACCAGGGCGGCGGTCTCCTCGCAGTCGCGTATCCCCTGCACGCCAGTACACGCATTTGCATTCCCAGCGTTGATGACCACCGCGCGGAGCGGATGCCGTTCTGCAATAAGGCGCTGGTCATACACTACAGGGGCAGCCCGAACGCGGTTTGTGGTGAAGACTGCTGCGGCTGCGCAGTCTGCATCGCTGACGATGAGGGCGAGGTCGAGGTCGTTGTTCTTCTTCAAGCCAGCAGCGACTCCTGCTGCTCGAAAGCCTTTGGGGAGGGCAGCCATAGCACAATGCTACAATCTTGGAACGCTCGCACGCGCTAGGCGAAGAGGCGATGAACATAACGCTGAGCCAGAAGCTTCCCCTGCTCGGTCTGGTTCTCTCAGTGCTCTCGGGCTGCGCATCTCCTGCCCCCTCGTTTGCGGCGGCTGTTCTCTCTCCACAGCCCAACGCTCAGTTTTTTGCGGGTGAGACGATCCCGATCCGCGCCCGCGCCTCGGGCGATGGGCTGGTGCGGGTGGACTTGTACATCAACAATTTCAAGTATGCGAGCGTGGATCAACCTGTGCGCCCGAACGAGTTCGAGTTCTCCGTTGATTGGCCCTCGCCTGCGGATCAACCTGGTGTCGCCGTCATCCAACTGAAGGGAGTGGACAGGAACGACCGCGTTATCGTAACTTCGGACGCGCTCTTCATAAGCCTCCTGCCGCCTCCAGCGACACCAACCCCGCTGCCATCCCCAACCCCAGTTCCGACGGCTACGCCACTGACACCAGACCCTGCCGCGACGCCGACGGCAGCGCCGGTGCTTGTCTCGCCCTTGCCCGCGAATGATTTCGTCAACGTTCGTGCTCAGCCCAGCCTGAACGCCGCCATCCTCGGTCAAATCACAAAAGGGCAGAGCGTACCAGTCCAGGGCAAATCTGCTGACGGCAAGTGGTATCGGGTGAACTTCCCCAGCGCGCCCAACGGACAAGGCTGGGTGTTCGCGGAAGTAGTGACGTTGAGCGGCGACGCTGCCAGTCTGCCTGTCGTCGAGGGTGCACCAAGCGCTGCTACGCCGACGCGAGCAGCACCCGCAGGGAACTTGCAGCCGCCCTACGTTCGGCTCAAGGCGGGTCAGGAGTTCGCCAACGTGCGCGCAGGTCCAGGCACGAGCTTTCAGCGCTTGGGTCAGCTCGATGCATCAAATCCAGCCGCGCCAGTGCGCGGCAAGAACGCAGGTGGCGACTGGTGGCAGATCGCCTTCGCGCCCTCGCCCAACGGGCTAGGTTGGGTGTTCGGTCAGTTGGTCGAGCTTGTCGGTGACGCCAACGCTGTGCCCGTGGTGCAGGGCACTGCCCAGGCTCAAGCTGCTGCGCCGCAGCCAACGCTTGTGCCGATTGTTCAGCCCACGCCAACCCCGGCTGTGCCGTCTTCGGCGCTGTTGGAATACAGGCAAAGCATGATCTTCGCGCCGCGCAACGACATTGGTGATGTGCCGCTCGGGCACAACGGCGAGCCGAAGAGCGCGAAGCTGCTGTGGGAGATCACCGGCGCGGTCAAAGCCGAGCTTGAGATCACCACTCAGCCTGGTCCGGGCATCTTCAGCAACTGCCCAGCAGGGAATCTTGCCAGCATTACGCCGAACAACGCAGCCGGCAAGCGCATCCCTCTCACCTTGCCCAGCGGCGAATACAGTTTCACCATTACCGAGAAGGGCTACTACCTGTTCACCATTTACGTGACCAAGACCTCAGGCGAGACAACCACAATTCCGCGCAACGTCATCGTGGACTGCTACAAGTCGCAGTAGGACGGCTTGCCCTCATCCTCAGCACATCCCCTCGCTGCTCGGGAGCGAAGGCAGAGAGCGAGCCATATGCGGCGTGCTCGTGTCCAAGCACTCCCCGCTGCGCAACCGCCTTTCTGCGCGCAAGTAGAATCTCATCTTGGTGTGATTCAGGCGCGCAGCGCGCGCGCTGCGATCAGGTCAACTCAAGAGGAGATTGAGCATATGGCTGTGAAGACTTCAACGAAGAAGCCAGCGGCTAAACCAGCGCCGAAGGCTTCAACAACGAAGAAGGCAGCAACATCAACCAACGGCAAGGCTGCGCCGAAGAAGCAGTGGGTCTTTCTATTCAACGATGAGAAGGGCGTCTCTAAGGTCGCCAAGACTTGGTCAGAGCTTCGCGAGTTGCTCGGCGGCAAGGGCGCGGGGTTGTTCGACATGACCCGTGCTGGTTTGCCCGTGCCCCCCGGATTCACGATTAGCACCGAGGCGTGCAACGCTTTCGTCGAGGCAGGCAACAAGATCCCCGATGAGATTTGGCAGCAAACCCTCGCCGCGATGAAGGCGCTGGAGAAGCAAACGGGCAAGGTCTTCGGCGGCGGCGCCAAGGGCAAGCGTCCGCTGCTTGTCTCCGTCCGCTCCGGCGCGCGCGAGTCCATGCCCGGCATGATGGAGACCGTGCTCAACGTCGGTCTGAACGACAAGACGGTCGAGGAGATGGCTGCCGTCACCGGCAACCCGCGCTTCGCCTGGGACAGTTACCGCCGCTTGCTGATGATGTTCGGCAGCACAGTGCTCGGCATCGCCGACGAGAAGTTCGACGAGCCGATGGAGCACATGAAGCGCGAGCGCGGCTACGCCACCGACACCGACCTGACCACAGAAGACCTCAAGGAGCTGGTGGACATCTACAAGCGCGTCATCAAGGAAGAGACCGGGCGCGACTTCCCGCAGGACGTGTACCAGCAGCTCAAGGAATGCGCCATGGCGGTCTTCCGCAGCGCAACTGGGCACAAGGCGCGCACCTACGCCAAGCAAATGGGCTGGAAGAGCACCTTGCCCACTGCCGTGAACGTGGTGACGATGATCTTCGGCAACATGGGCGAGGACAGCGCCACTGGCGTCGCCTTCACCCGCGACCCCTCGACCGGCGAGAAGCGCATGTTGGGCGAGTACTTGGTGAATGCCCAGGGCGAAGACGTGGTCGCTGGCATCCGCACCCCGAAGCCAATCGAGGAGATGGCGAAGGAGATGCCCAAGACCTACAAGGAGTTCATGAAGATCGCTGCCTTGCTTGAGAAGCACTACCGCGACATGCAGGACGTGGAGTTCACCATCGAGCAGGGCAAGCTCTACATGCTCCAGACGCGCAACGGCAAGCGCACCGCCCGCGCCGCGATCAAGATCGCCGTAGATATGGCGAGGGAGAAGCTGATCACTAAAGAAGACGCGGTGCGACGGGTCAAGACAGCCGACGTGGACTTCCTGCTGCACCCGCAGTTCGACGAGGGCGCGGTCAAGGCTGCGCTTGAAGAGGGGCGCTTCCTGGCAAAGGGCGTGAACGCCTCGCCTGGCGCCGCCGTCGGCATGTTGGCGTTCGACGCAGACACCGCCGAGCGATGGGGCAACGAGGGCAGAGACGTGATCCTGATCCGCCCTGAGACCAAGCCCGACGACGTGCACGGCATGGTCGCTGCCAAAGGCATTTTGACCGCGCGGGGCGGCGCAACCTCGCATGCAGCCGTTGTCGCTCGCCAGTTCGGCATCCCCGCAGTTGTCGGCGCGGACGCGCTCCAGATCGACCTGGTCAACCGCACCGTCACTGCCAACGGTCACATCCTGCGCGAGGGCGACTGGGTCTCGCTCGATGGCGGCAAGGGCGAAACCTACGTCGGTCAGCTCCCCACTGTCAACCCCTCGCTTGAGGAGCAGGGCGACCTGGTGACGCTGCTGCAATGGGCGGACGAGATCAGCGCGCGCAAGACCCGCGTCGGCGCCGACGGCAAGCCGATGCGCGGCTTGCAAGTGTGGGCGAACGCCGACTATCCGAAGGACGCCGAACGCGCTCGCGCCTACGGCGCCCAGGGCATCGGGCTGTGCCGCACCGAGCACATGTTCTTCGAGACCGAGCGCCTGCCCATCGTCCAGCGCATGATCTTGGCGAAGACCCCCGAGGAGCAGCAGCAGGCGCTCGACGAGCTGCTGCCCTTCCAGCGCAGCGACTTTGAGGGTCTGTTCCGCGCCATGACCGGCTTGCCGGTCATCATCCGCCTGATTGACCCGCCGCTGCACGAGTTCCTCCCCTCGATGGAGGAGCTGATCCGTGATGTCACGCGCTTGGAGACCAAGCGCCAATACGAGGCGCTCAGCGAGGCGGAGCAGGCTGAGCTTGAGCACAAACGAACGCTGCTCGAAGCCGTGCGCCAGATGCACGAGCAAAACCCGATGATGGGCTTGCGCGGCATTCGCCTGGGCATCCACATCCCCGGCCTGATCGCGATGCAGGTGCGCGCCATCTTCGAGGCTGCTTGCAACGTCAAGAAGGAAGGCTACGAGCCTGTGCCCGAGGTGATGATCCCGCTGACCGGTCACGTCAACGAGTTGAAGCGCGTGCAGCCTGAGCTGGAGCGCGTGGCGAAAGAGGTCATGGAAGCGAACGGGGTCAAGCTGAAGTACAAGTTCGGCACGATGATCGAGATCCCGCGCGCGGCGATCACCGCCGACGAGATCGCCGAGATGGCGGAGTTCTTCTCCTTCGGCACGAACGACCTCACGCAGATGACCTTTGGCTACAGCCGCGACGACGCCGAGCGCAGCTTCTTGCTCAAATACGTCGAGGAGGGCATCCTGCCTTTCAACCCCTTCCAGACGATTGACAGGAGCGGCGTCGGCGAAATGATGCGCATCGCCGTCGAGAAGGGGCGCAAGACCCGCCCGAACCTCGAGGTCGGCATCTGCGGCGAGCACGGCGGCGACCCCGACACGATTGAGTTCTGCTACTTGATCGGGCAGAACTACGTGAGCTGCTCGCCGTTCCGCGTGCCAGTCGCGCGCCTGGCAGCGGCTCACGCTGCGCTCAAGCACGGCGTTGAGCAGAAGTAAGCGCCAGAGGCGCGCCAATAGCCCTCACCCCCATCCCTCTCCCACGGGAAGAAGGGTGCGGGGGTGAGGGCGACATCTTGTGCTAATAGCTCCACCCTCACGGCACAGCTCAGTTTGCCGCTCACCTTACAAAGGCAATTCCAGCTCATACGAACAATAACCCCAGCGGCAAGGCTTGCGCCAATAGGACGCAGTGCAGGATGCGACAGTACGGCAAACTTGTCGCCAAGACCTAGTCAAACCAGCGCAGCTCGCCTGCCCATAACTACACACGCTCCCGTTGGACACACCCTAGCAGCAGTCTAGAATCGCAAGTCAGCATGTCATCGAGATACGTTGTCGGCGTGGACTTGGGCGGCACAAAGATCCTCGCTGCGGTGATTGACCCTCAAGGTGAGGTCGTCGGCACAGGCAAAAAGTCAACCCACGCAGAGAAAGGACCGGAAGCAGTCGTCCATCGCATCGGCAAGGCGATGGATGAGGCGCTAGAAGCAGCCAAAGTGAGGAAAGACCGCATCGCAGCAATCGGCATCGGCGTCCCAGGCGTTGTGGATCGGATGAGCGGCGTGGTGATCAGCGCAACAAACCTGCCGGGTTGGCACCACGTTCCGCTCAGCCGCGTTCTACGCGACTGGCATGACGTGCCGGTAGTGGTCTCCAACGATGTCCGCGTCGCAGCCGTTGGCGAGCACCGCGTCGGCGCGGGGCGCGGCGTGCACAGCCTGGTCGCCGTGTTCATCGGCACAGGGATCGGCGGGGGCGTGATCCTCAACGACTGCCTGATTGAGGGCTTTCGCGGCAGCGCCGGCGAGGTCGGTCACATGGTGATCATGGCAGACGGCCCATATGCGCCTGGCGGCGGCATCCGCGGCGGGATCGAAGCCCTCGCCAGCCGCAGCGCCATCGAGCGCGACATCCGCGCCGGGCTTGCAGCCGGTCGCCCGAGCGTAATGCCCGATCTGCTCAAGGAGAAGGACAGCTCAACAATCACGAGTGGGTTGCTGGCGAAAGCCGTCGAGCGCGGCGACGCGCTAACCATCGAGGTGCTGCGGCGCGCGGCTTTCTACCTCGGGCTGCACGCCTCCGCGCTGATCAACGCCTTTGACCCTGAGATGCTTGTCTACGGTGGCGGCGTCGTCGAGGCGCTGGGGGAGTGGCTGCTGTCGCAAATCCGCGACACGGCGCGCCAATACGCGATCAACAAGCACCGCATTGACGCAGTGCGGATCGTCCCAGCCAAGCTCGGCGACTACGCGGGGGTTGTCGGCGCAGGCTTGCTGGCGTGGGACACCCTCCAGGTGAAGTAGCGCGATGTCAGTTCGCCTGCGCGACCTGCCGTTGGACGAGCGCCCCGCAGCGCTGGGGTTGAGCGCAGAGCAAGCCTCGATCTTGCGCGCAGGGCTTTCCCCAGAGCAGGCAAACCACATGATCGAGAACGTCATCGGTGTGTTCGGCTTGCCGCTCGGCGTCGCCCAGCATTTCATCGTCAACGGCAAGCCCATCCCAGCCGTGCCGATGGCGATTGAGGAAGCTAGCGTAGTCGCGGCTTGCAGTTATGCAGCTCGGCTTGCCGCAGCCAGCGGCGGATTCCGCGCCGGCAGCAGCGAGCCAATCATGATCGGTCAGGTGCAGCTCCTGGGCGTGCCTGACCTTGTGCAGGCGCAGGCGCAAATTGGCGCAGCGACCGAGGCGTTGCTGTGCTGGCTCAACGAGGAGAACCCTACTACGCGCAGCCGACATGCCCGCGCCGTGGGGATCGAGACGCGAGTGCTAGAGTCTCAGCCCCCGATGTTCGTCGTGCACGTGCTCTACGACTGCGGCGATGCAATGGGCGCGAACCTGGTCAACACGGCTTGCGAGGCGCTTGCCCCAGAGCTGGAGCGGCTCAGCGGTGGGCGTGCTAACTTGCGTATCCTGTCCAACCTCAGCGATCGACGGCTTGCCTGGGCGAGCTGCACCATACGCACCGAGCTTCTCGCTGCCCGCGAGGACAACACCATCCCCCCGGCCGAGATCGCGCGCCGCATTGTGGAGGCTTCGCGCTTCGCCGAGGTGGATCCATACCGCGCGGCGACGCACAACAAGGGCATCATGAACGGCGTGGACGCAGTGGTGATCGCGACGGGTAACGACTGGCGCGCAGTCGAAGCCGCCGCGCACGCTTACGCAGCGCGGAACGGGCGATACACGGCGCTGGCGACGTGGCGCGAGGACGCCGAGGGCAACCTAGTCGGCTACATCGAGCTGCCCCTGGCGGTCGGCATCGTTGGTGGAGCGACGCGGGTGCACCCAACTGCACAGATCGCGCTGCGCTTGCTCGGCGTGCGCACCGCGCGCGAGCTGGCTGAGGTCATCGCCTGCGTGGGGCTGGCGCAGAACTTCGCCGCCATCCGCGCCTTAGCAATGGAGGGGATTCAGCGCGGGCACATGGCGCTTCACGCGCGCCAGGTCGCGATCGCTGCTGGGGCGACGGGCGAAGCCGTCGAGCGCATCGCTGCGCAGCTCGTCGCTGAGCGCAACATCCGTCTGGAGCGTGCGCGCGCGCTGCTCAACGGCGAAGCTTGAAGCGCGCCTTCGGCGAGAGTGTCACTCGTGCTCCCGATCGGTACGCAAGCCGGGTTAGCAGTCGCTTAAGCGACTGTCCCTCGCTTCGGCGAATCACGACGTGCGCGTGGACGAGCCGCAGGACAAACGGGTAGCCTTGTGCGCGCAGGTCGCCAAGCTGCGCTTGGCGCAGCAGCACGGCGCAAAGCTGGTTGACGCAGGCTGTCTCTGCGCACCAAGCGGGCACTTCGAGGCGGGCGATCGCCGGCAGCGGGAACGCAGGCGAGGTGAGGTTGACGTAGCACGCGCGCACGGTGTGCTGCTTAAGGGTGCTCGGGGTGTTCATCCTCCAGCCTGGTGTAAAGATCGGGGTGCGATGCCCAGGCGGGAGCGTGAGCGCCAGCAGGTCGCGGTCGCGCACCGCGCCCACAAGGTCAAGCCGCGCGCGCACGCTTTGCTCGCTCACCTGGTCGGGCGCGAGGTCGGCGAGCGCACAGGTGCGCACGAGGAAGGCGCTGTCAGGTGAGTCCACGTAGCCACAGACCACTGCTCCGTAAGCTTGCAGCGCATCTAGCGCTGCGATGAATTCGCTGAGCAAGCCGCGGTCAGGCGCTTGGCTGCTGAGCAGGGCAAACGGCAGCAGCGTGCCGTCAACCAGCGCGAAGGGCGCGACACGATGCTGAACGGCTAGGGCACATGCTTCGGTGAGGATCTGGCGCTCAGCCAAGTCGCGCTGCGCGTTGAGCTGAGCGGGCGTCAGGCGCTCGCCGCTCGCGGCGTCT
Organism: Thermoflexales bacterium; assembly: GCA_025054635.1. GTDB lineage: Bacteria > Chloroflexota > Anaerolineae > J036 > Brachytrichaceae > DRWP01. Next base: position 14,851 of record JANWZM010000134.1, read on the forward strand.
ATCAGCTCGCTGCCCACGCGCCACTCGCCCCAAGACATCTTGTGGACGGCGCCGGTGAGCGCACTGGGGTCGTCCATCCCGCGCGCGACTGCGATGCATCCGACCTGCGTGTAGGCGACAGGAACAGGGTCATCTGGCTCAGGCAGGATTTGCGAGCCATCGCTGGCGATCAGCGCGTAGCGCTCCGGCTCGTCATGCGGACGAATCGGGATCGGGCGGAAGGGCAGCTCGGAGGCGTCGCTGAAGTGGGCGAGGGTGACGGGCACCTCGCGTAATCGGGCGAGCTGGGCGCTGAGCGCCTGCAGCACGTCCACGCTAGGTAGATTGGCAAGCTTGTCGGCGAGCTGCTTGAGGTGCTGTTGCTGTTGTGCTGTGCCTTGCCTCACGCGCTCGCTTAGCTCCTGCAGCCGCTGCAGGGAAAAGTCGCGGACAGGCATGAAGGAATTTTAGAACATCAGTTCTGCCGCTGG
>JANWZM010000175.1 GCA_025054635.1 Thermoflexales bacterium
TGATCACGCCAGAAAGCGTCGAGCGCGTGGTGCAGCGCGCGCGGCTAGGCAAAGGGGCTATCTCTGAAATCGCGTATGCGCCTAACGGGCGCCTGATTGCGGTTGCTACGTCGCTTGGGATTTACCTGTATACAGCGGAAACCTTTGCGGAAGTGCGCTTCATCGAGACACAGAGCTGGGTAGACAGCGTCGCCTTCTCGCCCGACGGGCGGCTGCTCGCCTCGGGCTCATGGGAAAACACGGTGCGGCTGTGGCAGGTCAGCGACGGCGCGCTGCTGCGCACGCTGGAGGGGCAAACCGTCTAGGTGTTCAGCGTCGCCTTCTCACCCGATGGGCGGCTGCTCGCCTCGGGAGGGCTTGACAGCACCGTGCGGCTGTGGCAGGTCAGCGACGGCGCGCTGCTGCGCACGCTGGAGGGACACACTCGCCCCGTGGACAGCGTCGCCTTCTCGCCTGACGGGCGGCTGCTGGCTTCAGGCTCATGGGACGGCACGGTGCGGCTGTGGGGCGTGCCTTGACTCGCGCTAGACGCGGTCTGCCGCGCGAGCAGCCCTCAAACACTCGCCACGCCTTACAATCACAGCGCCTTGCCATGTCAACCTTCACTGCTCTAGACCAGGCGTGCGCCAACGCCATCCGCACGCTGACCCTTGACGCGGTGCAGACCGCAAACTCAGGTCACCCTGGCATGCCGCTCGGCATGGCGGACGTCGCTTGGGTGCTGTACTCGCGCTTCATGCGCTTCAGCCCCAAGGATCCAAAATGGTTCAACCGCGACCGCTTTATCGTCTCTGCCGGGCACGGCTCGATGCTGCCTTACGCGATCTTGTACCTGACTGGCTACGAGGCAATGACGCTGGACGAGATCAAGCGCTTCCGTCAGTGGGGAAGCCTCACCCCAGGTCACCCAGAGAATCACCTCACGCCCGGCATCGAGGTGACGACTGGCCCACTGGGCAGCGGCACGGCGAACTCAGTCGGGATGGCGCTGGCGGAGGCGTGGCTGGCTGCGCGCTACAACCGCCCCGGCTTTGAGCTGATTGACCATTACACCTACGCCATCGTCAGCGACGGCGACCTGCAAGAAGGCGTCAGCCACGAAGCCGCCTCGCTTGCGGGTCACCTCGGGCTGGGCAAGCTGATCTGGCTCTACGACGACAACGCCGTCACGATTGACGGGCCGACGGCGCTCTCGTTCAGCGAGGATGTGCCCAAGCGCTTCGAGGCGTACGGCTGGCATGTGCAAACGGTGGACGCGCACGACATGAGCGCGGTCGAGGTAGCCATCCGCGCAGCGCAAGCCGTGACCGACCGCCCGAGCCTGATCTGTTGCAAGAGCATCATCGGCAAGGGCATGCCCACCCGACAGGGCACGCACAAGGCACACAGCGACGCGCCCGGCTGGGACGAGGTGAAAGCTGCCAAGCTCGCCTTCGGCACAGACCCCGAACGGACTTTCTATGTGCCCGACGAGGTGCTGGCTGCCTGGCGCGAGGTCGGCGCGCGAGCGGCGCGCGCACAAGCGGAATGGGAGTCTTGCTTCGAGCGCTATGCAGAGACGTATCCCGCGCTGGCGCACGAGCTGCGCAACGCGATCAACGGCGCGCTGCCCGAGGGCTGGCACAACGCCCTGCCGACGTTCGACCCAGCGGACAAGCCGATGGCGACTCGCGCTGCCAGCGGCGCTGTGATCAACGCCCTCGTGGAGCGCCTGCCGACCCTGCTCGGCGGCTCAGCCGACCTGACGCCCTCCAACAACACCCAGCCGAAAGGTGTGCAGCCGTTGAAGAAAGGCGACTTCAGCGGGCGATACATTCATTACGGCGTGCGCGAACACGGCATGGCGGGGATCATGAACGGCATGGCGCTGCACGGCGGCATCCTGCCCTACGGCGGCACGTTCTTCTGCTTCAGCGATTTCATGCGCCCTGCGCTTCGCCTGGCGGCGCTGAGCCACGCCCATGTCATTTTTGTCTTCACCCATGACAGCGTCGGGCTGGGTGAGGACGGGCCAACCCATCAGCCCATCGAGCAGTTGGCGAGCTTGCGCGCGATGCCGAACTTGCTCACCCTGCGCCCAGCGGACGCAAACGAGACAGCGGCTGCCTGGAAGGTCGCCATAGAGTGGAAACGCGGACCGGTGGCGCTGTTGCTCTCGCGCCAGGCGCTGCCGATCCTGCCTAAGAAAGAGGGCTTCGAGCGCGGCGCCTACATCTTCCACGACGTGGACAACCCCAAGTTGCTGCTCGTCGCCAGCGGCTCAGAGGTCAGTTTGGCGCTCGACGCGGCAAACGCGCTGGCGCAGCGCGGTGTGCCCGCTCGGGTGATCTCGATGCCCTCGTGGGAGCTGTTCGACTTGCAGGACGAAGCCTATCGGTCGCACGTGCTGCCATTTGACCTGCCCAAACTGGTGATCGAGGCAGGCGTGTCGCAGGGATGGCACAAGTACACCGGCCCGCTGGTTCGCTTCGTGACGATTGAAGGTCGCTTCGGCGCCTCCGCGCCCTACAAGGACATCTTCAAGCACCTCGGTTTCACCGTCGAGCGCGTAGTCGAGGAGGCGTTGGCGTTGCTGAGCGCGTGAGCTGCGCTTGTTGTCCTCGCTGTTTACTGGCGAGGTGCGAGGGCAAGCGCAGGGAAACGTCCCTGTGAACTAAACCGCCTTGGCGTGCTCTCCAGGCGCGATCGGCTCGTAAAATCGCACGAGCCTGATAGTCCAAATCAGAAGAGGGAGTTGCAAGCACATGAAGTCACAGTCTTTCTTTGCGCTTGTCGCCAGCGCGATTGTCCTTTCCGCCTGTGGCGCGCCCCAAGCAGCGCCGCAGCCTGCCGCACCTGCAGCGACGGCTCCAGCCGCAAGCGCAGAGCGCGCGCGGACGCTGATCCTCGCCATGCCGTCGCTGCCGGTCAACCTCGACCCTGGTGTGGCAACCAGCGGCGCGGAGAACATGCTCCACCGCGCTTTGTACGAGGGTTTGGTCAACTTCAAGGGCGCCAGCACCACGGAGGTCGAGCCTGTGCTGGCAGAGTCCTTTGAGCCAAACGCAGACCGCAGCGTGTGGACGTTCAAGCTGCGCCGCGGGGTCAAGTTCACCGATGGCGCAGACTTCAACGCAGAGGCGCTCAAGATCGGCTACAAGCGCATGGTTGACATCGGCTTGCTCGGCAACACCATCAATCGCTTCACCAGCGGCGACGTGGAGAACAACCTCGTGGTGAAGGATGAATACACGCTGGAGTGGCGCTGCGGCTTCTCCTGCCCTGATTTGCCGTTGGCGTTGGGCACAGCCTATGGCACCTTCGTGGTCTCGCCCAAAGCGCTCAAGGAGAACGAGAAGATCGAGAACGGCAAAAGCGATCACGCGATGCCGTGGTTCGAGCGCAACGCTGCCGGCACAGGGCCTTACATGATCGAGAGCCTTAAACCAAACGAGGAAATCGTCTTTGTGCGCAACCCGAACTATTGGCGCGGCTGGGGCGACGACAAGCAGCGCTTCGAGCGCATCATCATCCGCAACGTGCCTGAGCCAAGCACCCGGCGCCAACTGCTCGAGCGCGGCGACGCCGACATCTCGCTGATCACCACCGTCGAGGATTACAAGGCGCTGCGCGCCACGGGGCGCTTCCAGGGCAGCGATAAGCCGCTGTTCCGCATCAATTACATCGTCTTCACCAAGCGCGGAGTGCTCAAAGATCCGCGCGTCCGACAAGCGATCGCGTACGCGTTCGACTACGAGGGCTACGCCAACAACGTTGAGGGCGGCTTGATGCGCCGCGGCACGTCGCCTTGGCCCAGCGGGATGCGCAGCGCGGTCGGCACGCGCGGCTTCCAATACACCTACGACCCGGAGAAGGCGCGCGCGCTGCTCAAGGAAGCCGGTGTGCCTGAAGGCACGGAGCTGACCTACATGTATGCGACTGGCTACGGCTACTACGAGCGCATGGGGCTGGTGCTACAGGCTGGCTTGGAGCAGATCGGGCTGAAGCTGCGCCTGGAGGAGCGCGACGAGGCAGCCTTCAACGACATCTTCTACGGCAATCGCCCCGTCGAAGAGCTGCCCGACATGATGGGCTACGCTTGGTGGCCTGACTACGACGACTTCTACAACTACGTCAACCCCGTCTTCCACACGCGCAACGAACAAAACGACGGCTTGGGCAACGGTGCGCGATACAGCAACCCTGAACTTGACGCGCTGATCCAGCAGAGCAAGTTTGAGACCGACCCAGCCAAGCTCAAAGCGATTTACGAGCGCGCCCACCAAATCCTGATGTTTGAAGACCCAGCCGCGATCTATGTCGCTGAACCGCAGGAAGAGATCCTCATCGTCAACAGCGTGAAGGGACATCCCTGGAACCCGATTCACGTCAAGACGTTTGACTTCTACAGCCTGTACCGAGAGTGATCGCACAGTTCATCCTGCGCCGCCTGCTCGGCTTGCTCGCAGTGCTGGTGGCGATCTCAGCGATGACCTTTGTGCTGGCGCGCGTGGTCCCGAAAGATCCCGCGCGCCTGATTGCTGGACCGCGGGCAAGCCAACAGGCGGTCGAAGCCCTGCGTGAGCGCTTGGGGCTGAACGGCACACTGGTCGAGCAGTACGTCCGCTACATGGGTGGGCTGCTGCAGGGGGACCTGGGCATGTCGTTCAGCACCAAGCGCCCTGTGTTGGAGGACATTCGCATCTTCTTCCCCGCGACTGCGGAGCTGACCCTAGCCGCGCTGCTGTTCAGCCTGCTGGTCGGGCTGCCAATTGGGGTGATCAGCGCCGCATGGAAGGATTCGGCGTTCGACTACGTCGGGCGATTCCTCTCCACGCTGGGCGTATCGCTGCCGCCTTTTTGGGTGGCGCTTGTAGGTCAGCTTGTCGGCTACTACTTCTTGTCCGTGCTGCCTGTTGGCGGGCGGCTGAGCCAAGGCGTCGCGCCGCCGCCGAACATCACCGGCTTCTACACGCTAGACAGCTTGCTCACCGGGCAGTGGGGGACGTTCCTCAACGCACTGTGGCATCTCGTCTTGCCCGCGTTCGTGCTCAGCTTTGGGGTGATTGCTGTGTTTGTGCGCATCATGCGCGCCAGCATGCTGGATGTGATGCGGCAGGACTACATTCGCGTAGCGCGCGCCAAAGGGCTGACTTACTCCGTCGTCGTGCTGCGCCATGCCGTGCGCAACGCGATGATCCCGACTCTGACCGTGATCGGCTTGCAGGTTGGGCTGCTGATGAGTGGCTCGTTTCTAACCGAGAGCATCCTGCAGTGGCCCGGCGTCGGGCTATACGCGGCAAACGCGCTGCTGGCGGCAGACTACAACGCCACGATGGGCGTTACCCTAGTCGGCGCGACGATCTACACGATTGCAAACGCGCTCGTGGACATCGCCTACGGCATCGTTGACCCGCGCTTGAGAGCGACATGAGGCGCTTTCTGCGTCAGAGCCGACTGAACGGTTTGGCGCTCGTGCTGGTCGCAGTTGTGCTGTTCGCGGCGGTCTTCGGCGAGTGGCTTGCGCCGCACTCGCCGCGCAAGCAAAACCTAGCAGACCGATTGCAGCCCCCCTCTGCGACGTACTGGTTCGGCACGGACGACTTCGGGCGCGACATTTTCAGCCGCGTCCTCAGCGGCGCGCGCATCTCGGTGCAGGTCGCACTCGTGGTGCTGACCATCGCGGTATCCATCGGCACTGTCATTGGTGCAGTGGCGGGCTTGCTCGGCGGGTGGGTGGACGCTGTGCTCATGCGCTTGACCGATGTGTTCCTCGCCTTCCCTGCGCTCATTCTCGCCTCAGCAATCAGCGTGGCGCTGGGGAACAACTTGACCAACACCATGTTGGCGCTGAGCATGGTGTATTGGCCTTGGTACGCGCGGCTGGCGCGCGGGCAGGTGATGGCGCTGGCGCAACGCGAGTTCATCCAAGCCGCACGCGCGCTCGGGATGAGCAACAGCCGCATCCTCTGGCGACACATGCTTCGCAACATCCTGCCCATCTTGCTGGTGCAGATGAGCCTGGATGTCGGCTACGTCGTCTTATATACCTCGGCGCTGAGCTTTCTCGGCTTGGGCGCGCAGCGACCAGAGCCAGAATGGGGCTTGATGCTGAACGACAGCCGCAAATTCGTGCAGACCGCTCCCTGGACTATGCTCTACCCCGGCTTGGCGTTGACCTTGACCGTGCTCGGCTTCAACCTGCTGGGAGATGGGTTGCGCGACTACTTAGACCCTCAGCTTCGCCACCAGCGCGTGTGAGGGTGCGCTTGCCTCAGGCAGGCGCACCTTGCCTAACTCCATCTTCCCGCTCCCGGCAGGAGGAGATCGGAAGAAGAGCAGAGCACGCTTTGCGTCTTGCACTCGGGTCTGAGCATCCCTCGACCCCCGCCGAGATGGGCGGTTTGGGGCTATGATCGAATGCCCAGTGCTCACACAACGGGAACAGCACGTCCTCTCTCTGGTTGACGACGACGAGCTCATCGAGTGGGTGCAGGCACTCACCCGTATCCCCAGCGTGTGGCGTCCCGACGAGGGCATCGGCGAGGAAGCGGCTGCACGATGGGTCGAGGCGCGTTGCCGCGAAATCGGGTTGCACACTTGGTTCGAGACGGTAACCCCCGGTCGCCCCAACGTGATTGCCGCGACAACCGAGTCCCCGCGTCAAACCACCCGACCGCTGCTGCTGTTCGAAGGTCACACTGACGTAGTGACCGAAGGTCCAGTCGAGCGCTGGAGCGATCCGCCGTTCAGCGCGACGATTCGCGACGGGCGGATCTACGGGCGTGGCGCGAACGACATGAAAGCAGGCTTGTGCTGCGCCTTAGCTGCGCTCAAGGCAATTCGGCGCAGCGGCATACGCCTGAGTGGCGACCTCATGCTTGCTGCCGTTTGCGACGAGGAGGGCGAAATGCTTGGCATCAAGCATTTCATCGCCCAAGGCTGGGCAGACCGAGTGTCGGCGTGTGTTGTGTGTGAGCCAGAGGAGAACCGTGTGTGCATCGCCCAAAAAGGCGTAATGTGGGTGCGCGCGGTGGTGCGTGGTGTTATGGCACACGGCGCGATGCCCCTCACCGGCGTGAACGCTGCCTATCCTCTTGCGCGCTTCCTTTGCTTGACACACGCCCTCGAGGAGCGCGAAATCGCGCGTCACGGCAGCCACGCGCTCCTGGGTCAACCCAGCATCACCCCGACCATCCTGCTCTCCCCGCCACGCGGCGAGGGCGAGCCGCAGAACAACGTTATGCCCGAAGCGGCTGAGTGCGTGCTTGATCTGCGCTTGATCCCCGGGCAAGACCCAGGCTGGCTATCCCGTCAGCTCGAGCAAATGCTCGCTGCCTGCGTGGCAACGGATCCACGGCTGCGCTACGAGTTCCACGTCCTCGAAGTTCGTCCTCCGACGCACACGGACCGCGCGCATCCGCTGGTTCAGGCACTTGCCGGCGCCTACGCCGACCTCACGGGGCAACCGCCGATCTACGGCGGCGTGCCTGGCAGCACGGACGGCACAATCCTGAACGCCCAGAAAGGCATCCCGATTGTCACCTGTGGGCCTGGAGACACCCACATCCCCCACCACATTGACGAGTGGGTCAGCATTGACGAGATCAAGCTGTCGGCGCGCCTATACGTTCTGGCAGCGCTGCGATTCCTCGGAGGCACTGATGACTGAGCCAGCTAACACCACCTTGACAGCCGTGCCAGGGTTCAAGGTTGGACATTGGACTGACCTGGACAGCGGCACAGGCTGCACGGTTGTGCTCTGCCCCACGGAGGGAGCAGTAGCTGGGGTTGACGTAAGGGGTGGTGCACCCGGCTCGCGCGAGACTGCCCTACTCGACCCGACTGCCTGGGTGGAGCATGTCCACGCGGTGTTGCTCACAGGGGGCAGCGCGTTTGGACTTGCGGCAGCCGACGGCGTCATGCGCTGGCTGGAGTCGAAAGGTATCGGCTTGGATACGGGCGTCGCGCGCGTGCCAATCGTGCCAGCAGCGGTGGTCTTCGACTTGCCTGTGGTGCGGGCAGATGTCCGTCCAGGCGCAACCGCAGGTCATGCTGCCTGCGAAGCAGCAACCGATGCGCCCGTGCCCGAAGGGAACGTTGGCGCAGGCACGGGGTGTAGCTGCGGCAAAGTGCTAGGCTTCGCCCAAGCGACAAAGACTGGGCTTGGCTCAGCCGCGATTCGCCTCTGGGATGGGCTAATTGTCGGCGCGTTGGCTGTGGTGAACGCGCTCGGCAACGTGCGCGAGCCGAGCACGGGGCGCATCATCGCAGGCGCGCGCTTGCCCTCAGGCGAGTTCGCCGACACGCTCACTGTGCTGAGCAGAGCGAGCCAACCCAACCTGCGCGCCCTAGCACAGCCCGGCCAAAACACCACCCTCGCCGTGGTGGCAACAAACGCGCGGCTGACCAAGACACAGGCAACCAAAGTCGCACAGATGGCGCACAACGGCTTGGCGCGCACGATCTACCCTGTCCACACCCTGCTCGACGGCGACACCGTTTTCGTGCTGTCTCACGGCGAGCACATCGCTGATGTCAGCCTGATTGGCGAGCTTGCGGCTGAGGCTCTGGCGCAGGCAGTTATGCGCGCCGTCTGGACTGCTGACTCGCTCGGTGGCTTACCCTGTGCGCGTGAAGTGCACCAGTGCTTGCAAGCGCGGCAAGCATAGCCCAAAGCGGGCTGAACGCGCCCTCACCTCACGAATAACCAGGGCTTACGCATCACATGAGGTGATAATCAGGGCATGAGCGACGAGACCCCTCTGGCTATCAAGCTGCTCGCCGAGCACGCTAAGCAAATCCAGGACTTCCGCCGCGACCTCGGCAAGCGCTACCCGTTGTGGTATGTGGTCGTCCTCGCCGTCATTGCTGTTGTCGGCGG
>JANWZM010000190.1 GCA_025054635.1 Thermoflexales bacterium
AGCGCGACGCTGATGAACTGCATCCCCATGTCCAGCGCTGTGGTGACCAGCCAAAGGGTCTGGATCACCGCGCCGAGGGTGATGGAGGCATATAAGCCACACAGCTCACCGGGCTTATATTCCTGCTTGTCCAGCGTGATCGCCAGCAGCATCGGCGCTGTGCGCACGATGTTGCGCTGGTCGTTGCCCAAGATGGTCGAAGCGCCAAGCTTGCTGAGCAATGCGCCGACTTGCTCAGAGAACACCAAGCGCACCATCGGGCGCAACAGAGGAGGCACCTGATCGATGTAAATCCCGTTGCCTGTGTCGAGTGACTCCTTCGCATCGAAGCGGAAGTAGCGCCGATAGCGAGCAACGAACCCGCCATCGTCCATCAAGGCTTTCATCGCTGCTCCGGCGAGGTCGGCAATCTCTTCGATACGTGCGCGGTCTTCGATGATGATGAAACGCCAAGGTTGGCTGTTGAAGTGCGAGGGAGCGCGCGACGCTGCCTCAATGAGCAGCCGCTTATGCTCGTCACGCACTGGGTCGGGGCGGAAGGGTGTATTCGTCGTCTTCCGCTTGCGGATCGCTTCAAGTAGATCCATAGGAAACACACTCCTCGCGGGCTAACTGAGCGTAGCCAGTGCCCATCCAACGACACAAACCAACACGATTAGCCCACCCGTTGCTGTCCAGCAATGGGCTGATGAACCTGGGCGGAAGCGCGGTAGCAGGATAAGGAAGGGTGTGATCCCGAGCAGACCCCATCGCCAAGCGACTTGCGCGCTAAACGCCCACAACGTCGTCGCTGCAAGTGCGAGCCAAATGAGGGCATACAGGGCATGATGCGCCCAGCGCCAGCGGCGCGTGCTCACCCAACCTAGCCAAATGCCTGTGCCAAGCGCAGAAGTGCCTGCATAAATGCTGAGCAGTGCTAGAAGCAGCCCCACACGTTTGATTGTAGCTTTGAGGAAGAAGATCGCCACACCCACGAGCCTGCTGTAGTACCCAGCTAGGGCATGCGCAGCGCGTTGCTGCGCGTGCCTACTCGGGGGCGCACCTCGCGTGTCCTCTTTTGGATCGAGTAGATTAAGCGTCTGACGATGTTGAACACTGATCTGCGCACAGTTGAAATCTTCGCGATTGGCAACGAGCTGCTCATTGGTCAAGTGATGGACACCAATTCACACTGGTTGATCCGCATGGTCACAGGTCTTGGGGCGCGCGTCAACCGAGTCGCAATCATCCGCGACGACTACGACCACATCGGCAGTGAGCTGACGGCGGCGCTACAACGCGGCCCGCGCCTGATCCTCACTACGGGTGGACTCGGGCCGACCGAGGACGATCTCACTGTGCGGGCAATTGCACGCGCACTCAACTTGGAATTGCGCGAGGACTCGGAGGCGCTCGAGATGGTGCGCCAGCGCTACGCCTACCTCGCAAGCATTCGCCCGAATGTGTCGCCCGAGCTGAACGCTGCGCGGCGCAAGATGGCGCTCTTCCCAGTTGGCGCAACGCCGCTGCGTAATCCAGAGGGTGCGGCTCCAGGGATGGCGCTAGACGCACCGTCGAATCATCCTGACGGCATTACTACCATCGTCGCTCTGCCTGGCGTGCCATCGGAGATGAAGGCGATCTTCACCACTTCGCTGCAGCCAGTTCTTGAACGCACGATTGGTGCAGGCGGCTACCTTGAGCACACCATCGTGCTCGACAAGGGAGACGAATCGCGCATTGCTGAGCTGCTGCGTGAGGTGCAAGCCCATCATCCTGCGGTTTATGTCAAGTCGCGAGGGCAGCGCGCAAGCGACGGCAGCTACCGCCTGACCGTTGTGTTGTCCATGGGCGGTAACAACCTCGCGCTCATCCGCGACGAGGTGCTGGCAACGGAGCAAGAGGCTATCGAGGGGCTGACGCGACTGGGATACACCGTGCTGCAAATTGTCGAATCCTGAAGCCCAGCCTCACCACGGTCGCAGCTCTAGCAGCTCCTCGCGCAGTCGAACATACGATTCGTAGCGCTCGCGACTGATCGCGCCAGCGTGCACCGCACGGATTACGGCGCACCCTGGCTCGTGCGTGTGCGTGCAGTCAGAGAATTCACACTGGCTAACCAGCGGGGCGATCTCGCGGAAGTAGCCATCCAGCTCTTCCGGTTCAACGTCCCACACCGCATAACCGCGAATTCCAGGGGTGTCGGCGATCCAGCTCTGCTCGTCGAGTTGCACCAACTCAGGCACAACCGTTGTGTGCCGCCCTTTTTTGACGGCTTCGCTGATCCGCCCCACTTCGCGGTCTAGACCAGGCTTGAGTGCATTCAGCAAACTGCTTTTCCCCACCCCGCTTTTGCCGGTCAAGACGCTAAGCTTGCCGCGCAAACGCTCACGGAGCTGCGCTACGCCCTCAAAGGCAGGGTGGTCAGGGTGAATCGAGGTGTAAATCACCTCGTAACCGATTTGTTCGTAAATCGCAAACAGCTGACGCGCACCGTCCATCCCGACGAGATCGACCTTGCTGGCGATGATCAGCGCAGGCAAGCGTTGTGCTTCTGCGCCAACCAGGTAGCGATCCAGCATGCGCGGGCGGAACTCTGGCTCAGCGCAGGCGAACACAAACGCAGCTAAATCCACGTTTGCCACAAGCACCTGGCGCACTTGCTGACCGGGCTTGCCTCGCGCGGAGAGAATCGGGTCAAGCCGAGAGAGCGCGCTTTTGCGCGGGGCGACTTCGACAATCCGACCGGAGACGCCATCCTTGCTTGGCATGCGCTCAACGCTGACCCAATCCCCAACCGCGAGGGCGTCCTCGCGGTATTTGCCTTTGGTCAGCCGCCCGGCAGCCGCGCAGATGATGCGCTCGCCGCTCTCGGAATACACGGTGAAGAAGCCGCTCTGAGCCTTAATGACGCGACCTTGCACTACACAATCCGACATGCGTTTAATCGCGTTTGCTCAACCCAAAGTAGGCTTCAAGCAACGCTCGTGCCAGCGGGGCTGCCTGGACGGATCCTTCACCGCTGTTCTCGAGCAGCACAGTGACGACGATCTCCGGCGCATCGGCAGGTGCAAAGGCAGTGAACCAGGCGAACGGCTTGAGTGCTCCTCCAGCCTGTGCCGTGCCCGTCTTACCCGCAACGAGCAAGCGACGTGCTGCACGGCGCTCGCGCGCGGGCAGCGCACCGCAGCGAACCAGGCGCTGGGCAGCATCGAAGCAATAATCGAAGCCACGAAAGGCGGGCGCAGCTGTGCCGTAGCGCGTGTCGTGCACTGCGCCAACCATGCCTTCGCGCAAAGCGCGCATCGTCAGTCGATCTAAGCCGACGTGCCCCACAGGCATCAATGGCGCCGCGCCCTCCACAAGGTGTGGCTGCACGAGTACTCCGCCGTTCGCAACGACAGCAGTCATTCGCGCCACCTGAAGCGGGGTGACTAGCATCTCCCCCTGACCTATCGCCATGTTAACGACATCGCCGCCGAGCCACGGCTCGCCACGCACGCGCCGCTTCCAGTCAGGATCGGGGACCAAGCCCTTCGCCTCAGGAAGTTCCAGCCCTGTCACCTCGCCCAAGCCAAATCGGCGGGCGTAAACGCTCAGCACAGACGGCTCAAGCGCATACAGGCGCTTGCCCAGCTCGTAGAAGACCACGTTGCATGAGGCAGACAAGCCGTTTTGCAGGCTGATGCGCCCGTGACCACCGCGCAACCAGCACACCTGGCGCGCCGCCCGACCGTAGCCATCCCAGTAGCCCGGGTCAAAAAAGATCTCACCAGGTGAGGCAACAGCACCTTCGCTCAACCCTGCTGCTAGCGTGATTATCTTGAAGACTGAGCCTGGCGGATATTGACCTTGAGTCGCGCGATTGAGCAGCGCACCGGTTCGGATGTCGCGCTGGGTCAGCGCCCCAATCTGGAACGCAGGCGCACTCGCCATGGCAAGCACGGCCCCATCTTCCGGGCGCAGCACTACAATCGTGCCTCGGCGGTTGCCCAAAAGGTCCTGCGCAGTGCGCTGCAAGGTTGGGCTGAGCGTCAACGTCACGTCACGCCCATGCTGAGCTGGTGTGCGCGCGAGCACTTGACTGTTGCGCGGGCTGAACAACAGCAGGTCGCCCCCGAAACGCCCTGCAAGCTCATCGTCCAGCGCAGCTTCGATACCAGCCACACCGACCCGCTCGTTGCCTTGGTAGCCGCGCGCGCGATATGCGCCAAGCTGTTCCGCTGGGATCGGCCCAACATAGCCAATCACATGAGGGGCAAGGGCTGGGTCGGGATAACGGCGCACCGTCTCCTGGCGCAGCACGATTGCTGGAATTCGCTGAATCTCACTGTCGTAAGCATCAATCACCTCGGAGGGCACTTCTGCAATCGGGACAAACCAGTTTTCCGGCTGGTTGGCGTATTTGGCGCGGATTGTGGGCTGAGGCAAGCCCGTGACCTGCGCGAGTAGCTCGAGCAACGCTTGTTCCTGCGCTTCGTCTGCGATTAAGCCGCGCTGCACGCCGATCACTTCGACAGCAACTTGGTCTGCCAGCGGCGTGCCGTCCACAGCCAGAATGCGCCCGCGCCGAGGCACGTCAAGCCGCAATTCAAGCCGCCCACCCTCCAAGCCATTCAGCAGTGCATCTCGCGTCCACGCAACGCCCCAGCGCTCGCCACTGCGATAGGGAGCTAGGGTGAGCGTCCCTGTCGTGGTGAATGTGCCAACCACAGCGCTGTGCCAAGTGGTCACGAGCGCGACGCTCGCGTAGCCATCTTCTCGCCAGACCAAGCCCCCTTGCATCTCCGCCTGCACGGGCTGCGCGTGAGCGAGGGACTGCACAGCGAGATACGCCTCAGCGATAGCTTCTGCACCGCCAAGCGCGGTTTGTGCCCTGGGCACGAGCAGGGTGAAGGCTTGACTGAAGTCCTGGGCATTCAAGGCGGCAACGAACCGCGAAGCCACCTCTGCAGCCTGTGTTAGAGGTGGAGCAGTCGGCGTCGGGGTCTGCACCAGCGGCGTAGGCTCTGGCGTTGCTTGGACACAGGCTGATAAACCGCACGCGAAGACACCAACGAGCAGCACCACCCTGTGCATCCTCACAGCGCCCCCAGCAGGCGGCTCAAACCCTCCGCAAGGCGGTCTGGTTTGACCAGACACGAGATCGTCAAGTGAACGCCATCTTCGCAATCGTAGAAGTGCCCGGGGTGCACCAACACGCCCTGCTGCAACAAGCGCAGCACCAGCGCTTCCTCATCCTCTTCAACTTGCACGCGCGGGAAAAGGTAGTAGCCACCCTGTGGCGTGCTGATCTGAAAGCGCGAGTCGCTGCGCAACATGGCAATTGCCAGATCAAGCGCCGAGCGAACGCGCTCGCGCATGTGGGCGACGAACGATCCACCGCGCTCGAACAGCGCAGGGAGCATCGCCTGTGTTAGAGCGTTCGCACTCAGGTAAAGGTCGTTCAGCATCTCCAAACGTGTGCCGAACTGTTCAGCCGCGGGTTTGTTCAGCGCGATCCAGCCCAGCTTTAGATCAGGCAGAGCAAACATCTTAGAGATGCCGTTCAAGGTGAACACAGGCAGGTCAGGATGGAGCGCGCCGAGCGGCGGCGTGTGCGAGATGGCGTAGGTGAACTCGGCAAAGACCTCGTCGCAGATCACGGGCAACCCGAGTTTGTCCAGTGCAGCAAGCGGCTGCTGCACCGTAAGCCCCGTTGGGTTGTGCGGCGAGATCAATAACACTGCGCGCGTGCGCGCGTTAGCCGCAGCAAGCAGCGAGTCCTCATCGATCGCCCAGCCTATCTCCTCGCACAACCGATATGTGCGCAGCTTGACGTGGTGCGCTGAACCGAGAAGCTCAAACAGCGGATAAGTGACATTCGGACCGAGCATGACATCGCCCGGGTCTGCTAACAGCGCGAACAGCAGGCTGTATGCCTCGCTTGTGCTCGCGGTGAGGAAGACTTGGTCTGGCGACAACACCAGCGGCGGTTGGCGCTGAGCGTAGTAGGCGCAAATCGCTTCACGTGCAGCCAAGCTGCCGCGCGGGTCTGGCTCGTAGCGACGCACGCGCCAATACGCCTCAGCCGCTTCGCGGAGAATTTCTGGAGGGAAGATCAAGCCCTGCTTGGTCGGGTTGCTGCTGGTTAGATCAACGTAGTCCGAAGCAGCACGACGAGCGCGCGAGAGAGCGTTCTCGCTCAAGTCAGCGCCATGCAGGAAGCCGCTCATGCAGGTTGCAGGGTTTCGAGGGCAGACAGTGCAGCATGCAGGTCGCGCAAAGCGCGTTCAGTGTAAGCAAGTCCGCGCAGCCGCTTGTCGCGCGGCAGATGATCTAGCGGGGGCAGAATGCCGAAGTTTGCCTTCATCGGCTGGAAATGCTTCGGATCGGCGTGGGTGACATAGTGGCAGAGCGCACCGAGCATCGTAGTCTGCGGCAATGTGATGAGGGGCTCACCTCGAGCGAAGCGCAGCGCGTTGATCCCCGCGAGCAGCCCCGTAGCCGCGTTGCCAGCATATCCCTCGACACCTGTGATCTGCCCAGCGAAGAACAAAGTGCGTCGCGGCTTGAACTGCAGCGTCGGCTCAAGAAGCATAGGCGAGTTGATGAACGTGTTGCGGTGCATTTGTCCATAGCGGACAAACTCAGCCTGCTGCAAGCCGGGGATCAAGCGCAGAACGCGGTCTTGCTCGGGGAATTTCAAGTTGGTCTGGAAGCCGACCAAGTTGTAGAGCGTGCCCGCAATGTTGTCCTGCCGCAACTGCACGACGGCATAAGGGCGTTTGCCCGTGCGCGGATCGCGAATGCCGACGGGGCGCATCGGCCCAAACGCGAGCGCATCGCGTCCGCGCCGCGCCAAGACCTCAATCGGTAAGCAACCTTCGAAGAACCGTTCGTCCTTAAGCTCGAAGTCACGCAGCGCGATGGTTTCAGCATTCAGCAAGGCGTCAACAAATGCCTCGTACTCCTCGCGCGTTAGCGGGCAGTTGATGTAATCGCCATCCTCGCTCTGGTTGCGTCCATATCGCCCTGCTCGGAAGGCAATACTGAAGTCTATCGAGTCAACTGTAACAATTGGCGCGATTGCGTCCCAGAAGTACAAGTGCTCGCTGCCGCCGACCCGAGCGATGTCTTGAGCCAGCGCGTCCGAGGTGAGTGGACCGGTTGCGACCACCGCAACAGCGTCCTCCGGAAGGTGTGTCACCTCCTCGCGTATCAGCGTGATATTCGGGTGCGATTCGATGTGCTGTGTGACGGCGCGCGCGAAAGCTTCGCGGTCAACCGCAAGCGCCCCGCCCGCAGGGACAGCCGCTTGCTCGGCACAGCGCAGAATGAGTGAGCCGAGCAGGCGCATCTCACGTTTGAGCAACCCAGGCGCCTTATCCTCCTGGTCGGCGCCAAGCGAGTTGCTGCACACCAGCTCGGCGAGGTAGCCGCTGGTGTGCGCGGGCGTCATTTTGTGCGGGCGCATCTCGTAGAGCCGCACCTGACCGCCGCGCTGGGCAATCTGCCAAGCGGCTTCTGCACCTGCCAGACCGCCGCCTATCACCAGGATCGGGTCGCACATTGCCGCTTTATTCTAGCGACTGCCTGACCTACGAGTGCATCTCCGATACTAGCCCGAGAGCATGTCTTGCAGTTCGGTGTAGGAGAACAGAGCCATGTTAGAGCACAAGCGCTACCCAACCGACGCGGTCGCAAGCGCATCCACTCGCCCCGCCAGATCCTCAACGCCATCCTCTACGTGCTGCGCACAGGCTGCCCGTGGCACATGCTGCCCCACGACTTCCCCGCGCGGAAGACGGTGTATCACTTTCCGCCACTGGCGCATGGATGGCACATGGGAGCGGCTGAACGCCGCGCCGGTCAAGGCGCTGCGCGAGGCGCAAGGGCAGGCGGCTGAGCCGAGTGGGGTGATTGTGGACAGCCACTCAGTGAAGACAATGGCACGGGGGCTTACGCGGCTGGGATGGGGGCAAGCGCGTGTGGAGGCGAAAGCGCTGGCTGGCAGTGGACAGCGCAGGGCTGATTCACGCGGCGGCGGTGCGCGCGGCGGACGTGCCCGAGGGCGAGGGCGGGCAAGAGCTGCTACGGCAGGCGGTGGAGTCAGGGCGAGTGCAGCGTGTTGCGAGAGTGTGGGTGGATGGCGGGTATGTAGGTGGGTTTGAGGCATGGGTGCGCGAGTCGTTGGGGTGGCAGGTGGAGGTGGTGCGGCGGCGCGGGCGAGCGTTTGCGGTGTTGCCGTGGCGGTGGGTGGTGGAGCGGACGTTTGCGTGGCTGGGGTGGTATCGGCGGTTGAGCAAGGACGACGAGTTTGTGCTGGAGAGTCGTGTGAGCTGGATTTATTTGGCGATGGTGCACATCGTCGTGCGGCGGTTGGACAAGCTCAGCGTCGAAACAAGCGTCCAATCGTAAGACATGCTCCTAGGACTCCCCGCCAGTACATAGCGCGGTGCTACTCCCCAGCGGAGGAGGGAGTGGCTAGTTGAGCGTTGATCACAGCGTCGAAAATCGGTCTACAGCAAGGCGAAGCCTGGAATTAGCCACTCCTCTGCCTCGTGGATCAGCCGCCATGCCTTGAGCTCGCTGCCGCGTGGCCAGAAGAAAGGGTCGAAAAGAGCCTGACACCCGCTCTGCTGCACTGCCGTTTCAGCCTGGCGGAGCAGCATGCATGCTTCGTCGCCTAAGCTCCTCGGGGACGCTGTCGGCTTGTCCTCTTGCTCTGGACAAGGATTGGGGCTGTCCTCGAGCAGATACCGAAACCGACGTCGCACCTGCTCTACCTGCGCGTGGGTGAACCTCGCGCAGCGGGACGACAATGTTCCGCCAGCGCACAAACCAGAACAGCACAAGGTAGGCGACGATGAACAGGGTCTCTGTCAGCAGCGCAGCGATTGCGCTGAGCACCCTGTGCAGGTCAAACGACATGCCCTTTCCGCTGCCCTCACCCCTGCTCCTCGGCGGATGAGGGAGCAGGGGTGAGAGCACATGTGGTGCTACTGCCGCGCCGTCGGCACGAACGCGCGCGGTCCCATACCAAGCTGGCAAATCCCACCCCCTGGCGCGGTCAGGAACGGCACGAACTGCACGCCGTCGCTGACCGCGTTGCCTTGGCCGGATGGGTTGCTCGAGTGCTGCGGGCCGCTGGAATGCCCCCACCAGTTGTAGCGCGCAGTCACGGGCGTAGCTGGAGTGAAGTTGCGCATGCCAAAGGTGTTGCTGAACACCTGATTGCAGGTGAACTTTGGCTGGCTGCTGTCCCACACTCGGACAGCGTCGCCGGCGTTGTGATGGATGCGGCAGTGCTCGACAGTGACGGCAGAAGAGGCGATGATCAGCGCGCCGTTGTTCCCGTTCCCTGCGCTGCTCACATCACAGTGCCTCAACACGCCTCGCGACCCTGTGCCGAAGGCGATGTATTGCACCTGT
This sequence comes from Thermoflexales bacterium, assembly GCA_025054635.1. Classification (GTDB taxonomy): domain Bacteria; phylum Chloroflexota; class Anaerolineae; order J036; family Brachytrichaceae; genus DRWP01. Next base: position 9,394 of record JANWZM010000190.1, read on the forward strand.
CCTGGCACTCCTGGCGAGATTGACGAGGTGAACGTCACTGGCTGCGTCGCCGTGCCCAGCGCAAACAGCCCAGCATTGTTTTGAACGATGATCTCGTCGTCGAATCGCACTTCAGTTCCTGCAGTCACTGTCAGCGCGTTGCCCGCGGTTACAAGAATGTCGTCAACCTCGAAGCGCAGCCCACCCAGCGAGGCGCTGTCCAGCGTGCGGTGACGATACAAGAAGTCACCCGCCGACCTCAC
>JANWZM010000202.1 GCA_025054635.1 Thermoflexales bacterium
GGGCTGAAACCCGATGACCCGATTCAAAAGCGCGTGCTGCAGGCGACAATTGACTTGATGAAGACGGATCGCCTCGGCGCTTCCAACGCTGAGGGCTGGGACTTCACCCAGCAGACGCTGCTGGACATGGGGCAGATCCAAACTCGCCGCGATCCAACCGAGTACTTCACCAACGAGTTTCTGCCCTGAGCTGAGGCTTGCCTGCGCCTAGCGTCTTTGAACCCCCCTCAAGGGGCATGGTCTTTGAGCGCATTTCCGCGCAGGGCATGTGTGGAATCAGACGCACAGCGCTGCTCGCCCCCTATCCTCTCCCCTTGCGAGAGGGGATGGAGGTGAGCGCATGCCACATGGCGCGTGCTCGACCAGGACTCTGACTGCAAGCGAGAAGCCACGATGGCGCTGTTGACCGCTGACCGCATCTCGCACACCTACCCCAACGGCGTTGAGGCACTGCGCGGTTTCTCCCTCCGCGTTCAAGCGGGTGAGCGCGTCGCAGTCGTTGGACCGAGCGGGTGCGGCAAGAGCACGCTGCTGCGCGCGCTTGCTGGTCTGCTTCAACCTACCGAAGGTCAGGTGCTGCTCAAGGGCAGCCCTGTGACAGAACCAACCGCGGCAATCAGCCTGATGTTCCAAGACCCAGCGTTGCTGCCCTGGCGGACGGTGCTGCAGAATGTGGCGCTGCCGCTCGAGTTACTCGCGCACCGTCAGCATGACGGGCTTGAGCCGCGCATGTTACTCAAGCAGGTTGGCTTGGAGGGGTTCGAGCACATCTACCCGCGCGCGCTGAGCGGGGGCATGGCACAGCGCGTAGCCCTTGCCCGCGCTTTGATTACCCGCCCGCCGCTGCTGCTGCTCGACGAGCCGTTCGGTGCGCTGGACGCGCTCACCCGCGAGGGGTTGACCGCGCTGGTGGATCAGCTCGTCGAGCAGTTCGGTGCGGCGCTGGTGATCGTCACGCATAGCCTTGCAGAGGCGATCTTCCTCGCCGACCGCGTCGTCGTGAGCAGCGCACGCCCTGGGCGCGTGGTTGGCGAGGTTCGCGTCGCGCTGCCTCGCCCGCGCACATGGGCAATGGAGAGCGAGCCAGCCTTCGGCGTGCTACTGGCGCAGGTGCGCGCGCTGCTGGCAGAAGGCACGCTCATGCCTCCAAACTGAGCGCGCGAACTGGTCTGAAGCTCTTGCGATGGTGCGCAGAAAGACCAAGCGCGCGCAACTGCTCCACGTGCGCGCGTGTGCCATAGCCTTTGTGGCGAGCGAACCCATACCCTGGCAGCTCGCTGTCAAGCGCGACCATCAGCCCGTCGCGCTCAGTCTTCGCCAAGATGGACGCCGCAGCAACCGACAAGCTAAGCGCATCGGCAAATGGAAAGGCGTGCTGCGGCAGTGCAACTTCAGGTAGCGCGACTGCATCGATCAGCAGCGCTTCGGGCGAAGGGTTAAGCCGATGCAGCGCGCGCTGCATCGCCAAACGCGTTGCCGCCGCAATGCCACGCGCGTCAATCTCATCAACGCTGGCGCAGCCAATGCCCCATGTCAAAGCAACAGTAATGATTCGCTCGCGCAGCGCTGATCGCCGGGCAGCGGAAAGCTGCTTAGAGTCCGTGACTCCTCGCAGCGCGCAGGCAACCTCAGGGCGCGGCGGCAGCACGACGGCTGCTGCGACAACCGGCCCTGCCCATGCGCCGCGCCCTGCTTCGTCTAGACCTGCGACGTAGCGGATTCCTTTTGCCCAAAGCGCCTGCTCGTGCTCAAGCGTCGGGCAGCGCTTCATAGGCGCATCCCTCGCGGTCGGGGCGCGTTGCGCGCGCCCGTGTTGCATGCGCCTGTGCGGTGGAGGCATATTGCATACGCCCGCAACGCCCCAACCTTACCCTGCCTCTCACCGCACACCGAGGAGGATTTCAACGGTGAGCTGATCGAGCCGCTCGTATTTCAAGCCGCGTTGCCCAAGCCCGACCCGGTCGAAGGTCAGCCCTTTGAGTGCCTCTGCTGTCTGACGGCTGTATTTGCCCAAGTATGGCGCCATGCTGCCGTCGTCGGCGTTGATCTCGGCAAGCAGCGCCTGAATCTCTGGGTCAGCGTTCCAGCGCGCCGCCTTTTCCTTCAGGATAAGGTAGGTGCGCATGCAGCCGCGCGCGAACTCCTTGACGCCCTCATAGTCCTCCGTGCGATAGGCGTGCGCGTCGAAGTGGCGCGAGCCTTGATACCCGACGTCCTCTAGGAACTTGACCAAGAAGAAGGCTGCCTTGA
>JANWZM010000275.1 GCA_025054635.1 Thermoflexales bacterium
CGGCGGCGCCGGGGTGAAGAAGCCGTAGCCGGCGTTCGTCTTGGCGCCAGCGCCAAGTTCAGTCAAGCCCAGCCTGAGCCAGTCTTCTGCCTGGTTGCGCAGGCGCTCCGCGCGCGCGTCGCAGACGCCGCGCCACCCAACCGCAAACCAGAACGGAATCTTTGGAGCAACCGTGAGGAAGTAGACCGGCACCGGGCTTTGCCAGTTCGTCGGCGGCGCGTCGCCACGGTAGTAGTTGGGGAAGTGCGGGTTCATCACGTCGAGCTCGAGCTTGACCTGGTGTGGGATGGCGTCGAAGAAGATCGCCTCGCCCGCTTGGGCGTCGTCCTCGCGGGCGTCGGAGGCGCGACCGAAGATGGCGAGGAAGTCAGGGTCTGTCTCGGCGACGCCAGCGTAGCGCGCGGCGGCGCGGGCGAGGCCCTTGACGCTGCTGCCGGGCAGGACAGGGATGCCATGGCGGTTGAAGGTGAAGCCGACCTCAAGCGACCCTTTGCGCCCAAGCCCAGCGACGAAACACCACTCGGTCGCCAAGGCGAAGGGCTTGCCGTGAGCTGCCTCGACGCACAGTTGCCAGCGCCAGCGCAGCGCCTCTAGATGCTCAGGCTGAACCAGGTGCGCCTTGCTGCAGAGGGTGGCAAGTGCTTGCCTTTTCAGCGTGCTGTCCTGCTGCCAATCCGGGGCGAAGCGGTCGAAGACCAAACTGAGGTTGAGTGGAACACTTTGTTGGTGCAGGCGCTCGAACGCCTGGCGCGTCTGCTGCGGCAGCGGATACAGGATAGCCTTGTCCTGCTGACGCGCCTGAGCAGGCGGGGAAGTTTGGCGTGCTTTGCCCATCGGTCAGTCCTCCTTGAGCTCTGCTTCAGCGAAGCGCTTGAGCCAGATCGCGTAGGCGATCACCTCAGCAGTGGCGCGGCGATAGTCCTCGCTGGTCGCTTGCTGTGTAATCCACTCCAGCAGGTTGTCCGATCCGTGGTTGAGGCGCTGCTTTGCCCAATCGCTGACTGCATCGAAGACATGGTTGTGCCCTTTCGCCCTGAGAAAGGCAAGGGTCTGTCCCAAGCCGTTGGCTTGAATGTCAGCGGGCAAACTGCGCGCGACGCGCCCGAACTCCTTGCCGACGTTATCCTGCTTGGCTTTCTGGACTGCTTGCCAGGCGTGCTTGGCGCGTTCTTGTTCGAGGGTGCGCGATTGGTTCATCGTTGACCTCCGTTGGTGGGTGCGGGTGATTCGACTAGGCGAACGGTGACCCAGCCTTGCCCGGTGGTCTCATCGCCGCCGAGCTGGATGCGCTTGTCGTTGAGCACGCGCCTGATCTTGTCGAGGACGGTGTCGGTACTCCAGTTCTGGCTATCCACGCGGGAGGCGCTGACCATCAAGGGGGCGTAGAGCAGCGTGTCGGGCGGCAAGCTCTCGGTTGTCCACAACGCGCCTTGCTGCACCGTCTTGCGCTCTGGGTCGAGCCGAACGTGGGTTTGCACCTCGGTGGCGTAGAGGGCGAAATCGCGGAAGGCGTCCTCGGGCAGGAGGACGAACTTCTCAGCGATCTGCTCGCGCCAGTAGGCGTGGGTGTTGGGCAAGGCGCGCGCAGCGATCCAGTCGGCGAGCTTTTTGAGCGTTTCCTTGTGCTCTGTGCGCGGCGTGAAGCT
>JANWZM010000039.1 GCA_025054635.1 Thermoflexales bacterium
CGTGTGCTCAAGGCTGGCGCGTATGGTCGGGTCAGTCTCTTGTGCCAAACGCGATTTCAGCTCATCGATCTTGGCTGGCACATCGTGCAGGTCTCGCTGGATCACTGCATTGCGCTTGAAGTTGTCCACTTGACGCGCCATCGCCTCGACTTGCTTGATCCATTCGTTGACTTGGTTCGCCAGCTCGCGCACGCGATCGCGCTGCGTGGGCTCAGCCGTGCGCGGGAGCGCGTCCACCTGTTGCTTGTAGGATCGCGCCTGCGCAACCAGTGAGGCTAGCGTGCCTGTGGATGCAGCCGCTTGCTCTTCGGTAGCCTGTGTGCTCGCCTCCACAGCGAGGAAGATCTTTACCGCGGTGTTAATAACGACGATCAACATACCGACGATTGGGATCACAGCCCACGGGAAACCACCTGAAAGCAAATTGATCACCGCGAGCAGGATCATCGTCCCAAAGACAGGAAGGACTTCGCGCAAGAAGCGCCTCAGCTTTGGCGACTCGACCATTGCTCCAGACCGCTTGAAGACGATGTTACTTTACACTGCGAGTGATTGCCTCTTGGCTGACTCGGCTCGTGTGCAGCTCGACCAATGTGGAGCATTGCCCTGGATTCACTCTCGCCTGAGGATTGCACTTGCCTCAAACTAGTACGAGAAGGTGCTGCGCCGATACAGGTGAAGCATCAGGAACACAACTACCTGCACAGCATCCGAGGGCTGGACGTTTGACTATTTTCACGGCGACTGCGTGGGCATACACATCTACTTCAAGATGTGTAGAGTGCTTCGTGAGTTTGGCATAGCAATTGCAATCCCTTTGTGGCTTGCTTCGCTTCTCATGTCGGAGGTGTCACACGCAGACACCCTCTCCCCGCTCGAGGAAGGTCGAAACTCCTCTGCGATTGCAACGGGGAACGGTCATACCTGTGCGCTTCGCGGGGCGCAGCTTTTCTGCTGGGGGCAAAATGATTATGGTCAAGTTGGAGACGGCTCGCTGACCAATCGTCCCTCGCCCGTCCCCATTCTTAGCAGCGTCAGCGCAGTAGCTGCGAATTGGTATCACACCTGCGCAATCAGAAATGGCGGCGCTTACTGCTGGGGGAGAAACCAGATCGGTCAGCTAGGGGACGGGACGACAATTACCAAAACAACACCTGTTGCTGTCATCGGAATGAGCGATGGTGTCCAGGTCATTGCGACGGGAGGTTACCACTCCTGCGCGATTCGCGCTGGCGCGCTTTGGTGCTGGGGCAACAACGCTGGCGGACAGCTCGGTGATAGCACGTTTACCGACCGATCTCAGCCTGTCGCCGTGCAAGGCATGAGCAGTGGCGTCGTTGCAGTCACTGGCGGTGGCTATCACACCTGTGCAATTCGAGACGGTGCACTGTTCTGCTGGGGCGACAATGCCTACGGTCAGCTCGGTGACGGGGCGTTCAACAAGCGCAACACGCCTGGATTAGTGCCAGGTATGGACAGTGGTGTCGTGGCTGTCGCTGCTGGTTGGTACCACACCTGTGCAATCAAAGTTGGAGGCGCCCTTTTTTGCTGGGGACGAAACGGCTTCGGTCAGATTGGGGATGGCACCACAATCACAGCGACAACACCTGTAGCTGTGCAGGGGATGGGCAGTGGTGTCAGGACAGTCGCAGGTGGCGAGGGCTTTACGTGCGCAATCAAGACAGATGGCGCGGTTTTCTGCTGGGGCAGGAACTCCCACGGGCAGCTGGGCACGGGCAACTCCAACAACAGCACAACACCTGTAGCGGTGAGTGCGCCTTTGAACGCAAACACGCTCGGCGTTGCGCTAGGCGACTTTCACGTCGTTGGCATCCGCCTGGGCGGTTGTTTGCATACTTGGGGTGCTAACTTCTCAGGGCAACTCGGACTGGGCACAACAGGCGGTCAGCAGAACACCCCTCAACAAGTGGGGGCTTGCGATTGGGGGTACCGCTTGACAATTCCCGCAGTGCGTCGCTCGTGACGTGCGTGGTGCTTGTGCTACCCTTTAACCTACTCACTGACCAACGCGAGTAGGAGCACTATGCTGAAGATGGGCGTGACCCTGCGCGGGAAGCTGACTTAACTTCATGCAATCCCAGAAGGCGCATCCGTATAATCCATAGCACATGTTTGCCGACTTAGGTCACCTGTCGGTCATCTTTGCCTTCGCCGCCTGCTTCTACGCCGCCATCATCTCCACCCTTGGGGCTGTGCGCAACGATGATCGTTTCGTCCAAAGCGGGCGCGTTGCGCTGTTCATGACGCTTCCGCTGATCTTGCTAGGTGCGCTCGGACTATGGCACGCGCTGATCACCCATGACTTTGGCGTGCAGTATGTCGCCAATGTGTCCTCGCGCTCAACACCGCTGTTTTTCCGCATCACCGCGCTGTGGGGCTCGCAGAACGGGTCATTGCTGTTCTGGTGCCTGATCATGGCAGGGTTTGTCGCTGCGGCAATGGCGAAGCCGTGGACTGATGACAAGCCGCTGCTGCCCTGGGTGACGACCTCAATGGCGCTGGTGCTGGCGTTCTTTCTGTTCCTCACCCTGTTCCTGGCAAACCCGTTTGTGCGCACTGACTTCCCCCCAGAGGACGGACGTGGGCTGAACCCGCTACTGCGTCACCCCGGCATGATCATCCATCCGCCAATGCTCTACTCCGGTTACACCGGTCTGCTTGTGCCGTTTGCCTACTGCATCGCCTCGCTAGTCACCCGCCGCACGGATAACCTCTGGTTGCACGCATCGAGGCGGTGGACGCTGGTCGGCTGGGCGTTTCTCACGGCTGGGTTGGCGCTGGGCGGGCGCTGGGCGCATGACGTATTGGGCTGGGGCGGCTACTGGGGCTGGGATCCATCCGAGAACAAGCCGCTCATCACTTGGTTGATCGCAACTGCGTTCTTGCACTCAGCCATGATCCAGGAGAAGCGCGGCATGTTCAAGAACTGGAACGTGTTCTTGATCATGCTGACGTTTGCCTCGATGTTCTTTGGCACGGCGTTCATCCGCAGCGGGCTGCTCACGAGCGTACATGCCTTTGCGGCAAGCGACATCGGGCCGTACTTCATGATCGCCATGTTGGCGATCCTGGTGGTCTGCGCCGTTCTGTGGTTGACCCGCCTGGACACCCTGAAGAGCGAGCGCACCCTGGATTCGGCGTTTTCGCGCGAGGGTATCTTCCTCATCCAGAACGTGCTGTTTCTGAGCACGGCATTCACTGTGTTTATCGGCACGATCTTCCCTGTGCTGAGCGAGGCTGTAGCGGACACCAAGATCACCGTTGGGCCGCCGTTTTACGACCAGGTCGCCGTGCCGCAATTGATGGCGCTGGTCGTGCTGATGGGCGTGGCGCCGCTGCTGGCTTGGCACAAGGCGAGCGGCAAGGCAGTTCTGAGACAGATGGCGGTGCCACTGGCGTTCGCGGTCGCGGTGATGCTCGCGCTGTACCTCGGCGGCGCGGACAAGCCAGTGCCGCTGCTGGGGTTTGGCTTGTGTGCATACACCCTTGCTCAGACCGTGGCGGAATACGTGCGTGGTGTGCGCGCTCGGATGCAGGCGAACGGCGAGTCAGTGCCCTTGGCGCTCGTCCGGCTGGCAGAACGCAACCAGCGGCGCTACGGGGGGTACCTTGTGCACCTGGGCGTTGTGCTGCTCGCCATAGGCGCAATCGGCAAAGGCTTCTACGGCTACGACGTGATCCGAACTGTCAATCTCAACGAGTCGTTCACCGTTGGTGGCTACACCTTCACCTACCGCGGCATTCGCCCAGTGCAATGCGAGTTCAACGATTGCCAAACTGTTCAGGCGATGCTGCTGATGCAAGCACCAGATGGCTCACTGTCGGCGCTGTTCCCCAGCCGCGACTTCTACCCAGAGCAGCAGCACACCGCGACCATTCCCTTCACGGCTGGGCACTTCAACGAGGAAGTCTACGTGTTGCTCTCCGGGTGGGAGCGCAACGGTGCAATCGCCTCGTTCCACGTGTATATCAACCCACTCATCAACTGGATCTGGATCGGCAGCGTCGTGATGATCCTGGGCTTCCTGGTGGCGTATTGGCGCGCGCCTGAGCGTGAAGCGCTGCCTGTCGTGCGCCGACCTGCGGTGCAAGCCGCGGCAGCTTGACACACGAGAGGTGAATCAGGCATGTTGCAAGTCTTCCTTGTAGCTGTGCTGGTTGGGATAGTCATGCTGTTGGCTCCATCGCGCGCTGCCCAAGCTCAGGGACTTGGCCCAGGCGACGAGACCTACCGGATCGCCAAGCAGTTGAACTGCCCGACGTGTGCAGGGCGCAATCTTGCTGACTGTCCGACGGAGACCTGTGCGCAGTGGAAGGCTGAGATCACCTACCAGCTCCAGCAGGGTCGAACGGCAGAGGAGATCATCCGCTATTTCGAGGAGCGCTTCGGTCCGACAGTCCGACAAGAGCCACCGCGCACGGGCAGCACCCTGCTGCTCTGGATTGCCCCAGTTGGCGCAGCAGCCGTGTTCTTGGTTGTGGCCGTGCTGACAATCCAGCGCGCGTCGTCGCGGCGCGCATCACCTGCAGTAGAGACCGACACAGGCGAAGACCCGCTCGTTGCTGAGCTAGAGGCGGAGGTTCGACGAAGGTGGTAAGTCGCCGCCTCTTGGTCGCGGTAAGCGCCGCGTTGGCAGTCGCCTTGGTCGCAGTGGTGTTCGCTGTCGCGCTCAACCTGGCGTCGCAGCAAGGCGCGCGTCCAAAGGCTGGCAGCCCCGCTCCAGACTTCGAGCTTGCCCTTTTTGAGGGTTACCGCGCAGG
>JANWZM010000046.1 GCA_025054635.1 Thermoflexales bacterium
GGTCAGCTTAACCTAGCGCGAGAGAGACATAAGCCAAGGCTAAGCTTGATCGCTGCGCTTGGAACTGAGACAGGCGCCTCTCCCCCACAGGACGTGTTCAGGGCTGCCCGAACCCGAAATGCACAGCGCGTGGTGCACTGCTCATACTTGTCCAGCTTATCTGCGTCGCGGGAGAACAGCTTGTCGCTAGCTCTTGACGGTGATGCCGTCGCTGCATCAACGTTGCAGCAGAAGCAACTCGCCCAGACTCGAAAGCCTGGGCAGGCGCGACCGCGCACACCTCTCGGGCGATCTCAGGCTTGTGAGTCGGGTCGCTTTGGCAGCCTTTCAGCGATGAAAGCTCGGACGGCTGCGGCAATAATCTCCTCTGGCTGCGTGGCGTCGATCACGCACCAGCGCGCCGGTGATTGACTGGCTAGCTCCAGGTACCCTTGGCGGACGCGCTGGTAAAACGCAAGCTGCTCGGTCTCCATGCGCTCGAGCGTGCCCTGCCTGCGCCGTCGGCTCAAGCCAAGCTCGGGGGGTAGGTCGAAGTACAAGGTGAGGTCTGGCGTCAAGCCGCCAGTGGTGAAATCGAGCAGCGCACGCAAGAACGCCAAGTCGAGCCCGCGCCCGTAGCCTTGGTATGCCAGCGTGCTGTCCGCAAAGCGATCGCACACCACCACGCCGCCCCTGTCCAGGTGAGGACGAATGCGCTCGGCAACGAGCTGGGCGCGTGAGGCGCAAAACAACATCAGCTCAGCGCGCGCCTCCATGCCGGCGTGGGCAGGGTCGGCGAGCAGCGCGCGAATAGCGTCTCCCACAGCAGTGCCACCGGGTTCGCGGGTGAGCAGCACGTCCGCACCTTGGGCGCTTAGCCAGTCAGCGAGGCGACGCGCTTGGGTGGTCTTGCCGCTGCCGTCTAGCCCCTCTAGGGTAATCAGCACTACTCGCGGAAGATGCGCACGCGGCGCATTGGCTCTTTGCCGTAGGAGTGTGAGACCAAGTTCGCTGCGCGCGCCATTTCGTGTTGCTGACGGCGGATGAAGGCGTTCTGAGGCGATAGCTCGACCGAGCGTTCGCCTGCCAGCACACGGCGGATGGCTTCCTCAGCTTCCTCGATCGCGCTCTCGTATGGCGCGCGCTCTGATTCTGTCAGCCCGAACAAGTCCGCCAAGCAGTTTTCCATTTGCGATTGCGAGTTGGAGCGCAGCACGTAAATTGGGATCTCGTCCTGCTCAGCCTCGGTGATCACGCGCGGGCGCTGACGGTAGTACGACTTAGCGGTAATCAGCACATCGGCGTCGTCCAAGCTATCCACAAACACAGCAGGGACGCCGAGCTGACGCGCAGCCTGCTTCATGCGATTCTTGGAGACACCGAAGACGAACACGTGCATCTCCTTGCGCGCTTTTGAGGAAGAGTCAGTCGAGGCAGCAGGCGGCGCCGTCTCATTGGGAGGGGGCTGTGGTTGAGGCGATGTCGGTTGCAGGTAAGTCGTGTGTTCAAGGGTTGCTCCCGGGTGCTTGCGGTCGCGGCGGCTGCCGTCATCCTTTCCAGCAGCGCGGTCAGCTTCGGTAGTGACGCGCACCTTTTCGACGCGCACGTTGCCTTCCTCGTCCCAGTAGCGCAGCTCGGCGAGATGCGGGCGGTTTCGCAACAACGCGTCAACCGCCTCGCTGACATCAGGGTGGACGATCAAGCGGTTGCGCTCGCGGATTTCAACAAGCACGTCAAATGTCGGCGGGGCGCGGCGCTCCAAGACAGTCTTTTGTGTGCCGCGGCGGCGCGCTTCCTCGTCGGAAAGGGTGACGCTCTCAATCCCGCCGACCAAGTCGCTGAGCGTCGGGTTCATCATCAGGTTTTCGAGCGTCTGTCCATGCGCCGTGCCGATAAGCTGCACGCCGCGCTCCGCGATCGTGCGAGCGGCTTCAGCTTCCTGCTGTCGCCCGATCTCATCGATGACGATCACCTGCGGGTTGTGGTTCTCGACCGCTTCGATCATCACCTCATGTTGTCGGCTTGGCGATGCCACCTGCATGCGGCGGGCGCGCCCAACAGCTGGGTGGGGGATGTCGCCATCGCCGCCGATCTCGTTCGACGTGTCCACGATCACCACACGCTTGGTCTCTGCCAAGACGCGCGCTGCTTCGCGCAGCATGGTCGTCTTGCCGACGCCGGGACGACCAAGCAGCAGGATGCTTTTGCCACTGGTGATGATATCTTTGATGATTTCGAGCGTTCCATACACTGCGCGCCCAACGCGGCAAGTGAGCCCAACGACGACGCCATGACGGTTCTTGATGCCTGCAATACGGTGCAAGGTGCGGGCGATGCCAGCACGGTTGTCCTCGTCGAAGCCCCCGATCCGCGCAAGCACGTAGTCCAGGTCTTGCCGCGTCACCTCTGACTCGCGCAGCACCAGTGTCTCCTCACGTGCTCCGGGCGAGGTGCCATTCGTGCTCTCCAACGCGACATAGCGCGCCTCGGGGAATCGCCCCAAATCGAGCACGATCTCGATCAGCTCACTGAAGCGCGCGCGCTGGCGTATGGCTTCAGCGATGTCCACAGGCAGGACATCCAGAAGCGAATCTAAGTCATCTGTGATACGCAACTCTTTCATAGCTTACCTGCCCCGATTGTAACATAATTCGTCTTGAAGTGTCCCAAGAATTCTGTGCTAAGGTTAGTTTTGAGTTTACTACTGGTCATGGCTTCTAAAATTATTTGGCGACATGACTGGAAACGACTCGAGCGAGGCTGAATGAGTCTGGCGTACCGCAACGCTCTCAACGGCGTGAGACCAAACAAGGTGTTGCAGTCGCTTCGCTGTGTGACGCACCATCAGGACATTTGACGCGACGTGAGTGAACCCCAACGCATCGAGCGCAGGGAGCATCCAGCTTTGATACTGGCGGATGGTGACATAAAGCGGAAGGTTTGTCTTGCTCAGGGTGCGCGCTAGGACGTAGCGCAACGCAGCAAGTGCCTCGTCCTCGACCTCGGGGCGAAAGTGGACGCGCAGCCCATAGGCGCGCTTGCCCTGCCGCACCGCCAGGTGCGCGAGCACCTCATTGGCGCGCACGAGCACAAAGCTGTGCTCCGGGCGATGAGCGGCGTGCAGCGCATCGAAGGAGAACTCAGCTGGGTAACTCATCTTAGGTGCAGCGCGCAGATGCAGCGCGCGCACTTGGGGTTCATCCTCTTTGTGCTGCTCGCGCAGACCATGCACTGTCTCGAGCTCATCCTGCGCCGGAGGGCGAGTGAGCTTGAACAAGTCTTGCTGGATCAACGGCACGAAGGAGGCATTGTGGAGCGCCTCCCACTCTTGTCCTCCCTCGGGCACTTCTGCGACGAGGTGATGAGCGCCGCGCTGGGCTGCCTCGCTGGCGAATTCGTGCGCCAAGTACGTCCAAGCCTCGACCAGCGCGGGCGTTGTCGGTCGGGGACTCATCAGGATGAGCGCTGCGCCGCGCGGGTGCACGTGAGGCTCGCCGTCGGCGTGGTTGTTTGTCGTTGGCAGCAGATGCATCAAGCCGAAGGCTTCGATGTTGTGCTCGGGGGAGCGCTCCACTAGCACCACGGCGCTATCTCTTCCCCCCGACACGTAGGCGCGCATGGCTTCTCGCAGAGGCGAAACCCCCTCTGTGGCAACGAACTCTTGCGCTAGCGCGCGCGCCTGCGTGGACAGCCGCTGCACCAGGCTGACATCCCGGATGTCGAACGGTCGAATCATGCTTTGCGCGGCGATGCTTGATAATGTGCAGCAGACCAGCGCATCAACCGCCCTTTATTATCGTGTAGTTTTGCAGGAAGTGCTCGAGCTTTAGCGAGGGTTGACTCGCTGCACTGCGTCTATAGACTGAGGAAGAAAGCGTGCATCCGCGTGTCTTGAGTCAGCTCTGGATGGAAGCTGGTTGCAAGCAAATTGCCCTGGCGCGCTGCAACAATTGCGCCATCATCGAGCTCAGCAAGCACCTCAACCCCCGACCCAACTGTGTTAATGCGCGGGGCACGGATGAACACGCCCATGAACGCTGGTCCGGCTAAGCCTCGCACCTGCACGGGCGTGATGAAGGAGTCAATCTGCCGCCCGAACGCGTTGCGCGTCACTTGGATATCCATCAACCCAAGCGTGGGCTGGTCACGTCCGACGTCCTTTGCCAGGAAGATCAGCCCGGCGCACGTGCCCCACACCGGTTTGCCAGACAGCGCGAACTGACGGATCGGCTCGATCAACCCCCAGCGCACGGCAAGTTTGCCGAACGTGGTGCTCTCGCCGCCAGGCATGATCAGCGCATCCAGCCCCTCTAGATGGTGCGGCAGACGTACTTCCACGACGCGGTGACCCATGCGCTGCAACATCTGGGCATGTTCGGCAAAGTCCCCTTGCAGCGCAAGGACGCCGACTGTTTTAGCCATGCGACGTGCTGCGCTAGGACAAAACGCCTCACCAGCCGCGCCCAGCCAAGCGCTCGGTCTCGGGCAGGCTGCTGATGTTGATGCCAACCATCGGCTCGCCGAGGTTCTTGCTGACTTCGGCAATGATGTGCCAGTCCTGGTAGTGGGTCGTTGCCTGAACGATGGCTTGCGCGCGCGCAGCCGGGTCGCCGCTCTTGAAAATACCGCTGCCGACGAAGATGCCGTCCACCCCGATGTTCATCAACAGGGCAGCGTCAGCAGGGGTAGCGATACCGCCTGCGGCGAACAACACAACGGGCAGGCGCCCGAGGTCTGCTGTTTCCTCGACAAGGTGGTAGGGCGCACCGATGTCCTTAGCGTAAGCGTATAGCTCCTCGCGCTTCATCGTCTTCAGGCGGGCGATCTCACCCAGGATCGCGCGCGCATGGCGCACGGCTTCAACCACATCGCCGGTGCCTGCTTCGCCTTTCGAGCGGATCATGGCTGCACCCTCGTTGATTCGGCGCAGTGCCTCACCGAGATTGCGCGCGCCGCACACAAAGGGCACCTTGAACTGCCGCTTGTCCACATGGTGCTCCTCGTCCGCGGGGGTTAGCACCTCGCTTTCGTCAATGTAGTCCACGCCGATTGCTTCGAGGATGCGCGCCTCGACGAAGTGCCCGATGCGGCACTTTGCCATCACAGGAATCGTGACTGCTTCCATGATGCTCTGAATCATGGCGGGGTCACTCATGCGCGCCACGCCCCCCTGGCGGCGAATATCCGCTGGCACACGCTCCAGCGCCATGACAGCGACAGCGCCGGACTGTTCTGCAATCCGCGCCTGGTCAGGGTTGACCACGTCCATGATCACGCCGCCCTTGAGCATTTGGGCTAACCCGCGCTTGAGCGCGTCAGTGCCTGTCTCTCGATTGCTGGTGGGGGTATGTCCGTTGCCCTGGATGAACTCACCTTGTGTGGTCTGCATACGCACGCTTCTCCTCTTTACCGTAGACTCGCTACTATACACCTGAGGGATGAGCAAACGATCAGAAACAGATCATGCGCGGCAGAAGCGAAAGCTAACGTCTCCTTCTCCTGCAGCTCAAGATTGCCCTTGGCTCTTCGATGATGTGTGCTGGGCTGCGCCAATACAGCGTGATATGGCAGTTGGGGCAAACAAGGGCGCAGGACAAGGCTTTCCTGCCCTCAGCTTGTGCCTCTGCCCGTGAGGCTTTTGGTAGACCTTGCTGGTCGCCCAGCCAGAGGCAACGATGCCATACGGCTCTGCGCCTTGCCTGGGCACGAACTTGAAGCGTGATGGCAAATATGCCGTGCTCATGCACATCCCCTCGGGGCTACAATTTGGGTAGAAGGTCGTGCGAATATGTGGCAGGGCGTGCTGCCCCGCTTCTGGCTTTACTCCTCTTCCTAGTAGAGAGGGATGCAAGAGCAAGGCGGTATGCTGCGTGCCACGTCTTCAGGTTCAGCCGCTTTCCAAAATGTGAGCACAGCACACCTGGGCAGTTAGCTCAGCTGGTTAGAGCATCCGTCTTACACACGGAAGGTCGGGGGTTCGAGTCCCTCACTGCCCAAACTTGACGACTGACCCGATTGACCGCGCGGTGTGGTGGTTAACCCTAGCAGCGCAGCATTTGACCGTAACGGCGCCGAAGTTGGCCGTAACCCCTGAGCGACTAACTGCAACCCCCTTCACCCCCTTGCAAATGCCTGTGCAACATCTGTGCCAGCGTGCACCGGGAGTAGTGTAAAACTGCGCAACGGGCGCTGGTTGGTGCGCTTACAGTTCAACGGCGTGAGGCGTAATGCCTATGCCGCAAGCAAGCGCGATTAGGAAGCGAGCTGCTGCATGCCACAGGCATGCCACTCCTCGGCGCACCCACAGGCGGATTCCTGAGGGGCGAAAGGCAAGCCGAGCCCTACATATGGGGGCGGCACGTGGATCTAGCCCCCATATGTGGGGGTTCTAGGCTTGTAACAATGTGGGCCCGGCTGGATTCGAACCAGCGACCAATCGGTTATGAGCCGACTGCTCTAACCGCTGAGCTACAGGCCCACATGTTTCATCATACCAGTTAAACCAGGCTTTCATCCAGCCCGCGCCGACCGAGCTTGCGCCGGTTTTCAGCCGCGATCTCATCCAGCGACAGTCCGTCCAGCGGGTCAGCAAACGCCTTGTAGACCGCCTCGCCGTACTCCGTCGTCCGCACGACGACAGGCATCGGCACAGCGTGCCCCATGATCAGCGCCTGCTGCTTGCTCTCCATGCCGGCAAGCACGTTGCGCAGCTCCCGCGCGCCCCCAATCCCAGTGAACACAGCAGCAATGTCCTCCTCGTCGCTAAGCGCGCAGGTGAT
>JANWZM010000171.1 GCA_025054635.1 Thermoflexales bacterium
GGCGTTGGCGTAGCAGATGAGCCTGCGATCAAGATGATCTCATCCACGTAGAACGTTGGCTGTCCGCTGCCCGTGCGATCTTCAATGTTGATGCGCTTGATCGTCGCTGGATTCCCGAGGGCGGACAGCGGGATTGTGACCAGCGTCCACGATCCTGCATTAGCGTCAAAGTGGGCAGGAGTTGTGCGCGGCCCGGAATCGCCCTCTTCGATGACGAGCTGCAACTGCCGCGTGCCACTTGATCCGCCATGAACCCAGAACTGAACGGCGCTGTAGCTTGAGCCTGGCAGGCCGGGATCTACCCGCAGCGACAAGCCGCCGTAGCCAGAGGTGATGGTCGCAGAAATGGCAGCGCTGCCCGACTGGACTGTGCCCGTGTGAGCAAGGTCATATGTCCCGCCCCAAGACCAGTCCTGCCACCCAGAGGCAAGCGCGTCGCTGTAAACGACGTAATTTGTTGAGGAGAGTGAGGGTTGGATGGGCGCGACGAGCGTCAGCGCGCTGCTTGCTAGGAGCAACGCAAAGGCGATAAGCACGCGCACGATGTGCGCTTGTGTGGGTAGGAATTTGGATTGACTCGACAAGGTCCCTCCTCGGTGATTCCCGGGTTACTTTGCCGTGTTTGCCTTGACCCAATCCACAAGCTCGTGGACGTAGGCGAAGGCAAGCGCGGTCACGGTGTCGGCTGCGCCGTAGTAGATCGCCATGCGCCCTGTTGCACCGTCCACCAGAGCAGCGCAAGGGAAGACGACGTTGGGCACATCGCCGACGCACTCGTAGGGTGTCTGTGGCGAGAGCAGATACGGCTCTGCTCGCGCGATCACTCGCCATGGCTCATCCAAGTCGAGCAACAGGGCGCTGAAGCTGTAGGTGAAGCCGTTGCACGAGGTGATCACGCCGTGGTAGATCAGCAGCCAGCCTTCGCTGGTCTCGATCGGCGTTGGGCCTGCGCCGATCTTAGTGCTGCACCACGGTGCGAACGGTCCGAGCACCCAGCGGTGGCGCCCCCAGTGGATCAGGTCTGGGCTTTCGCTGTAAAAAATGTCCCCGAAGGGGGTATGTCCTCGGTCGCTGGGGCGGCTGAGCATGGCGTATTTGCCGCGGATTTTGCGCGGGAATAGCACGCCGTTGCGGTTGTAGGGCAAGAACGCGTTCTCGAGCTGGTAGAAGGTGCGGAAGTCGAACGTGTAGCCGACGCCGATCGTCGGCCCGTGGTAGCCATTGCACCAAGTGACGTAGTAGCGATCCTCGATCCAGCACACGCGCGGGTCATAGCGGTGTTCGAAGCGTGCAAGCTCAGCGTCCTCGCAGATGAACTGGATTGGCTCTGCCTGGATGTGCCAGCACAAGCCGTCCTCGCTGAAGCCAGCGCGCAAGTTCATCACTCGGCGGGTGTCGTCCACGCGAAAAACGCCGGCGAAATGTCCGTTGAACGGCACGACGGCGCTGTTGAAGATGCTATTGCTGTTTAGCGCCGCATTGCGGGGGATCACTGGATTTGCGCTGTAGCGCCAGATCACCGCATGGCTGCCTTGCGGTCGATCCTCCCAAGGGATGTTGGCGAGTGGGGGGCAGTATACTGTCAGCGACATAACAGAAACTCCTCAAGCGAAAGCAGGTTGGCGCGCGCACATAGCCGTTGTCGCGCGCTCGACCAGGCGCGTTGCGACACCGAGGGTGACCTGCGGATGCTGCGGGCTTTGGCTGCGGGCAACAAGCTGACGCACGCCAAGCCGACCAAGCCACACTTTGGGCACGTGGATAGTGGTCAGTGGTGGGCGCACCTCACTTGCCAGCGCGATGTCGTCGAAACCGACGATAGAAAGATCTTCTGGCACGCGCAGCCCCATATCGAGTGCTGCGTGGAGCACGCCAATCGCCGTGTCATCGTTGACGACGAACACCGCCGTCACCTCGGGGGCGCGCGCCATCAGGCGATGCAGCGCCGCCGCGCCTTCTTCGCGCGTCATCAAGCTGTCCTCGATATACGTTCTTGTGATGCCATGCTTGATCAGCGTGTTGATGTAGCCTTGTCGGCGTTCGAGAATGTCTGGAGGTGAAGCGGGGTTTGACCCAATCAAGCCGATGTGACGGTGACCGAGCGCGATCAAGTGGTTGACCGCCTGAGCTGCGCCGTTGAGGTTGTCAATCAACACACTGTCAAAGTGATAGCCAGGAGCATAGCTGTCCACAAGCACGATTGGCTTGTCGGGGAGGCGGCGGTGCAGCGCGTCTGCCGTTGGCTCAATGTTCGCCCCGAGCAGCAACAGTCCATCCGCCGAGTCATCCTCGACCATGCGCGGCCACTCAACAGGGCGATTGCTGGCGTCCACTTCGATTGTTGCAACCATCAGGCTTAGCCGCTGCAAGCGGCATTCCTGCTCGACACCAGCTTGGACGAGGGAGAAGAACGGGTTGAACAGAGGCGCCCCTGGGTCGTGCTTGACCAGCATCCCGACAACCGACAGGCTAGGCTGCTTGTGGGCATGGTGCACTCGGTAGCCCAGCGCTGAGGCTGCGCTCAGCACGCGCTCGCGCGTCTCGGGCTGTACGCTGGGACGATTGTTTAGTGCTTGCGACGCAGTCCCGATCGACACACCTGCTGCACGGGCAACATCCCGCAGGGTGGGGCGACGTGCTGTCTTCGGCGTCTCTGAACCGTTCATGGGTGTTCAATGAACTCTTTAGAAGCTCTTAAGATAATAGCGCAAACTCCCACCTTGTCAAGGCGAGACGGTGCGATGGCCAGGGCTTACGCATCACATGATAATCAGGGCTAAGTGACGAGCCCCCTCTGGCTATCAAGCTGCTCGCGGAGCACGCTAAGCAAATCCAGGACTTCCGCCGCGACCTCGGCAAGCGCTACCCGTTGTGGGATGTGGTCGTCCTCGCCAATGCGGCGACATCCCGCACCGTGGGTTTCGTGTGCTTCCGACTGGTCCACACAGGTTTGACCGCGACGGCGACGGGATCGGATGCGAGCGGTGAGCTTTGCGCTGTTGTGACGTTTCCCTGCGCTGCGATGCTCGTCCACGTTCACACGCGGTGGCGGCATGGCAGTAGCAACGGCGCTTGAGGTGGGCGCAGGGCGCTAGAATGAGCGTTGGCGGAATATGGACGCAGAGGTTGTGATTGCCGACATCGTGCAACGGCTCAGGCGCTTGCCGCTGGAGCAGGTCAAGATGTTGCAGCAGTGGGTGCACGCGCTAGAGTCCCAGCAGCAAGGCGCGCTGGAGATGGAGCACGACTGGTTCGATCTGGAAGCGTTCTTGACATGGCGGCGCGAGCAACGTGAGCTTGACCTTGCACTCGACAGGGAGCGGATGGAGCGGCTGGGCGAAACGTGGCACTGATCGTCCTAGACACTGATGTCTGGTCATACCTCTTCAAGGGGGATTCCCGCGCAGACAAGTTTCGCGACTTACTGTAGGGGCATACTCTAGCAGTGAGCTTCCAGACTGCCGCGGAACTCTACTTTTGGGCATACCGCAACCAGTGGGGGCAGCAGCGTTTCGACGAGCTAAAGCGAGCGTTGGACCGATTCGTCACCCTATTCCCTGACGAGGAGACGGGGCGGCTGTGGGGTGAGATCCGACACCAGCGGATGAAGCAAGGCAGGGCGATCTCACCACAGGATGCCTGGGCAGCAGCATGTGCTGTTCGCCATAGCGCTCCGTTAGTGACAAACAACGCCTCTGACTTCTCAGGAATATCAGGATTGCACCTCTTGCCGTGAGTGCGCGCGCCCTTCTTTGCAAGGTAGTCGCACACACGCGCTGGGCAGCGCCGCCTAGTAGGCTTGTGTGTGTTTGCTGGCGTAGGTCTCGTGGCGAATGCTGCAAATGCCAACCCCGCTCAATGCGCTGCCGCGCGAAGTAGCACTTCGTGACGCCTACTAGAGCCGTGGGTACTGGTACGCCAGTCTGCGATGCTCACACAGCAACTCTCTCGCATCGTGCTGGTCAAAGGAGCGTCTGCATGAGAGCAAGTGCGCCTGCCCTCTGAACGTCGCTGGGGACGTTCAACTGAACTTTCACGAAATCCAGACGTGCGCCTATCCGTGATAGCAGAGAGACCTCGTGCACTGCAGCCGCCCAGATTCTCATGTTGTGCGTGCCTGCAAGCACTGCATGCTATTCTGCACAACAGCTTTGTGATACGGATGGAGTTGAGGTTATGGACTGGAAGTCGAAACTGGTAGGCGGCCTTGCTGTGTGTGGTGTTGGGTTGAGTGTTGCTTGCAGCGCGCCTGCCGCGCAACCAGTGCAATCCCCTCAGAGTCGCCCCCTCGCTGCAGCCGGAGAACCGACGAGCGAGCCTCTGACTGAGCGCTCTGAGCCAACGGTCCAGGCTGTGCCTGCGCTCGCGGCAACGGCTGAGCCGGCGCCTCAAGCTACTCCCCAGCCGCTGCGCCCTGCCCTAATGCTCCTCGTCAGTGGGCTTCAGCGCCCGGTTGGGTTAGCTCATGCTGGCGACCCGAGCCTGCTCTACGTGCTCGAGCAGCCCGGGCGGGTGAGGGTGATCCGTGACGGTCAACTGCTTGAGCGTCCCTTTCTCGACCTAACCGACCGCGTCGGTGCGCGCGCGAACGAGCAAGGGCTGCTCGGCATTGCCTTCGCACCAGACTTTGCCCAGTCGCGCAAAGTGTTCCTGAACTACACCGACCGGCGCGGCGACACGGTGATCGCAGGCTTTTTGGCGAGCCCAGACGGTTTGACCGCCGACCCCGCCAGCGAGTGGACGGTGCTGCGAATTGACCAGCCCTATGCCAACCACAACGGCGGTCAGATTGCGTTCGGTCCAGACGGGATGCTCTACATCGGGATGGGCGATGGCGGCAGCGGAGGCGACCCCCAGAACTTTGCCCAGAATCGCGCTAGCTTGTTGGGCAAGATGCTGCGGATTGACGTTTCAGCCTCTTCGCCAAGCGCGCCATACCGCATTCCGCCAGACAATCCAGACTTTGGCGCGCAGGCGCGCCCTGAGCTGTGGGCAATCGGGCTGCGCAACCCATGGCGATTCAGCTTTGACCGTTTGACCGGCGACTTATACATCGCTGACGTTGGGCAGAACCGATTCGAGGAGATCAACTTTCAGCCTGCTGGCAGCCGCGGCGGGCAGAACTACGGGTGGCGGCTGCGCGAAGGCTTCGAGCGCTTCGCAGGGGAATCCGCTGAGCCGCTGACTGACCCGATCTGGCAATACGGGCGCGAGGAGGGCTGCTCAGTGACAGGTGGTTACGTCTATCGCGGCAGCGGTTTGCCGGACCTGTTCGGCGCATACCTCTATGGCGACTACTGCGCGGGGACGATTTGGGCGCTGCAGCGCGGCGAAGACGGCGTATGGCGCAACAGGGTGGTGCTGCGGACAGAGCTGCGCATCTCGTCTTTTGGTGAAGACGCTGCGGGCGAGCTTTACGTGATCGATCACCAAGGCGCGGTGTATCGGCTCGTCGGTCAGCCGACTTGAGCGCGCTGCGCTCAGCCTGGGCGCACAACAACGCGCACACCTGCTGAGGTCACCGTGCGTCCATCTCGCAGATGGACACGAGCGTACAGCACGTGCTCTCCAGGGCGCAATGCCCAGAAGCTGTGGAATGGCGGCGCGTCGAACTGGGCAATGACCTCGCCCGAGCCAGTCACCACCTCAACGCGCCGCACATCGGCAAGGCTGACTTCGACTTCGACAGGAATGCGTTGAGTGTGTGCTGGCAACTCCGAAGCGAAGCGGTAAATCGCGCCGTCGTCAGGGCGCGTTAGGCGCACAGAAGGATGCTGAGCAAAGGCGCTGGGGTGAGATGGTGTTTGCTCCTCGAGGAGCACCCAGCCCTGTTGGCGTGCCCAAGCTCGGAGCGGGACGGGCAGATCGAGCACAAGGCGCTCAGCGACGCGGTGAGCGGGCGTCTGAGCCGTGGCTGGCTTGCCGGTCGCCAGGTCAATGCGCACACGGCGGTGCCACGTGTCGAACTGGCGCGGCTCGCTGCCTGCGATGAACCACTCCAGCCGCGTGTGTGGGCAGTCTGGTGTCGGCAGCAGACCAGACAGCGCGCACACTTCGCGGCGGACAAGCCCAGCCGGGCGCTCAAGCCAGCGCTCGGGCAAGCTGCGGTGGGCGATCTCCATCACCTCGCGCCAAATTGGGCCTGCGCCGCTCACTCCGCTGACACCAGGCATTGGTCTGCCGTCGGCGTTGCCCACCCACACGCCGACGACGCGCTGCGGCGTGTAGCCGATTGTCCAGTTGTCGCGAAAGTCCGTGGTGGTGCCTGTTTTGACTGCTGCTCGGCGGGAGAGGTTGAGCACGCTGACCTCGCCGAAGGTCGGCGCGCGCGCCATCGGGTCTGCTAGGATGTCGCTTACTAGCCACGCGACGCGCGGATCGAGGACGCGCTCGCCTAGCCCACCCTCTCGGCGCAGCAGCACTGCGCCTTGGGCGTTGCGCACTTCACGCACCGCAAAGGAGACCACGCGATGTCCCCCATTGGCGAAAGCGGCATATGCCGCGCTCAGCTCCAGCAAGCGCACTTCGCCGCCGCCGAGCGTCAGCGCTAAGCCGTAGCGTTCAACGTTTTTGAGCGACTCCAGCCCCATGGCGTGAGCCAGCGCAAGCGTCTCGCTCAGCCCGACCCGTTGCAGCACGCTGACCGCTGCCACGTTGTTCGAGGTTGCTAACGCCTCGCGCGCGCTGATCGGGCCGCGATGCCGAAAGTCGTAGTTCACAGGCACATACGGCAACCCCTCGCGGGTTGGGAACGCAGTCCGCACGTCGAAGATCGGCGTCGCTGCCGTGAAGCCTGGGACGCGACTGAACGCCGCGGCGTAGGTGACTGGCTTGATCGCGCTGCCAGGTTGGCGCAACGCCAGGGTTGCGTTTAGCGCACCGCTGATCGCGGCGTTGAAGAAGTCAGGACTACCGACCATCGCCAGAATCTCGCCGGTCTGAGGGTCGAGCACAACTACAGCCGCGTTGTCCGCGCGGGCGCCGAACGGTGAATCCAGCGGCGAATTCAGGCGGGCAAGGTGCGCGCGCATTGCGTCGCGGGCAGCGTCCTGCAGCGCCAAGTCCAGCGTCGTCGTCACCACCAATCCCCCGCGAAGCACCGCTTCTGTGCCGAATTCACGCTCGAGCCAAGCGCGGACGTAGTTGACGAAGTGCGGAGCGCGGATGCGGTAGGGCGCGGGGGCGAAGCGCAACGGCGCGCTGGCTGCCTCGCGTGCTTCCTGCTCGCTGATCATCCCTTGCCGCACCATGAGGTCGAGCACAACTTTTTGGCGCTGCCGCGCTAGCTCCGGCTGGGCGAACGGGTCGTAGTGGGCTGGCGCTTGGGTCAGTCCTGCAAGCAGAGCGCACTCAGCTAGGCTCAGGGTGCTCACCGAGCGACCGAAGTAGGCTTGTGCAGCCGCTTCGACGCCGTAAGCGAGGTTGCCGTAGTATGCCTCGTTGAGGTATAGCTCGAGCACCTTGTCTTTGGTGAAGCGCTGGCTGATTTGCCACGCGAGGAGCGACTCGCGCAGTTTGCGCAGCACAGTGCGCTGAGCGCGTTCCTCGGGGGAAAGGAGCATGATGCGGGCGAGCTGCTGAGTGATCGTGCTGCCGCCAGCGAGCACTTCGCCGCCGCGCAGGTTAATCCACAGCGCGCGCAACACGCCAACCAAGTCCACGCCGGGGTGGGTGTAGAAGTTTGCGTCCTCGACAGCAACCGTTGCGTTGCGCAGATGCACTGGAATGCGCTCGAGCGGCACAGGCGTGCGACGCCCTGCGTCCACTGTGCGAGGGTCGAAAATCTCGAACAGCAGCCGTCCGTGGCGGTCGAGGATGCGCGTGCTCGGCGCAGGGGTGCGCTGGTGCAGCGTGTCAACCGAGGGCAAGCTAAGCCACAAGGCTGCAAACGCGAGGCTGACTGCGCCCAGGGCAATCAGCGCGACTGCGAGCGTCCACCGTTGCCAGCGCATCTACCTCGGTATTGTCGCATCGGTTCTACCCTCTGGGTGCTTTGTGGGCAAGTGCGGTGCAACAGGGCGCTACGCCTGGGGTTGACTGTCTGGACGAGCTAGGCGAGGCGCATTGCCCGCATCAGCGGTGAGCGCGCAGCGCGTCGCTACGACGTACGCACTTTGTTCAGCGCGCGAGCGTTTCGCCGCGCTCAGCCCCTGACCTCTACAATCGCTGCGTGCACGTCGCCCTTGTCCACGATTGGCTGAACCAGCTCGGTGGCGCCGAGGATGTCTTGTCGGTGCTCAAGGAGATGTTCCCGAGTGCACCCGTTTTCACCAGCATCTATGACCGTGCGCGGATGCCAGCCGAATGGCAAAGGTGGGACATTCGCTCAACGTGGCTGGATCGCCTACCGGGCATTCATCGCCATCATCAGCCTTACATGCCGTTGTTCGCCTGGGTATGGGCGCACTACCGCATCCCAGCCAAGCACGACCTCATCCTGAGCAACAAGAGCGCCTTCTGCATCGGCGCACGCGGGCAGCATCCGCAGGCGCGCCACGTGTGCTACTGTCTGACGCCGACTCGCTTCACGTTCGAGTTTTCGGTTTATGCCAGGCGCGAGCGCATTCCACGGATTGCTTTCCCGATCCTGTTTGCGCTCAACGCCTACCTGACGCGCTGGGAGCAGCGTGCCGCTGCGCGTGTGCACACGTTCGTCGCCATCTCGCGCGCCGTGCAGGCGCGCATTCAGCGCTGGTATCGGCGCGACTCCGTCCTGATTCATCCGCCTGTCCCAATGCCTCCCTGGGACGCAGCCCAGATTGAGGATGGCGGATACTACCTGATCGTCTCGCGGCTGCTGCCCTACAAGCGGATTGACCTAGCGATTGAAGCCTTTGGTCGGTTGCGGCGTCCTCTGCTGATCGCCGGCGATGGGCGCGACCGTGCGCGCTTAGAGCGGTTAGCCGCACAGCAGCAGGGCAGTTCAGTCCGCTTGCTAGGGCGGGTCAGCGAGCAAGCACTACATGACCTGCTCCGTCGTTGTCGCGCGTTTGTCTTCCCCGGGGCGGAAGACTTCGGGATTGCTCCGGTGCGGGCGATGGCGTATGGCAAACCGGTCATCGCCTTTGCCGAGGGCGGCGCGCTAGACACTGTGACTGAGGGGGTCAGCGGCACGCTGTTCCCTCACCAGACCCCAGAGGCGCTCGCCGATGCTGTGCTGCGCTGTGATCGTGTAGGATTCGAACCCGCCGAGATACGCCGCCACGCGGAGCAGTTCAGTCCTGAGCGCTTTAAGCGCCAACTCATGGCGGTGCTCCTCGGCGAGCACAGGTAAGAGCAACAACAGCGAGCGATGGAGGCGTATTGCTTTAAGTGCCGCGGCAGGCACGAGCTACTCGACCCGAAACCTGTCTTCCTGGCAAATGGTGCGCCCGCAACCCAGGGCACATGCTCAAATTGCGGCAATGACAAAGTGTTCAAGATGGGCAGGACACCCGCCCACGACGCCCTAACCCCTGCCGAGATGACACCCAAGGCAGCCAAAGGCAAGGGTAAAGCTGCCAAAGGCGTCACCGAATCGGGCGGGAATGGCTCAGCCGCGTCAGGCAAGCCGCTCGTTATTGTCGAGTCGCCGACGAAGGCAAAGACCATCGGCAAATTTCTGGGCAGCCAGTACGTCGTCAAGGCGTCGATTGGGCACATCCGCGACCTGCCCAAGAACCGGCTTGGTGTGGATGTTGAGCACGACTTTGCGCCAACCTACGTCATCCCCGTTGCAAAGAAGGAGACCGTCAAAGAGCTGAAACAGCTTGCTCGCCGCGCCTCTTCTATTTGGCTGGCGACCGATCCTGACCGCGAGGGCGAAGCGATCTCATGGCACCTCACCCATGCGCTGCAACCAGACATCGCCAATAAGCCGGTGCACCGAGTGGAGTTCCACGAGATCACGCAGGAGGCGATTGATCATGCCTTCGCCCATCCGCGTCAGATTGACGAGCGCGCGGTCAACGCCCAGCAGGCACGGCGCATCTTGGATCGGCTCGTTGGCTACAAGCTCAGCCCGTTGCTCAGCGACAAGCTCAGCCTGCGCGGCTTGAGCGCTGGGCGCGTGCAGTCGGTTGCCCTACGACTTGTCGTTGAGCGCGAGCGCGAGATTCAAGCCTTCGTCCCCCAAGAGTATTGGACGCTCGAAGCGGAGCTTGCCAAACAAGCAGCCGACGTGGAGCCGCGGACGTTGATTGCGCGACTCCACAAGATCGCTGGCAAAGACCCCGAGCTGAAGACCGAGGCAGATGCGCAACGCCTGGTGGAAGTGCTGCGCGAGGCGAGGTTCGTCGTGGTCAAGGTCGAGCGCAAAGACCGCTCGCGCCGCCCTGCGCCGCCGTTCACGACCAGCACGCTGCAGCAAGAGGCGAGCCGCAAGCTGGGCTTCAACGCGCGCCGCACCATGGCTGTCGCCCAGCAACTCTACGAAGGGCTTGACGTTGGCGAGGGCAGCGTCGGTTTGATCACATACATGCGCACCGACAGCGTCAACGTTGCTGCCAGCGCCCAGCAAGAGGCGCGCCGCCTCATCGCCCAGCGCTTCGGCGACGCCTTTCTGCCACCCGCACCTCCGCAATACACCACGCGGGCGAAGAATGCGCAGGAGGCACACGAGGCCATCCGCCCAACCTCTGTCTTCCGCACGCCAGAGGCGGTCAAAGCCTATCTCGACCGCGACCAGTACCGCCTGTACGACTTGATCTGGAAGCGGTTCGTCGCCTCCCAAATGGCGAACGCGGTGTTCGACGCAACGACCGTGGACATCGAGGCATTGCCGACGCAGCCGACCGACTTGCCCGCGACCAGCGGCGAGGAGCGCCCGCTCGTGCCAGGCTACTGGTTTCGCGCCAGCGGTTCGATCCTCAAGTTCGCCGGTTTCTTGCGCGTGTACGAAGAGGGGCGCGATGAGGGTGAGCCGCAAGCCGAGGATGACGAAGGGCGCGACCGACGCCTGCCCCCCCTGGAAGCGGGTGAGCTGCTAGACTTGCTGCGCCTGATCCCAGAGCAGCACTTCACTCAGCCGCCGCCGCGCTACACCGAGGCGAGCCTAGTCAAGGCGCTGGAAGAGTACGGCATCGGTCGCCCGAGCACCTACGCGACGATCATGACCACAATCCAGGCGCGCAACTACGTGCGCCGAGAGGGCAAGCAACTTGTGCCCACCGAGCTTGGGTTCACGGCAAATGACCTGCTCGTCAAGCACTTCCCAGAATACGTGGACGTTGGCTTTACTGCGCAGATGGAGGAGCAGCTCGACGAGATTGAGACCGGCGCGCGCGAGTGGCAGCCTGTGCTGCGCGCGTTTTACGAGCCTTTCCAAAGCGCGGTGGACACCGCGATCCGCCAAATTGAGAAAGCCGAGCGAAAGGTCGAACTCACGGGCGAGAGCTGTCCGGAGTGCGGCAGCCCGCTCGCCTACAAGCGCGGACGCTACGGCATGTTCATCGGCTGCACGAATTTCCCAACCTGTCGCTATGTGTCGCCGATACCGCTGCCTGGCGTCAAGTGCCCCAAGTGTGGCGGCAAGCTCGTCGAGCGGCGCGCGCGCAAGGGCAAAGGGCGCGCGTTCTACGGCTGCGCCAACTACCCCCAGTGCGACTTCGTCACCTGGAATCGCCCGCTGCCAATCCCCTGCCCAGATGGGTGTGAAGGGCTGGTGGTTGAGATCGGCAAGGGCAAAGCCAAGTGCTTAGCGAATGACCTGGTGTTCGAGGTCTCCGAGGAGATGCTCGCTGCAGCCGAGTCGTCCGCGCTGAAGGGCTGAATCTCCGCTTCGCTTACAGCTTGAGCGAGAGGATCAGTCCATCAACCCGGTCTTCACCGCGGAGCATCGGCACAATGATCGAGGCAAGGTCAGCGCGCGCAGCCGCCAGGGCGTTGTAGCGCGCCACCCCGCCTGTGCGTTGCGGGTCGCGCATCACGGGCGACAGGGCGTTATCCGCCAGGAGCAGTCCCCCTCGGCGCAGCAGCGGCAGGCACAGCTCGAAGTACTCAGGGTAACTTTCCTTGTCGGCGTCTATGAAGATAAGGTCGAACGGCGGTTCACCTTGGGCGTGCATGTGCCGCAGCGTCTCAGCCGCGCGACCTAGCCGGACTTCAACTTTGTGACCCAAACCTGCCTGGGCGAGATTTTCTCGGGCAACCTCAGCATGGTGGCAGTCGATCTCTAGCGTGACCAGCTTGCCCTCAGGCGGCAGCGCGCGCGCCAGCCAGATTGCGCTGTAGCCACCGAGTGTGCCGATCTCCAGGATGCGCTGTGCGCCGATCAGGCGTGCGAGCACCTGGAGCAGCTTGCCCTCGCTCGGTGAGACGTTGATCGGCGGCAGACCACTTTGCTGCATGCGTGCGCGTGCCGCGCGCAGCACCGCGTCTTCCTCAGCGAAAGCTGCGGTGATGTAGTCAGCGAGCGCCTGGAGGTTCAGCTCACTTGTGCCCAAGGGGAATCTTCCTTGGCGGTCAGAGACCGAAGAAGAACGTGCCGCGCAGTCGAACCACGCTGAAGAAGACCACCACGAGCGAGGCGAGCACTAACAGGAACGCCACGCGGAAGCGCTGCGCGTCGGGCAACCGCTTCAGCCCAGACACGCCGTGCGCCAGCGCTGTTGCGACCACGCCGTAGAAGGCGTGCTCGATGTGAACGGCAGGGCGAAACCCGCCATTGATCGCCATCAGCACCAGCACAGCCAGCCCGAGCACGAACTGAATGGTGATCACAACGGCAAACGCGCTCCCAAGCTTGCGATCCAAGGAGGTGAACTTTTGATGCCCAAGCCAGCCTAAGCCAAACTTTGCCAACGCCGCTAGTCCAACAGCGGCAGTGACCCAGCGTATCAAACCGTGGACTGTAATCAGTGTGCTGAGCATGCGGATCTCCTGTGATTTACAACCAGTGGGATTCTACATACTGAAACGCGCAAGGCAGACCCAGCGCAGAAGTGTCCGTGCTCGGACACGCAGTGCAGAGTGGAGCGATATCCCTGCCTTGTTACGCAGCTAGTCCGAATCCAGCGCTGCCCTTGCGAGGGTGAGTGCAAGGACGAAGCGATTGTTGCACACCGTTCAGCCTAGTGTCTGCTCTGACAACCCATTTTTGCTAGGCAGACTTGTCCTCGTGCAGCGAAGCGCCGCGTGCGTTCTACATGCGGCGACGGATAGCCCTGCGGGTGCGACCCGACCCTGCACGCACGACAGACTGCCTGACCGGGCATTGAGTGCATCGCACAGGAGCTAGCATCCCCTGACGATGATTGGGGCTTGGGAGTAGACCAGCCACACACTTGTAGTGTGCATGTCCAGATTTGGCTTGAACTTGAAGACAGCCATTCTTCGACACACAATTCCAGCCACAGCTACCCGCTCTGCCCCTTGGACTAGATCTGAACAGGGAAGGTAGAGTGACTCTGGCGACAGATCAGGAGCGCTAAGGTCTGCCGGAACCATTTGGCGGCTGTAGGGAATGTCCTCGATGTCCCACAGCAACACTGTGTTCTCGAGGGAGCGTGCTTGGAGTACGCGCTGCAGTGTCCGAAGCGCATGCTGATGCGCCTCTTCGTCCCAAGCTGCGGGAGGCACGCCTCTTGCCTCACGCCAGGCGTTGATGCGCGCAAACACCAGCTCGGTCCGCGCTCGATCCGCAAGCGCACAGATCGGCTGCGTCGCAGGTCGGCGCATTCTTCTTGCCTGCACCGTTGGCGTAGGCTTGACCTCGGGAGCGCTGACTGCGTTGGAGGGCGAGGAGATACTCTGCGCCTGAAGCGAGAGCGGTTGCACTTGACCTAGGGTAAGAACAACCAGAGCAAGGCTGATCAGAAGTCTCTGCATCGTTAAGCCTGATTCTACGCCCGGGCGTTACCGGAGGGATATATGGCAGGACTCGGCACACTGCCTGCACGCCCGTCCCGCTCCCTTGGGGCTTTTCATCACCCACATCGCAAGCAGCCCTTTGGGAGGAGCGCAGGGAGTGAGCATCGGGCGCGCCGCGCGCGCCCCTACCATGTGATCCCCTGTGCTCTGCGGGCTGCTCGCCGCTTGTGCCTCAAGCGTGGACGCCGGACAGGTTGGATGCGCTTCTTTGCAGCGTTGTGGGTTATGGATAGCCCTTGCGGAGAGAGCGCAGGGGTGAGCCGCTACTAGACACTCCTACGTGTCCCTCGGGAGACGCGCGTCAGGTGTATAATTTGAGGCACGTAAGCCGAAGTGGCGGAATTGGCAGACGCGCTACGTTCAGGGCGTAGTGAGGGTTCCCTCATCTGGGTTCAAGTCCCAGCTTCGGCATCAGCACTTGGCAGGTATGGCTCGCTTGAGCTCCTCTCCCTCCAGAATGCCCCCGAAAACAAGCAGAGTCAGTTACCTGCGCTTGGGTTTTGCTCTACTGATCTGGCTACTGCTCCTTCCCCTCATCGTCAACATCACCGGTCGGCTAGCGTCCGTTTCGCGGGCACGGGCAGAAGTTGAGCGCGCACGGGCACAGGTTGTTGACACGACAAGACACATCGCCAACCTGAAGATGGCACTGGAATTCGCCCGAAGCGAGAGTTTCGTAGAATACTGGGCACGCACTCAGCAACGATGGAGTCGCGCTGGGGAAGTGGTCGTCGTTGTCCCTGACACGGCTTTCTCGACCACCGTATGGTGGCAGCCGTTCTTGGAAGGGCCGGATTCCCCACCACGAAACTGAGTCATCCTTGGAGGATCACCGAAACCATGTTTCTTGGAAGAGACAAGCAAGCAGCACAGGGAATGCCTGCACAGCCAAATGTGAACGCTGGAAATCCACCCCCCCAAGCTCAACCGGTGCCGTCCCCGATCACTCCGAAGATCGAGACAGTCATCGGCCCGAATTGTCGCATGACGGGCACTTTGCAAAGCGACGGCGGCATCCGAATCGAGGGGATCTTCGAGGGCACGCTGCAAGCGACAGGCAATCTCGTCGTCACTGAGACCGCTCGCGTGATCGCTGAAATCCAAGCCTACAACGTGATCATCTCGGGTCAGGTCAAGGGCAACATCACGGCGAACAAGGTGGAAATCACCGAGACCGGCAAGGTTTGGGGCGATCTGAACGTCAACAGCATGCTGCTCCACGAGGGCGCTTACCTGCGCGGCAACACCAACATGCTTGGCGACGTTGAGCCGCCCGCGTTTGAGCCGCCGCGGATCGCGCCCCCGCGCCCTGTAGCTGCGATCGAGGGCGAGGTCGAAGCGTCCTGAACTTCGCCTGATGATCACCGTTGAAGAAGTCGAGCGGATCGCGTTGCTTGCTCGTCTGGCGCTGACACCAGACGAGCAAGTGCGCTTTGCCTCGCAGCTTTCTGCCATCCTTGACTATGCAAACGCGCTGGCGGCAGTTGACGTGCACGATGTCCCGCCGATGGCAACAGCAGCCGCAGCGCACAATGTGATGCGCGAAGGCGACCAAGTTGCTCCGAGCATGTCGCGTGAAGACGTGCTGAGCAACGCGCCTGCAACAGATGGGGCGATGTTCATCGTGCCCGCCACATTCGGCGATGACGAGGCGTGAGAGAAGCCGACTGTGGATACTGCTCTGACTGCCCTTACGGTGAGCCAGGCGCAGGGAATGCTGCGCCGCAAGGAATGCTCTGCGCTCGAACTCACCCGAGCCTTCCTTGAGCGCATCCATGCCCTCAACCCGCTGCTCAACGCCTACCTCACCGTCACCGAGGAGCAAGCTATTCAGGCTGCGCGCGAGGCTGACGCGCGCCGAGCGAACGGCGAGGACACGCCGCTGCTGGGCGTGCCGGTCGCGATCAAGGACGTGCTCAGCACGCGCGGCGTGCGCACTACAGCCGGTTCGCATATCCTGCACAACTACGTCCCAAATTGGGACGCAACCGTCGTCGCCAAGCTGCGCGCGCTCGGCGCGGTCTTCTTAGGCAAGCTCAACTGCGACGAGTTCGCCATGGGCTCGTCCACAGAGAACTCTGCGTTCGGTCCGACGCGAAACCCTTGGGATCTGGAACGCGTGCCTGGTGGATCCTCGGGCGGCTCAAGCGCAGCCGTCGCGGCGGATCTATGTTGCGCGGCGCTCGGCACAGACACAGGGGGTAGTATCCGTCAGCCGGCGGCACTTTGTAACGCGACTGGCTTGAAGAATACCTACGGGCGCGTCTCGCGCTACGGCTTGATCGCGTTTGCTTCCTCGCTCGACACGGTAGGGGCACTGACTAAAGATGCCCTCGACGCAGCGATCTTGCTTGCCGCGATTGAAGGGCGCGACCCACACGACGCCACCTCGTTAGATGCCACGCCAATTGACGTTGAGGCAATCGCTTGTCAACCCCCTGACCTGCGCGGTGTGCGCGT
>JANWZM010000096.1 GCA_025054635.1 Thermoflexales bacterium
TCGCCGTGCTACACTGAATCGCGTGGCTCAGGCGCTGTACCGCAAGTGGCGACCGAAGTCGTTCGACGAAGTTGTTGGTCAGGAACACGTGACCACGACTTTGAAGAACCAAATTGCTAGCGGGCGGATCGGGCATGCGTATCTGTTCGTTGGCTCGCGCGGCTGCGGTAAGACAACCACGGCGCGCATCTTCGCCCGCGAGGTCAATTTAGCCCACCTCGACCCAAACGACCCGCGCACGCAGCAACTCGCCGAGTCTATTAGCGAGGGGCGCGCGTTGGACGTGATCGAGATCGACGCTGCTTCGCACACCAGCGTGGACGATGTGCGCGAGATCCGCGAGCGGGTGAACTTTCAGCCCAGCGAGCTACGCTACAAGGTTTACATCATCGACGAGGTGCACATGCTCTCGACGGCAGCGTTCAACGCGCTGCTCAAAACGCTGGAAGAGCCGCCGCCGCATGTGATCTTCATCCTGGCGACAACAGACCCGCAGAAGATCCCCGCAACGGTGCTCTCGCGCTGCCAGCGCTTCAACTTCCGGCGCGTGCCCGCTGAGAAGATCATCGCTCGGCTGCGCCAATTGTGCGACGCTGAGGGGATTGAGGCAGACGACGCTGCGCTGCGCTTGATCGCCCGCCAAGCGACTGGCTCGCTGCGCGACGCGGTGAGTTTGCTCGACCAGCTTGCTTCCTCGACCTCGATGCGAATCACGGCTGCGGACGTGCGCGACGCGCTTGGCGCTAGCGATGCGGCGACGCTTAACGCGCTCGTCGAAGGGCTGATCCACCGCGATCCCGCGCGCGGTCTAGAGGCGATCCAAGCTGCACTCGACCAGGGCGCTGACCCGCGTCAGATCGCGCGGCAAACGGTGGAGTACCTTCGCCTACTAACGCAGCTCAAAGCAGACAGCAAAGCGACTCTTCCCGAAGTCAGCGAGGCGGAGCGCATCGAGATGGCGGCTCACGCTGAAAGGCTGAGCGTGCCGCAGCTCATCACCGCAATCCGTGCCTTCAGCGAGGCAATCGCCGAGATGCGCAGCACGACAGAGACGCAACTGCCGCTGGAAGTTGCTTACTTGCGCTGCGTAGTTGAGTCATCTGAGTCTCGCCCGCACGAAGTCGGCGATGCGCCTGCGCCGCAACCCAAGGCACGCGCCCCGAAGCGCAGTCCATCTGCGGTTGCAGAGCCTTCTGCCGCAGCACCCACAGATTCAGACACGCGCACCCACGCCCAAGCTGAGCCGGTGACGCCTGAGCGGCTGTCGCCATCTGCGCCCGAAGCTAGGCTGACGGTTGAGCTGCTGCGCGAGCAGTGGCAGCGTCTGATTGATTTGCTCAACAAGAGCAACCAGAAGCCCGTTGCTGCCCTCCTGCGCTCGTGCAAACCCTACGCTGTTCTCGGCGACGTCATCCAGCTTGCGGCAGACCACGACCTCATCCAAGAGCGCCTGCAAAAGCCCGAAGCGCGCGGCGCTGTGGTCGCTGGGATAGCTAAATTATTCGGCAAACAGTATGATCTCGAGGTGTTTGTCCAGGGACGCACGCCTGCGTCTGCTGCTCGTCAGGAAGACGACCCTGTGATTCGCAAGCTAGAGCAGCTCGGCGGGAGAGTGCAGACTCAGGCGCGCGGTCAATCCCTCTGACAGGAGCAGAGAGCAAAATGCCAAAAGGACGACGAAGCGATTGGAGACCAGCGGCTGCCCCAACCCCTGGCATCCAGCCTGATTTGGTTGAGAAGATCAAGAAAGTGCAAGAAGAAATGGCTGCAACTCAGGCTGCACTGGAGAACGAGTTGATCAACATCACTGCAGCCGGCGGCGCAGTCACTATCACCATCAGCGGTCACCAGCGGGTGCAGTCCATCAAGATCGACCCCTCACTGCTTGACCCGAATGACCCTGCCATGCTTGAGGATGTGCTTGTGGCAGCGATCAACGAAGCGATCCTCGCCTCGCAGGAACACGCCGCTAAACGCATGGAGAGCGTCACGGGCGGCTTGAACATCCCTGGGTTGACCTAGACGCGGCGTGAGCCAGTCCTCCGCATTGCCGCCCTCAGTGACGCGGCTGATTGACGCGCTGATGCAGCTTCCGGGCATTGGACCGAAGTCTGCCTCGCGGCTTGCCTACTATCTGCTGCGCTCACCGGCTGAGTTGTCGCTGCAACTTGCGGATGCGCTGCGCGACCTCAAGGCGCATACTCGTTTGTGCACAGTGTGCTTCAACATCACCGAATCTGACCCTTGCCCTGTGTGCAGCGACCCGAGCCGTGACCACAGCGTGATCTGCGTCGTCGAGGAGCCGCTGGACGTGATGGCAATCGAGCGCGCTAAGGTGTATCGCGGCGCTTACCATGTCTTGCACGGAGTGATCTCGCCCATCAACGGCGTCGGTCCAGAAGACCTGAAGATCAACGAGCTGCTCGCTCGGCTGAGACGCGCAGGTGACAACGGGCAGCCGGTGCGCGAGGTGATCTTGGCGACGAATCCAACTGTCGAGGGTGAGATGACCGCAGCGTTCATCCAGCGCAAGCTGACAGGGCTCGATGTGCGTGTGACGCGGCTGGCGCGAGGCTTGCCGGTGGGCGGCGACTTAGAATATGCTGACGAAGTCACGCTCAGCCGAGCGTTGGAAGGACGACAGCAGTTCTAAGATGAACAAACCACACCTCAAGCTAGTTGTGCTCACAGCAGCGCTGCTCGCAAGCCAGAGCAGGGTTGCACCTGCCTCAGCCCTGCCGTTCATTTGCCAGGGTGATGAGCCCCAGGTTATGGTGCATGTGGACGGTGCGTATGCGCGCCATGGTGCCTCCTGGCAGGCTGCACCAATCGGGCGCATGTTCAAGTTCCAGTGCTTCCGTGCGCTCGGGCGCGATGAGAGCAACGAGTGGGTGCTGGTCGCCTTCGGCACCTCCTACGCTTGGGTTAACCGCGTCGAAGTGCGCTTTGCCGACGGAAAGGACGTCACCCAGCTTGCCCCTGCAAATCGCGCGAGTGTGCCCAGAGTGAACTTGCCTTCGCGCTTGCCGGGGATACCTGCGATCACCCCGCAGCATCGCCAGATGTACCAACAGGCTGTCCGCGCCCGCCGAGACCCAAACGCGGTGGCAGTCATCGGCGACTGCAACTCGGAGTACCCTGTCTTCTTCGGTCGGCTTGCTGCAGGGGCAGTTGACTTTTCGTCGAACCCCTCTCTAGCAGCCGTTGCCCAACGCTTCTCGGGCAGCTTCGCTCGCCGAAGCGTCGCCGCAAACGGCGGGTTCAACGCAGCTTCGCCGCTTGACCCGACCTGGACTGACACCAAACAATGCAACAAAAACGAATCGCCTGCCGAGTGCGAGCTTCGCTTGTCTAACGCCAGCCTGGTCATTCTCTCACTGGGCACAGGGGATACCTTCACCTGGCAAGAGTTCGAGCAGCACTACGCCGAGCTAATCAACCTTGTGCTCAAGCGCGGCGCAGTGCCGATCCTCATGACCAAAGCTGACGCGCTTGAGTCGCGCCAGGGCGGTGCACCAGCCGATCACATTAACAACGTGATCCGACGGCTAGGCGCGCGTTACAACGTGCCAGTGATTGACTTTGCGCTTGCTGCGCGCAATTTGCCGGACGGCGGGCTTGCGATCGAGCGCGACGACGACATGAAGCAAAAAGAACCTTTCCATGTCAGCGATCTCGGTGCTGACGTACGCATCCTAATGGTGCTGCAGACTCTGCAAGGGTTCACCCCGCCGGCGACGACGCGATCGCCTGTGCTGACGCCGACGCCGCGCCCGCGAGGGGCTTCACGATGAACACCGTTCAGAAAACGTGCCTGGGCTTGGTTGCAGCTTTGCTCGCTGCCTACGGCTCTGGGACGGCTATCAAGGCGCAAGAGCGCCCGAAGATCACCGTGACGATCCCTGCCGCCTGGCTGCGCGCTGCGCCCTCGCTCACCGCTCAGCGCACCTATCCCGTCGCTAAGGGTCAGTTCTTTGAGGTGACCGCACGCACGGCAGACGGGGGCTGGTGGCAGCTCAGCCTGCCTGGTGGGCGCGCCGAGGCATGGATGTTTGCCGACCTCGGGGTGGTTTACTCCGGCGATATTCGCAGCGTCCCCGTCGTGACGCCGACTGTGCCTATGGCTCAGCGCAACACGCGCAGCCAGCCAAAGCCAGCGCGCTTCCCACCGTGGATTCCAACCATCACCCCACGTCACCGTGCGATCTACCAGAGCAGCGTGCAGCGCGGCAAAGACCTCGACATGTTCACGGTGATCGGCGACTGCAACTCGATGCCCGCTGTCCACGTGCACCGCGTGGCGACAGGTGAATTCGACACTAGCCGACTCGAGCCGCGCCTTCAGGCAGTCGTCCAGCGCTTCTGGCGCTCGTTCGGTCGAGTGAGCTTAGCTGCTGCTGGCGGTCATGGGGCTGCCTCAGTGATGGATCCACTGTGGTCAGACGGCGCTCTGTGCGACGTCAAGCGCGGACAAACCCCGTTGGAGTGCGAGCTATGGGTATCGCGCGCCAGCATCGTCTTCATCGCCCTCGGCACGAAGGAACAGTACACTTGGCGCGAGTTCGAGGACAACTTTCGCCTCGTCGTCGAGCGCACCCTGCGCGAAGGCGTGCTGCCTGTGCTGGTGACAAAGGCAGACGACTTGGAGTCATTCAGCGGTGCGCCTTCGCAGCATATCAACATGATCATCCGCAAGCTTGCCCGCGAGTACGATGTGCCGCTGGTAGACTTTTGGGCAGCAACGCGCGAGCTGCCGAACAATGGCTTAGTTGACGAGGGAGAGCGCGACTTTCACCTTAGTCTGGCAGGCAAAGACCGCCGCATGCTGGTTACACTGCAAACACTCGCTGCCATCATCGAGCCCTAAGCGCCCGCTGTCCATGCCGAAGCGCACTGACCTTCGCTCCATCCTCGTTATCGGCTCCGGCCCGATTGTGATCGGTCAAGCGGGTGAGTTTGACTACTCTGGCACACAAGCCTGCAAAGCCCTGCGCCGCGAAGGCTACCGTGTGGTGCTGGTGAACTCCAACCCAGCGACGATCATGACTGATCCAGAGTTCGCTGACGCGACCTACATTGAGCCGCTCACCATCGAGTCCATCGAGCAGATCATCGCCCAGGAGCGCCCTGATGCGTTGTTGGCGACTGTCGGCGCACAAACCGCGCTTAATCTTGCAGTGGCGTTAGAGGAGGCAGGGGTGCTTGCGCGCTACGGCGTGCAGTTGATCGGCGCAAACACGCGCGCGATCAAGCTCGCCGAAGACCGACAACTGTTCAAGGAGGCAATGGAGGCGCACGGTTTGCGCTGCCCGCGCAGCGCGACCGCCCGCTCTGTCGAAGAGGCGCTCGAGATCGTGCAGCGGCTGGCGTTGGACTACCCTGTGCTGGTCCGCCCCTCATTCACGTTGGGCGGCAGCGGCGGCGGCGTGGCGCGAGACGAAGCGGAGCTGCGCGTGATCTGCGACCGCGGTTTGCGCGAAAGCCCTGCCCACCAAGTGCTCGTTGAGCAAAGCGTGCTCGGTTGGAAGGAATACGAGCTAGAGGTGATGCGCGATGGCAAGGACAACTTCGTCGTCGTGTGCTCCATCGAGAACCTTGACCCGATGGGCGTGCACACCGGCGACAGCATCACCATCGCGCCAGCCATGACCCTCACCGACAAGGAGCTGCAGCGGTTGCGCGACATGGCGAAGATCGTCATGCGCGCTGTCGGCGTCGAGACCGGAGGCAGCAATGTGCAATTCGCCGTCAACCCAGAGACAGGCGAAGCGCTGGTGATTGAGATGAACCCGCGCGTCTCGCGCTCCTCAGCGCTCGCCAGTAAGGCGACTGGCTTTCCAATCGCAAAGATCGCCGCGCTGCTCGCTGTCGGCTACACACTGGACGAGATCCCGAACGACATCACCAAGAAAACGCCCGCTTCCTTCGAGCCCTCTCTGGACTACGTGGTCGTGAAATTCCCGCGCTGGGCGTTCGAGAAATTCCCCGGCGCCGACCCAACCCTCGGACCGCAGATGAAAAGCGTCGGTGAGGTGATGGCGATCGGGCGCACGTTCAAAGAGGCGCTCAACAAGGCGGTTCAGAGCCTGGAGTTGGGCAAAATCGGCTTGCATACCGCTCCTCCCCCAGCAGCGCCAGCTCAAGTCGCCCCGGAGACTTTAGCGACGCCAACCGCTGATCGGCTATTCAGAGTCTTCGACGCGCTGCGCAACGGCATCTCACCTGAGCTCGTTCAAGCGCACACGCGCTATGACCGCTGGTTCATCCATCAATTCGAGGAGCTGATCGCCACCGAGCGCGCCCTAGCTGCACACACGCTGGAATCGCTGCCGGCAGACCTGCTGCTGCGCGCGAAGCAAGAGGGATTCAGCGACGCAGCGATCGCTGCACTGATCGGCGCGCAGCCGCTGCAAGTGCGCCGCAAGCGAAAGGCGCTGGGCATCCGCCCCTCGTTCTACCGTGTGGACACCTGCGCGGCTGAGTTTGAGAGCAGCACACCTTATCTCTACAGCAACTACGACGGCTTCGACGAGAGCGAGCCGCAGTTTACGCGCCCAAAAGCGATCATCCTAGGCAGCGGCCCGAATCGGATCGGTCAGGGAATCGAGTTCGACTACTGCTGCGTGCACGCTTGCTTCGCCTTGCGCGAGCTTGGCGTCGAGACCATCATGATCAACTGCAACCCCGAGACAGTGAGCACGGACTACGACACAGCAGATCGGCTGTACTTTGAGCCATTGACGCTCGAGCACGTGCTCAACGTTTGGGAGCTAGAGTCGTGCGATGGAGCTGTCTTCGTGCCCGTGCTCACGCAGTTTGGTGGGCAGACCCCCCTGAATCTGGCGCAGGCGCTGGCAGATTACGGCGTGCCAATGTGGGGCACCTCGCCCGAGGCAATTGCACTTGCGGAAGACCGACGCCGCTTCGCCGAAGTCCTGCGCGAGCTAGACATCCCTCAGCCTGAGAACGGCACTGCCCTGTCGCTGGAAGAGGCGAGGGCGGTTGCTCACCGCATTGGCTACCCTGTGGTGGTGCGCCCTTCGTATGTGCTTGGCGGGCGCGCGATGGGGATCGTGTATGACGACGCTGATTTGCAGGAGTACATCCTGGAGGCAACGCGCGTCTCGCCAGACGCACCGGTGCTGATTGACCGCTACTTAGAGGACGCCTTCGAGATTGACGTGGACGCTGTCGCGGACGGCGATCGGGTGACTATTGGCGGGATCATGCAGCACATCGAGGAAGCAGGGGTGCACAGTGGCGACAGCGCCTGCGTGCTGCCGCCGTTCAAGGTCAGCGAGTACCACTTGAACATCATCCGTGATTACGTGGAGCGGATCGGTCTGCGCCTCGGCGTGCGCGGGTTGATGAATGTGCAGCTTGCTATTAAGGACGAGGTGGTTTATGTGCTGGAAGTCAACCCGCGCGCAAGCCGCACCACGCCGTTCGTGAGCAAAGCAGTAGGTGTGCCCCTGGCGAAGATCGCTGCGCGCGTCGCGGCTGGACAGACGCTCGAACAAGTCGGCTTCACCGAAGAGCCGAAGCTCAATGGCTTCTTTGTCAAGGAGGTCGTCTTGCCCTTCAACAAGTTCCCTGGTGCGTTTGTCCGCCTCGGGCCGGAGATGCGCAGCACAGGTGAGGTGATGGGGCATGCTGCGACGTTCGGGCATGCCTTTGCCAAAGCCGAGATCGCTGCAGGCAATGCCTTGCCGACGAGCGGGCGCGTGCTGATCTCGGTCAACGACTTTGACAAAGGCGCGATCACCAAGATCGCGCGCGACCTGGTGCAGCTTGGCTTCGAGATCCTAGCGACGCGCGGCACTGCCGAATGGCTGCGGCGCGTGGGAGTGCCCGTGCAAGTGGTCAACAAGGTCAGTGAGGGTTCGCCACATGCAATTGACTTGATGGCGCAGGGTGCGATCCAAATGGTGATCAGCACCCCGCTGGGGCGTCGCGCGTACACCGATGGTCAAGCGATTCGCGCAGCAGCCATCCAGTACAAAACGCCGCTGCTGACCACACTGAGCGCTGCAGCAGCCGCTGTCCAAGCCATTCGTGCGCTAAAGACACAGGCGCTCCGCGTGCGAAGCATGCAGGCGCATCACAGCCGATCGTGAGCCAACGACGCATACTCCTAGCAGTTGGTAGTGCGCTTGTGCTGCTGGGATTTGCCCTGCGCGTCTTTGGGCTGGACGAGCAGAGCCTGTGGTATGACGAGGGCTATTCCGTCTGGTTTGTCCAAGCGCATGCGGGGCTCGAGCTGATCACGCGACCCATACAGCTTGAGCTAAACACGCCGCTGTACTACCTGCTACTCAAGGCGTGGCTCTCTGGGGCAGGGCAATCCGAGTTTGCTGTGCGCTCTCTGTCCGCGGCTGCAGGGTTGCTGTGGGTTGCGCTTGTCTGGGCGACCAGCCACGCGATCTGGAAGCGCCCTGCGCTTGCGGCAACTGTTGCCGTTGCGTTCTCGGCAGCAGGGCTGACAGTTGCACAGGAGGGGCGGATGTATGCAGTTGCTGGCGCTGGGTGTAGCG
The DNA here is from genome assembly GCA_025054635.1 of Thermoflexales bacterium. Taxonomy (GTDB): domain Bacteria; phylum Chloroflexota; class Anaerolineae; order J036; family Brachytrichaceae; genus DRWP01. The sequence goes on from JANWZM010000096.1 coordinate 8,535, forward strand.
CCGCCGGGTTTGCTTTCGCGGTTGCGATGCGCCGTCGGCGAGCGGCTTGGTGGGCAGCATGGGGCGTGCTCGGCGTGTTGGCATTCGCCTCGCATGTGTTGTGCGCGCTAGTCATTGTCGCGCAAATCGCGGTCTTGTGGATAGCTCGCGCTTGGCAGCGTTGCCTTCCCTCGCTTGCCGAACGCGCAGCAACTACTGGATTGGCGGCTTGGATGCTGCTTGTCGTCGCGCTGATTTTGCCCAATCGAGAGGCATATGGAACAGTCTTCGACGCGCCAGCGGACGCTTGGCTGATCTTGCAGCAAACTTTGGCAGCACAAATCTTGCCGCGCCTGCTGCCGGAAAGCTTGATCCCAGTTGCTGCCCTGGCGACAAGCGCGCTGATTGGGCTTGCGCTCGTCGCTACGGTGCGCTCCCGCTGTTGGAGTGCTTTTGGGTTTGGCAGCGCAGCACTGCTGGCAGCGCTTGGCTTTGCCCTCTTTTCCGCGCTGGTTGGCAAATTCTCTTCACGCTACCCAACCCTTCTGCTGCCGTTAGTCATGGCATGGGCGCTCGGTAGCCTCGAGCACGGATTGCCCTCAGGGTGGACACGCTTTGCCTTAGCAGGGCTGGTAGCGCTTGCGTCCGAGTTGGGCATCCAAGCGTGGAGAACCCAGCCGATCTACGCCAACGAGGACTTCCGCGGCGCAACAGCGCACTTGCGCCGACACATGGCGGACGACGAGAAGGTTGTGCTCGTCTCTGGACACTTTGCGCCCGTCTTTGCCTACTACTGGACTGAAAGCGACCAGCGATGGGTAGCTTTGCCGAACGACGTTGTCCTCAACGTTAACAACATGCTGACCTATGCTGAGGTTGCGCCGAGAGTCAACGCTGCGCTTGCAGGCACAGGCGGCGCATGGCTGCTCCTCTGGCAAGACGACGTGATAGACCCGACTGGGCTTGCTGGCGAGCTGTTGCGTCGGCAATCCCAGTCGCTCGGACCAGTTGAGGTCATCACGCGCTTTCATGGGTTGCGGCTAATCCACTATCGCTTCTTCCAGCCTTACCAGCCGACCCCAACCCCGCTCGTGTTCACATCAGAGGTGCTGCTCAATCGCCCGCAGATGGGCTTAGGCAGCGACGGGTGCGGATTACCTGCGGCGCCAACGGTCGGTGCGCCGTGGCTGGAGGTTTGGTGCTTGTGGCGCGTCTCGCGCAATAGCCCGTTGCCTGCTGAGACTCAGGTTTCGCTCCGCTTGGAGCGTGCAGATGGCGCGCGCGTAGCGCAGCTAGACCAGGTGATCGCGCCGCGCGGCTTGCCGTCAATCCCTTATCCAAAGCCGATCTGGGCGCCCTACTTCCTGCCACTCCCTCGCGACACCTCGCCAGGAGAGTACGTGCTGTGGGTTGTTCCATACACCGCAAGCGGTGAGGTCGCCCCTCAGGTGAGGGTGTCGCTCGTACTCGAGCCTCAGCGTTGAACGTCACACCCAGATCGAACCGCGCCCAGGCAAGAGGCAACACTCGCGGGCACACCATTGATGCCGCCTCGCTCAACCGGGCAACTAGAGAAGCGAGAGAAGGGGGAGTGCTGTAAGCGCAGCTATGCACAAGATGCCGACGCAGGTGAGCAACACATTGAGCGCGCCGAGGATGATGCCGATGATGGCGAGCTCCTCACCCGTCTGGGTGCCGTTGCTGTTGGCAATGTCATTACGCGCGATGATCCCTGTAACGATGCCTATTACGCCGCCAATGCCGAAGAGCCCCAACCAGGCAAGCAGACTCGACATCAAACTGATGACTGCCCAGACGTTTGTCTGACGCGCTGGCTGGTAATCGCCTACTGGCGGCAGCGGCGGTGGCGCCTGCATTGCCATCTCGCTGGATCATACGCTCAGCGCGCGCCCAGGTTGCACCTCAGAAGCCGCTGCATGGGTGCACGGCAGCGCGTGCTGCTTTGCCTCACTCACCCCTGGTACTGCCTTCGGGAGTCACTGCCCGCTGGGCTTTGCCTGGTCATAGACAAGGGGCAAATAGGTGCGATACAAGATGCGTCGAGGGTCGATCTCAGCGCGGACGGCATAGCCGTCGAACCATTTCTGTTGGTTGCCTGCAGCGTCGGTCGCGCGCACGCGAAACTCATACGTCCCGCCAGGTTCACCGATGAACACCATCTCGGTTGTGGTCAACCCAGTGGCGAGCGTGACCCACTCTGTCTGTGAGAGCGGGACAAAGGTCACCACTGGCACAACGGCGAGCTGCTCGACTGTTTCGGTCAGCACAACAGGCACGGTTACTTCTTGCGAGCCAGAGAGCACCAACTCGTAGCCAACGCGGGTGACTGCTTGGGTCACTGTCGTGACGGTGTAAGACGTGTGAGCGCGGACGAGCTGACGCGCCTGCACGTCATAGCGCAATTCGGGCGGGTCGTTGGGCACATCGCTGCCCCACCAGCGCAAATGAACCGCGGGCAGGTTGCCGAGGATGCCCGGTGCGCTTCCAGCCTCAGTGGAGGCTGTCTGGGTGACAGGCGGCTGTCCAACAACGGCTTCGACGCGCAATGTGCCATTGGTGTCGGTGATCAAGCGGTAGGCCTCGGGTGGAGGCAACATCAGTTCAGCCGTGCGTGTGAGCTCGACGATTGCAGATTGCATCTGCGCCCAGGGAGGGCGGCGATCAACCCTGAAGGATTGACTCTCGGACGGGGGGCTGTTTGCGGTGCCGTCGCTGGCAATTACATTCCAGTAGT
>JANWZM010000069.1 GCA_025054635.1 Thermoflexales bacterium
GGGTGGATTCTTGAGTTATTTCGAGCCGATGGCGTTGCCGCATCGGCAAAAGAGCCAGCGCACGACCAGCTTGTCCTAGCGGGGGAGCTGCGAGCACAGCTTAAACTCATCAGGCATAGACGGAATGGGCTGCACCCCTGCATGCAGGTGCACACGCCTGGCAGCGGCGCAGCCCCGAGTTGATGCCTCCGCCCTCTCGAGGGAGGGGCGGAGGCGAAGGCGTGTCTGGATTCGGACACGTCGCGCACGGTGCATCGTCTCGACCTCGTCCCCGATGCCCCTCTCCCTAAGCGCGAGGAGAGGGGGTGAGGCAGAGCGACATGCCCTCCACCCCCTGCAGGTAAAAAAGACGTGTCGGCTACGGAAGGACGGCTGTGCTCACCTTGCAGTTCTTCCCTCCTACTACAGCACGCGCCACGCTGGTGAGGTCATACGAAGCTGACCAGCCGAACAAGTGCTGCCGCACCTCGCCTTTAGGCGAGATGATGAATGTCTGCGGAATGCCCCTCACTTGGTAGGCATCGGCAATCGCGTCTTTGTGCTCGCGAATAACACTGAAGGGAATACCGCTCTGGGCGATGTAGCTCCGCGCCGCACCCTCGTCGTGATCCAGGTTGATCCCGATGAAGATCACCCCCTTATCGCGCAGTGTGCGGTGTGCCTCGACGAGCTGAGGTGTCATATTGCGGCAGGGACCACACCATGAGGCGAAGAAATACACCACCGCGCCACACCCCTTGAGCTTGCTCAGCCAGACCTCTCGGCTATCCATATCCACAGCGTGAAAGTCCGGCGCGGTTTTCCCAACGCGCTGTGCGTTTGCAGGCGTGCCCATAGTCACAACAAGCAGCGCACTCAAGGCAAGCGCAATGCCTTTCGTCTTAAGAGTAAATGGTTGCTTAAACATCGCATCAAAACCTCCTGTGTCGCCAGAAGCGACAACGTAGATGGTATTGATAAGCGCAATGAGTTTCAAGTTCGAGGCGCGGAGAGTTCTCTCTTTTGTGCAGCAAGCGAGAGGGCAAGCTGCGCTTCAGCGACGTTCGTCAGATTGTCGCTGCCGAATGTATGCACGCATGGACTCCCATAAGGGCGTTGGGGTGAAGTCAGGCTCGAGCATTCGGAAGTAATACCAGCTCTGATTGCGCTCTTGGTCCGAGGGGCGCTTGAAGAACCACACGCTCATCACCCCGATCCACGGCCACTCAGCGCGAGCGCGCTCATACAGCAGCGGCACGAAACGCGCCTGCTCTTCAGGTGTGACCATGCCGTAGCGGGCGAGGTCGGCAATTGCGGGGTCGTTCGGCACTGCGTTCCAGTTCACCTCGCTCAGCCAGATCGGCTTGTGTGCGTCACCGTGCCGCACCATGATGTCGCGCATCAGCATGTGGCGGGCGACGTTTGTCTGCAGCGGGTCGCGGCGGCGGTCGAACGGTCCGCTGAACAAGCCGTAACCCTGAGCTGCTGCAACGTCAAAGCAGCGCGCAGCGCCAGCCGCATACATGCGCTCAAGAAAGATCAGATCGTTGAACCCGCCGCCAGGATGTCCGCCGCCGTCTTGGGCAAGCGTCGGCGCGAGCGCAGCCGCGATCACGACGTTGGACGGATCAACGGCTTTGAGGCGGTCGTGGGCGAGGCACAGCAGCCGAGTGTAGTCCTCAGGGTTGGATCGCTGATTGCCCCACTCGGGGTAGATGTTCGGCTCATTCCAGATTTGCCAGTAGCGGATGCGCCCGACGTAGCGGCGCGCCAGCACCTCGACAAAGTCCGCGAAGTCGTTGAAGTCCGCTGGCGGGCCGAAGTCACCTAAGTCAGCGTAGCCGCGGTGTGCCCACTTCGGCGGCGCACCCACGCGGGCGATGATCTTTAAGCCGTAGCGCTCCGCCAGGTCAACGATGTTGTCATACTTCTCCCAGGCGCTGCGGTAAGGCACGTTGCGGCGATCCTCGAAGTCGCCTTTGCCGTGGATCTCAATGTCAGACCAGACAAACGGCTGGCGGATCCAGCCGTAGCCTGCCTCGCGGATCATCTGCAGCGTGCGCTCGCGCTTTGCCACTTCAACCTCGCCTTCGAGAAAGGTGTTGACGCCAAAAGGGTTGTCAGGACGGTGTTGAATTGGCACGTCAGGAGCCAGGTTCAACGGCGGGCGGGCTTGGTCGAGCAACATGTTCCACAGGGCGCGCGCCTGTGCAAAACGATTGGTCTCGCCAGTCCAGTAGAAAAGCGTCTCGTTGGGAAGCGCGAGAAAGCCCAACCCAAGCGCAGTGCCAGCCAAAACGAGCAAGCTGAGCACGTAAAAGCTGCGTTTACGAGTCGTGACCATTGACCAGGTATTTGCGCCAGACCTCGTTGTTCGCCATGGTAAGCAGCGCCATCGCCCAGAAGCGCGGGCGATGCGGCTTGCGCAACAACTTCATGTTTGCCTCTTCTGGCGTGCGGTTGCCCTTGCGCCGATTGCAGGCTGCACAGGCGATGACGACGTTCTCCCACTCTGTGCGCCCGCCGCGCGAACGCGGGATGACGTGATCAATCGTAAGCTGTTCGCGCGCAGGCTGTGCGCCGCAATACTGGCACGTGTAGTTGTCCCGCAGCAGCAGGGCGCGTCGCGACAGGGGCAGCGGCAAGTTGTGCGGTACGCGCACATAATGCAGCAGGCGGATAACTTGGGGTACGGGCAAGCTCATCCGCGCGCTGTGAATCTGTGCATCCGAAGCCTCGATGACTTCAGCGCGATTTTCCAAGACCAGATGCAAGGCGCGCGCGATCGACACGACGCTGAGCGGCTCATACGTCGCGTTCAGCACCAACACCCGCCGTAGCGAGAGGGGCGAAGCCTGAGGCGCAGTTACAGTGTCTGGTTTATCGTCTCCTTAAACAAGATTTCGCCAGCTATCTTTGGGAGTATACCTGGGAGACATTAAGAGTTGTTAAGAAGCGTTGAGCCCAGACCTAGAGCTGAAGCTTGCGTTGCTTGCGCCGTTCAGGGCGCGGGTAAGCAGCCTCATACTCGCTGACATTGCCGACAAACCAGCGCACCTCGCTGTCGTCCTCGATGGCGAGGATATGCGTCGCCACGCGGTCAAGAAACCATCGGTCATGGCTGATGATCAGCGCGCTGCCGGCAAAATTGTCGAGCGCGTCTTCCAGCGCACGAAGGGTGTTCACGTCCAGATCATTGGTCGGCTCGTCCAGCAGGAGCACATTTGCGCCCTCTTTGAGTGTCTTCGCTAGGTGGACGCGGTTGCGCTCACCGCCAGAGAGCATGCTGACCTTCTTCTGCTGGTCACTGCCAAGAAAGTTGAAGCTGGCAACGTAGGCGCGGCTCTGCACCCTGCGCGGCCCAAGCTGCAAGTATTCTTCGCCACCGCTGATTTCCTCCCAGACCGTCTTGTTGCCGTCCAGCGGGCGCGACTGGTCAGCGTAGGCGATGCGTACGGTCTCGCCGGTTCGGATAGTGCCGCTATCAGGCTTTTCCTGCCCGACAATCATGCGAAAGAGCGTAGTTTTGCCGACGCCGTTCGGCCCGATGATGCCGACGATTGCACCAGGGGGTACCTTGAAGCTGAGGTTCTCGTAGAGCACGCGGTCGCCGTAGCGCTTAGTCACGTTGTCGAACTCGATGACAACGTCGCCCAAGCGCGGGCCAGGGGGAATGTAAATCTCAAGCTCCTCGCGGCGCTTCTCGGTTTCCTGGGAGAGCAGGCGTTCGTAGGCCGCGACGCGCGCCTTGCTTTTGGCTTGGCGCGCCTTGGGCGACATGCGAATCCACTCTAGCTCGCGCTCCAGCGTCTTCTGGCGTCTGGCGTCTGCCTTCTCCTCGTCGGCAAGACGCTTCGCCTTCTGCTCTAGCCAGGAGGAGTAGTTGCCTTTCCAGGGGATGCCATAGCCTCGGTCAAGTTCCAAAATCCACTCGGCAACGTTGTCGAGGAAGTATCGGTCGTGGGTGACGGCGATCACCGTGCCCTTGTAGTCGCGCAGGTGCTTCTCCAGCCAGCTCACAGACTCAGCGTCGAGGTGGTTAGTCGGCTCGTCGAGCAGCAGGATATCCGGCTCGGTGAGCAACAGACGACACAGCGCCACACGGCGGCGCTCGCCGCCGCTGAGCACACGCACCGGTGTATCCGGCGGAGGACAACGCAGCGCGTCCATGGCAACCTCCAGGCGCTGGTCGAGCGTCCAGACATCATGCTTATCGAGTTCCTCTTGCAGGCGCGCCTGCTCCTCAATCAGCTTGTCGTAGTCCGCGTCAGGTTCGGCGAATTTCTCGTTGATCGCCTCATACTGCCGCATCAGGTCAACCAGCGGTTGCACTGCCTCTTCGATGACCTGGCGGACGGTTTTGTTCGGGTCGAGGTAGGGCTCTTGTTCGAGCAAGCCGCGTGTGTAGCCAGGCGAGAGGATTGTTTCGCCAATGTAGTCGTTGTCCACCCCTGCCATAATGCGCAGCAAGGTGCTCTTGCCAGCGCCATTCAAGCCGAGCACGCCGATCTTCGCCCCGTAGTAGAAGCCTAGCGAAATGTCGCGCAGCACCTGCTTGTTCGGCGGGTGGATGCGACCGACGCGCACCATCGAGTAAATAACCTTGTTGACCTCTGGCATAATTTGTTGGACGATGCGATTCTAGCAGTCTGAGGCATGACACTGCAGTGAGCAGCGAAGCTGCAGCCCGCCCCGTGTCTGCAGGATCACTGTGCCACTAGAACTTTGGTTGGCAGCGCAACTGCACCATAGCGCGCAATCTGCGCTGTGTGCACGTGGGCACGCTCCCCTGTGTGCTCGTCGTACAGCCCAACGAGCACCCAATACACGCCAGGGCGTGCCTGCAGATCCACGGTGAATGAATGGGGGTCGTAGATCACTTGGCTCGGCAACCAGCACGTCGTCGGCAGCGCCCAATTGGCTGGGCGACCGTCCTGGTTGACGATGCGATACTCGTCCTCGAGGGCATCGCTGAAGTGGATGAACACTTTGCGCGCAACTGGCAATGCGTCCTTGCCTTGATGCTGCCAAAACAGCTCTAGCGTGCCCGACTCACCTGGTGCAAAAGTCGTGCGGCTCAAACGATAACCGAGCAGTCGGATCTCACCCTCGTGCTCGAAACGCACATTCGTCTCAGTGATGTTTGAAGGCAGATCGACTCTCGGTGCAGTCAGCGGGTCTACCCCGTAGCTGATGACGCGCAGCAGGACAATATGCACAAAGGATTGAACAACGAGCAGCGCAAGCAAGCTAACTACTACTGCCCGTCGTTGAGCAACCAACCACATCCCGCTCAGCCCAACAATCAGCGGCGCAAAGTACATCCACACTCGTCCAGTCTCACCGCGCGCGACGTGCAGCACACACTGCGCCACTAGGGTGAGCGACCAGGCAATCGCAAGCGCAGGCGATTGGCGCCAAGCAAGCAGCAACGCAATTGTGCTCAGCGGCAGCCCCGCAAACGTCAAGATGTCCCAGGCGTGCCAAACCACAAAAGGCCAGTAATCGCGATCCAGCGCCAGGTGAACCTGCATCGCCCTCTGGTATGCCGCGAAAGGGTCAAAGCCTGCAAGCCCAACAGCCACTATCCATGGCGCTACCAGACTCAGCCCAGCAACCGCACTGCGCAGCGCCCAGAGAGGCACGCGGGCGAGGCGCTCTGCTTGCGCAACGCGGACGACCGCGTATCCCCCAACAATCATCAAGATCGGGACGTTGCCGAAGCTCATCCACACGGCTGCAGATAGGACAAGCCCAGTCAGTGCAGCCAAACCCAACTCAAGTCGTTTGCTGCCGATCAGTCGTTCGACGAGCAACAACCCAAGCAGCGCGAACAAGCCGAAACTGCGATTCCACTGTGACACCCACTGCAAAGCGCCAGGGATGAGGGGGTAGAGCAAGGCAGCTGTCGCCGCTGCGCGGTCGTTGCTGAGCTGGCGCACAAACACAAACAGCGCGAGCGGCACGAGCCAAGCTAGAACACTCTCAAGCACAGCGCCAAGGGCGCCCGCGAGGATTTGGACATCACTGAGCTGCGCTGCGCGCAAGTCAAAACACGCCAGCGGGCGTAGGGCTGGCGCAAGCTGTGTAGCTAGGCTAGGCAACAGCGAGGCAAGCTGCGTCAACGCCCAGAAGATCATCGGCAAGCCAGGGGGGTGGCGCTCGGCGTGAACGTTGTATTGCGCCATCTCCTCGGCAAAGCGGTCAAGCCAAGCGCGCAGGTCATCTACGCGCACGCCAACAGTGAAGTAGCCCCCTGTGAAATCTGAGTATTGACGCAAAAACAGGGCGCGCAGCGGATACACCTCGACGACGCGCGTTGCTGCCGTCTGCAACACCAGCCCGCTGAGGAAGACGCCGGCGAGCAGCGCCGCGCGTCTTCTGAAGCTGAGCTTGTCAGGGAGGTTGGCTATGGCAACTGCCGCGAGGCTTGCGTAGCCAAGCATTGCGAGCGCCAGCGGCAACCCATCCGCAACTTGAACGCTGCCCCGCTCCCAAAGCACGAGCGCACGCCCAGGGTCGAAAAGCAAGGCAGCAACGTAGACGAGGGTCGGCACAAGGATCGCCAGAAAAGCAATCCACTTGCGGATTGGGTTTGCGATCACGCCATCACTCCAACGCTAGCGAGAACTCCAGCGCATCGCGCTGCTGGCGGTCGATTTGCACTGGGAGTCGCTCTAGGGTGCGTGCGTCATACATGCCTACTCGGACAAGGTATCGCCCAGGGAGCAGACGTTCCAGCTTCCCGCGCTGAATAGTGATCGCGTCAGGAACGACGTCACCTGCACGCCAAACCGAGCTGGGGTAGCACCCCTGGCGCGGCGGCTGGTCATGCTGAGCAACCAGCTCGCCACTTGTGCTGAGCACGTGCACGAACGCAGTGTAGTCGGTTCGCGTCTCCGCACCCGCGCGCCACGTCGGGCGAACGACGAGGTCTTGATCTCGCCGGATGCGGCTGGGCAGCTCAATTGAAATCATGTCAATGCTTGAGCCAAAGCGTGCAACTGCAGGACGCAGCCCAGCGACAAGTCGTTCGTGCCAGGGCAAGGAAACGGCAATCCTACTCAGATGATTATGGCAGCTCTCCCCGCGGTCAACGCATGACCAATCCATAAGCGCGTTTGTCTGTTGGTCGAAGAAATTCAGCGCAATGTAAACCTGCGTTGGATAGTCGCCACGGTGGAGTTGGACGCGATAGACATCAGCAAACACGAGTCCAGGGGGCAGGCGCCACGTTGGCAGCGTGTTGTTGCCTAGCGTCTGGCGATGGCGAATCTGCATGGACTCACCAAGACAGTTGAACACCTCGAGCTGCACCCCGTAGCCTCGCTCAGTCGGGCGTAACACCTGCCAGTGCACCTCGAGCGCTGCTTCCCCGCCCGCTTCGACTTTGGGCGTGAGCGTGCGGTAGCCTAGCAGGCGCAGAGCACCGCCGTATTCGAGCGAGGTTTTTATCTCCACCTGCTGGCTTGATTGTTCAGGCGAGAGCGCGGACGGAGGCTTGTAGGCAGGTGCAAGCACAAGCCAGGGCGAAACCAGACTCACGAAGGGCAGCCCGATAAACGCTGCTCCTCCAATCCACAGCCGTGGTCGCAGACTGAGAACGGCGAGCCCCAACGCTGCCCAGACAGACAGCGCTGGCAATGCTGGCAGGAAGAATCGCCCGCTTAGAAGCGATGGCTCATCCGCGAACGAGGCACGGGCGATGGGCATAACTGCAACGGCTGCCCACACCCAGGCGGCGAGTGCCCTCGCTTGGTTGACTGCTCGCGTGCTGGGCGCAAGTAAGCCGAGTAGAAACACAACCCCAGCCGCCCCTGCGGCAAGCCAGAGCCAGCTTTGCGGCGGTTGCAAAGTGCCCCAGCTATAGGCAGCAAACATCGAACTGAAACCTAGCCAAGCTCCACGTCGGAGGACATCTGTGACTCTGCTCACAGCATCTGTTGCAGACGCAAGAGGCTCGAGACTGAATGCCTCTCCAGACGCCTCCAGTGCAGCGGTTGTAAGTCCAGCCCAGCGCAGCGAGCGCTCCTCTGAGATCAACGCACCAAGCACGATCACAACAACGCAAACAAGAAGCGAGACCCCTCCTGAAATGAAGGCGCGGCGACGCACAGCGAGCACAGCGACAACGCCTAACGCGGCAGCCGTGAGCGCGATCCCGTTCGCCTTGACCCAAGTTGCTAAGCCAGCGACTGCTCCTATGACAACCCAATCGCTGAGCCGCGCTGGCGAGACAGAAACCAAACGCGCTGCTCCCCACAAAACAGCAGCGCCTACTACGACCATCCCCACGTCGTTAGAGATCGTGCCACTTTGAAACACAAATTGAGGCCAGAACGCCATGAAGAATGCACCAATCAGAGCGGCGCGCTCCTGAGCCGGCAGCAACGCCCGCAACGCTAGGAACACAAACACGACCCCCAGCATGCTCACAAGCAATGAGGCAAAGCGCCCAAGCCGTAGTGCTAGTGCTGTGCCATACCACGGAAAGCGGTCCTCGGCAGCAGGCACAACCCAGGTTCTCCCGCCAGCAGTGAATATGGGGGTGAGATGGTCTTCCGGCACAAAGACCATCGGCAGGGCAATCAGCGCGTAGTACAGCGGCGGTTGATGTGTCTCGTCAAAGTCAACCAGCTTCACCCCGAGCGGGGGTAAACGCCGCTCAGTTGCCAGGTAACGCGCGTAGGCGTAGTGCCCTGTCTCGTCGTAAGCCTCCCACAGGGGCGTGTTGACTGAGAAGAGCACACCAAGCAACAGCCGACAGGCAAGGATGGCAGCCAACGCAAGCCAGAGCCGCGCTCGGTGAGAGGGTCGGTTCATGCCGACCTGTGATTGTATTGGGTTGGTTTTGCTATCATCCTTGTCATGCAGCGCCTACGCCGTTTGATCGTCAGCGCCGCACTGTTGCTCAGCGCATGTACCTCAGGCAGCGCCTCGAGCAGCTTGACACCTCTGCCCTATACGGACGAGTTCGATGACCCGAGTAGCGGCTGGGAAACGCTCTCCGACCTTTCCGCCGAGGTGCGCTACGACCGCTCCGCGCTGCGCATCTTGGTCAAGCAGGAGAACCTGGCGCAATGGAGCTTTGCTGGCAAGCAGTTTGCCGATGGCGTTTTGGAAGTTGAGGCGCGCGCACTTGGCGGGCCGCTAGACAACGGCTTCGGCGTGATCTTTCGTGCCGAGGACGCGAAGAATTTCTATCACTTCGCCATCTCCTCCGACGGTTACTGGCGTGCAGGGATAGTCAAAGAAGGCGAGTGGACTTACTGGAACGACTGGCAACCGCATCCCGCGGTGAAGAGTGGTGCCGAGCGCAACCAGCTTCGCGTCGTGATGCAAAGCGCGCGGTTCGACCTCTACATCAATGGGCAGCTCGTCAGCTCGCAGGAGGATGATTCGTTTCAGACTGGTGATATCGGCGTGTTTGCCCTCTCGCTCATCGGTGGTCCAGGGGT
>JANWZM010000128.1 GCA_025054635.1 Thermoflexales bacterium
CGCGCGGTGCGCCCCTACCCTATCATTCCCTTGCGCTTTGCGGGTTGGATGCGCTTCTTTGCAACGTTGCGGGTAGTGAGCTCCCTAGAAGAAAGGCGCAGGTGTGAGGGCAAAGCAATGTGCTTTGTGTGTTTTCACGTAGCGACTCCCCTTTCCCAAGATGCTGCGCTAGCTAAAGACCAGCCTCAGTGCCTTGCCCATCTGAAGCTGAAGAAGTCAAGCTACCACTCCGCACTCACGCTGTTACACCCCCCAGTGATGCCCAGAACCAATCAAGAAATTCGCCTGGTGTCCCGTCCGCAGCTCAGCGCTGCGAGCTACCCCTGGATTGCCCGGAAAGTGTTGTCGATCCAGAGTGACCAAGTAATCCGACCGGGCTTCCACTGCAGCAGCTAGGCTCGCTGCATCTTTGGGATGGATGATCCCTAAAAGAAGCCCTTCCCTGGTGAGGACACGCATCTCCCAGCAGCGCGCTAGGCGCGCCTGAATGGAGACAGCATCAGCTAGATGTCCTGCGGATCATCGGTCATCATCACCAGGCGCGGCTGGAAGCGCGCTATCACGTCAATCAGGTCGGATTGGGCAGCGATGACCTCATCAATCCGCTTGTAGGCTTGAGGCGATTCGTCCAGCCCGCCGCCAAGCAGCTTGACGCCGCGCTCGCGCAGGTAGGCGTCGCGCATCTTCTTGGTGATGGCGTTGAACGCTTGGTTGCGGCTCATCTGCCGCCCAGCGCCGTGCGAGGCGCTGTTCAGCGAGGCAGGGTTGCCTTTGCCGCGCACGACGTAGCCTGGGTCGCCCATCGTGCCGGGGATTACGCCTAGCTCGCCCTTGCCCGCAGGCGTCGCGCCTTTGCGGTGGACGAACACCTTGCGCCCATCAGGAAGCCGCTCCTCCCAGGCGAAGTTGTGGTGGTTCTCGACCGTTGCGAGTATGTCCAAGCCACTGGCGCGGGCGATCTGGGTGTGAATCACACGGTGATTCGCAGAGGCGAAACGCCCTGCCAAGTTCATCGCGATCCAATATTCCTGTCCAGGTTCGCTGTCTATGTCCAGCCAAGCCAAATGCGCCAGCTCCTTAGGCAGCTCAGGGTGCAGTTGGCGGGCAAGCTTGCTGTAGTAGTCAGCGATCTGGTAGCCAACACCGCGGCTGCCGCTGTGAGAGAGCAACGCCAGGTAAGTCCCCGGCTTCAAGCCGAGCTTCGGATCATGCTCAACGACCTCCAGCTCGCCAAACTCAACGAAGTGGTTGCCGCTGCCCGAAGTGCCGAGTTGAGGGATCGCCTTTGTCTCTTTGAGATGGCGCAACAGCGGTGTCGCTTGCCAGTCGGGATCATCCAGAACAGGATCGTCACGGCGTGGCTTCCACTCGGCGCCAGCGCCGAAGCGCGTTTGCTCGCGCAGGATTTTCTCGAAGCGCCCTTCCTGCTGCTTAAGCAAGTCTGGCTTGGCGTCGAAGACGCTCAAGCGCATGCGGCAGGCGATGTCCACGCCGACAGCGTAAGGGATCACTGCGCCTTCGGTCGCCAACACACCGCCGATGGGCAACCCGTAGCCAACGTGTGCGTCGGGCATCAGCGCGCCGGCGACACTGACCGGCAGGCGCATGGCGTTGTCCATCTGCTGGCGCGATGTCTCATCAATGAAGGCTTCGCCCCAAACGGGGTAAGGGAGCGGCTCACGCCGAAGCTCTCGAGTGCTCATCAGTAACGCTTGACCACACTTCGGTAACTCGTCGGTTGCCGAGTCTGGAAGATCTGGGTCTCCTCGCGCACGGCGCGCATCTCGTCGAGGTTAAGCTTTGCCAGGATGTAGCCCTCGGTCGTCTCGTCCAAGTCAACAATCACTTGTCCGCGCGGCCCGAGGATCATGCTCTCGCCAGCGAACGTCGTCGCTGGTTCTTCGCCGACGCGATTCGCAGCGCAGATGAAGCAGGCGTTCTCCGCCGCGCGCGCAGAGAGAAACGTGCGCCATTCCGCTGCGCGGTCATTGCTCCACGCTGCGCTGACGACGATCAGCTCCGCGCCCTCAAGACATAAGCTGCGCACACCCTCAGGGAAGAACATGTCCCATCCGATTTGAAGCCCTACAAGACCGAGCGCCGTCTCCGCAGGTTCAAGGCGGAAGCCAGGGCGGAAGAGCATTTGCTCCTCGCCGCGCAGGTGGATCTTGCGGTACTGCGCGAT
>JANWZM010000161.1 GCA_025054635.1 Thermoflexales bacterium
TCTGGCGGGGCGAGTGGATGCGCTTGCGACCGCGTGGAGAGGCGCGCTTGGGGAGATGTGGCTCGATGAATGCCCACTGCGTGTCAGTGAGGTCGGTTGGGTAACGCTTGCGCTCCGACATGGCTCTGTTCTCCTTTACACCGAATTGTAAGACATCCTCTAAGCGTCTCTGTCAGCGATGAGCCACACATACACACATGACCAGGTCACCTCCCTGCACGAACAGGGCTAGGGCAGAGGAAGCGCCTTGCACCGCATGCCTTGAGCTGCATCCTAGTAGCTTGTGCGTTGTGCCACTTCACCTCACTGTAAGCTGATTTCGGCGCCATAGTCAGCGCTTGGCTAGCTACTGCCTTGGGCAAGAGCGTATGTACAATTGCAAAGCATTCAGGGTAGTAGCCACCCTGGTTGCACAAGAGCGCTGCTTTCTGAGGATGCGGTGCACGGTGTACCCCTCGCCCTATCCTGTCCACAGGAGAGAAGAGAGGGAGCTGAACATTTGGTCATATGCTTCGCGTATTTGGATGTGAGTGCTCTTGCTGTAGGGTCGCCTCATCGTCAATACGGAGACTGGTCTCCCAGTGAGGCGAGCGCACTCAGTTTGGTGCGAAGGCGAGACCGTCATGGGTTAGCGCAGACATGCGACCTTGATGGTCTCGCTTTTTGCTTATGGAGAGAAGCGTCTAGACTTGAAAATCGTCGTCCCTCTCCCTCGAAGAAGGGGAGACAGGAAGTAGGGGCAGAGCAACATATATTGAAATTGAAGTCATCACCGTAAGACAAGAGAGAGCGACGATGAGCATGTCTGGGATTGAAGTCTTCATCCTGTTCGCCCTTGGGCTGGGGGCGATGGTTGGCGGCGCCGAGCTGCTGGTGCGCGGCGCGTCACGGCTCGCGGCGGCTGTTGGTGTTTCACCCCTCGTGATCGGGCTGACGGTAGTCGCCTTTGGCACAAGCGCCCCCGAGCTTGCTGTCAGTGTGCAGTCGGCGTTGCTTGGTCAGCCAAACCTCGCCATGGGGAATGTGGTCGGCAGCAACATTTTCAACGTCTTATTCATCCTTGGTTTGTCTGCAGTGGTTGCGCCGTTGACTGTGGCGCAGCAGCTTGTCCGCCTCGATGTCCCTCTGATGATCGGCGTGTCTGTGATTGTCTTCCTTCTTGCGCTTGATGGCTCAGTCGCACGGTTGGAGGGCGTGGCACTGTTCACTGGGATCATCGCTTACACCATTTTCTTGATCATCGAGAGCCGGCGCGAGAGCCGAGAAGTTGAGGAGGAGTACGCGCGTGAGTTTGGCGCGCGTCCGCGGGGCGTGCTCGGGGTCGTGGTCAACTTGGCGCTCGTCGCTGTGGGGCTGGTGTTGCTTGTCGTTGGGTCGCGCTGGCTTGTGGACAGCGCTGTTGCGATTGCGCGCGCCCTGGGCATCAGCGAGGTGGTGATTGGGCTGACCCTGATTGCAGGCGGCACGTCGCTGCCGGAAGTTGCAACTTCTGTTGTCGCCAGCGCGCGTGGTGAGCGAGACATTGCCGTCGGCAACGTTGTCGGCAGCAATATCTTCAATTTGCTCTCTGTGCTTGGTCTGACGGCAGCGGTGTCACCTCAAGGGGTCGCGGTGGCGCCCTCGTTGATTACGCTTGACCTGCCAGTAATGCTTGCGGTAGCACTTGCCTGCCTGCCCATCTTCTTCACCGGCTTTCGCGTCTCGCGCCGAGAGGGCTTGCTGTTCCTGGGCTACTATGTGGTATACACTGCTTATCTCATCCTCGACGCAACTCAAAGCCCAGCTAAGACTGTCTTTTCCGCAGTGGTGATCTCGTTTTTAGCGCCGCTGACCGCAATCACACTTGTGCTGCTCGTCGTGCGCGAACTACGTGCGCAACAGCCCTCGGCTACAACACATTCTTAATCTCGTCCTGAGCTTGGCGTAAGCTTGTTTGAACTTGAGCGAAGCCCATGGAAACGGTCTGGATTCCCCTAGTTGCCTGCGCCGTTGGCGTGGTTAGCGCAGCGCTGATAACGCTGACCATCGTTGGGCGTAGGCTGCCCTCGCCTGCGGTTGGCTGGACGCTGGCAATCGCGCCACTCGTTGGCTTCGCTACTCTGCTTTCGATTGCCCCTTCTGTTGCTGGCGGCAAGCCAATCCAGGCGGCGCTGCCGTGGATGCCCACCCTGGGCTTGTCGCTGTCGCTCTACTTAGATGGGCTGAGCTTGCTCTTCGCCCTGCTCGTCACGGGCATTGGCACGCTTGTCACGCTCTACGCTGGGTATTACTTTACCGAGGGCGACCTCGGCGCGCCGTCGAAAGATGGGCGGTTTTTCCTCTACCTGATGCTGTTCATGACCGCCATGCTTGGGCTGGTCATGGCAGGCGATGTCATCACGCTGTTCGTCTTCTGGGAGGGCACAAGCATCACCTCCTTCTTACTGGTTGCCTACAAGTTCAAAGATGAGGCTGCGCGCCAGGGCGCTTTCCGCGCGCTGTTCATCACAGGCGGTGGCGGCGTAGCGCTGCTAGGCGGACTCGTGCTCCTCGCCGTGCTCAGCGGCAGCGCGGAATTCGCGGAGATTCTGGCACAGGGCGACGCCTTGCGCGGCAGTTCGCTATACCCTGTCCTCCTCGGGTTGATTGCGCTTGGAGCGCTGACCAAGAGCGCGCAATTCCCCGCCCACTTCTGGTTGCCTGGCGCGATGAGCGCACCAGCGCCGGCGTCGGCGTACCTGCACTCGGCAACGATGGTCAAAGCCGGGGTGTATTTGCTGGCGCGGCTTAACCCAGCCCTGGGCAACACCGACCTGTGGTTCTGGCTGTTCAGCTTGATTGGGTTGGCGACGATGCTCGTCGGCGCATACGTTGGCTTGAAGCAGCATGACCTTAAGGCGCTCCTGGCTTACTCCACCGTGAGCCAACTCGGTGTGCTGGTCGCCTTGATCGGGCAAGACACCGAGATTGCCTTCAAGGCGCTCGTAGTCAGCGTCCTAGCGCACGCGCTGTACAAGAGCGCGCTGTTCTTGATCACTGGCATCGTGGATCACCACGCTGGCACGCGCGATCTGCGCGAGTTGGGTGGGATCTGGCGCGCCATGCCGGTGAGTTTTGCCATAGCAAGCGTTGCTGCGCTCTCGATGGCAGGGCTGCCGCCGCTGTTCGGCTTCCTGGCAAAAGAGACACTCTTAGCGACGGTAACGCACCCAAACGTGCCGCCCGTTGTCGAGGTGATCTTCCCAGCATTGGTTGTCGTCGCCGGAGCACTGGTTTTGGCACAAGCTGGCTTGATCATCTTCGATGGCTTCCTAGGAGCAGCGCGGAGCAAGCTGCACCCCCATGAAGCACCGCTGCCAATGTGGCTTGCCCCAGCGATTCCTGCGCTTGGGTCATTGGCGGTCGGCGTGCTACCTGAGCCGGAGTTTTTAGCGACGTTGCTCGCTGCTGCAGCGACGGCTTCGTTCGGCGAGAAGGTAAAGGTGTCGCTGGCGCTGTGGACAGGCATCAGTGTTCCACTGGTGCTCAGCGCAGTTGCTGTATTGAGCGGCTCGGCGCTGCTGGTCATGCGCCACCGCGTGCGCCCAGCTCTGATTGCAGCTACGGGCGGGCTGCGCCTGGAGAGGGTTTATCTCGGCGCGCTACAGGTGATCGACGGCGCTGCCTGGTTAGTCACTCGCGTACAAAACGGCAGGCTGCGCTTGTATCTAGCCATCATGCTGGTCAGCCTAGTTGCACTCGTCTTCGGAGTTGGGCGGTTGTCATTCCCGCCGTTGGCGCGGGTGGACTGGTCGTTGCCTAGTGAGACAGCCGTACTGCGCGTGCTCCTGCTGGTGCTGATCAGCATTGCCGCGTTAGCGAGTGTGTTGCTGCGCCGCGATCTGGCTGCGATCCTTGCTCTGGCTGCGGCTGGGCTTGCCATCGCCGGTCTGATGGTGCTCGAGCCTGCGCCCGACATTGCCCTGGTTCAGGTCGTCGTAGAGACCTTGACGACTGTCGTGCTTGTGCTGGCGCTGACCCGCCTGCCTGCGGCGCAGCGTGCACGTGCAGCCGAGTTCACCTTCCGTCAGACGCGCCCGGGCTTGCTGCGAGACGCCCTAGTTGCCGTCGGGGTGAGCTTGGTGATGTTCATTGTGGTGCTCACGGCGTTGCTGACGCGCCCACGCGAGTCGCTAGTCACACCGTTCTTCGAGCAAAACGCGAAGCCGTTGACCAGCGCAAACGACATTGTCGGCGCAGTCGTGATTGACTTTCGCGGCTTCGACACGCTGGTAGAGATTTCAGTCTTCGCTGCGGCAGGGATGGCGGTCTATACTTTGCTGCGCTACGCCTCGCGCAAAGCAGGCGACCGCGACGACTCGCCCCAGGAGCAGCCGCAACTGAAGTTTCTGCGCGGGATTGGCGGCACGCGCACGTCGCCGATGGTTCGCGCGCTGGCGCGCTTCGTGCTACCGCTGTCGCTAGTGCTTGCCGCGAGCCACGTTCTGTTTGGGCATGACCAGCCCGGCGATGGCTTCACCGCAGGGGTGGTCGTCACCCTCGGTGTGGCGACGTGGTATGTCACTTATGGCTATGCTGAAACCAAAGCGCGCCTCAAGTGGCTGCAGGCTGCTCCCCTAATCAGCGCTGGGCTTGGGCTGGTAATAGCAACAGGTACGGTCGCTGCGCTCATCAACGGCTCGTTCCTGTCTCCAGTTGACTTCGGCGCGTTGCTCGGGATCAGCGCTCTGCTGCCTAGAGGGGTATATCTCAGCACTGCTACTGCCTACGAGATCGCGATTTGCCTGACGGTTGTCGGCGCAGCCGTGTTGATGATCGACACGCTCGGTCGCCCGCGCGACAGCGACGCGGAGACCGAACAACAAATGGCGGAGATCGCCGTGTTGCGCGCTCAAGGCGAGG
Source organism: Thermoflexales bacterium (assembly GCA_025054635.1). Taxonomy (GTDB): domain Bacteria; phylum Chloroflexota; class Anaerolineae; order J036; family Brachytrichaceae; genus DRWP01. Next base: position 4,882 of record JANWZM010000161.1, read on the forward strand.
TGACGCTCCCAGAAGA